>JAYVTU010000017.1:0-36697 GCA_043788485.1 Planctomycetota bacterium
GGACTCGCCGACCTCTCCCGCGGGGGGAGAGGTGGGAGCGCGCACGGATGTGGCAAAGCGGACGTCCGGGGGGTTTCCCGGATGGTTTTTTGCAAGTGATGGGATTCGAGGGCTTAAGGCGCGGAATCGGGGGGTTGGGGGAGGGGTGGAATATGTCCGAACGACGGGATTGTGCGCGCCCCGGATGGGGAGAGCCCGCGGGCAGCGGAGGAACCGCAGCCCGGGGCTTTAAAGAGTATGGGGAGAGGAGTGGAGGGATCAGCGGAAGGCGGATTCGGCGACGTCGATGGCTTTGGCGAGGGCGGAGGCTTTGGAGACGGTTTCCTGGTATTCGGTGGCGGGGACGGAATCGGCGACGATGCCGGCGCCGGCTTGGAGGTGGTACTTCCAGACGGGGGCGCCGCCGAAGGAGGCGGTGGGGGACTGCTCGACGGGTGTGACGACCATGGTGCGGAGGGCGATGGCCATGTCCATGTTGCCGGCGAAGTCGGCGTAGCCGACGGCTCCGGCGTAGGGGCCGCGGCGGGTGGGCTCGAGCTCGTCGATGATCTGCATGGCACGGACCTTGGGGGCGCCGGAGACGGTGCCGACGGGCAGTGCGGCGCGGAGGGCGTCCCAGCAGGTGAGGCCGGGGCGGAGCTTGCCGGTGACGGTGGAGCTGATGTGCATGACGTGGCTGTACCGCTCGACGTGCATGACGGCTGGGAGGGCGATGGAGCCGGGCTGTGCGACGCGGCCGACGTCGTTGCGGCCGAGGTCGACGAGCATGATGTGCTCGGAGCGCTCCTTGGGGTCGGCGAGGAGTTCGGCTTCGAGTGCGGCGTCCTGCTCGGGAGTCGAGCCGCGGCGGCGCGTGCCGGCGAGCGGGCGGTTGGTCACGGTGCCGTGGTCGACCTTGCAGAGGATCTCGGGACTCGAGCCGACGAGGATGCAGCCATCGGCCTGGAGGTAGAACATGTAGGGCGAGGGATTGACGATGCGGAGTGCGCGGTAGACATCGAATGGATCTGCGGCGCTGGTGCGCTCGAAGCGTTGAGAGAGGACAACCTGGAAGATGTCGCCGGAGCCGATGTACTTCTTGGATGCGGCGACCATCGCCTCGTACTGCGCGGCGGTCATGTTGGAGTGGGTCAGCGTGCGGATGGGGCTGGCGAGATCGACATCGCCGCTGCGCATGGAGAGCGGCTCGTGTTCGAGACGCTTGACCAGTGCGTCGAGCTGGGCGCAGCCGGCGTGATAGGCGACTTCCACGTTGTCGTGCTCGTCGATGAGCACGTGGTTGATGGCGAGGATGGTCTTGCGGACGTGGTCGAATGCGACGACCTCGCGGTAGAGGCCGAACTGCATGTCGGGCAGGTGGCGATCGTCACGCGGCGGGTTGGTGAGCTTCTCGCCTTCGGAGTAGCGGATGGTGTCGTAACCGGCGAAGCCGACCCAGCCACCGGTGAAGTCGGGCAGGCCCGAGCCGTCGAGCGGTGCGAGGTTCCATGCGGCGGTGAGCTTGTGCATCTCGGACATGGGATCGGCGCAGGTGTATTCGACAGTCTGCTTGCCGAGTGTGCGGCGGACCTTGGTGCCGTAGGCGAGGATCTGGCCGATGGGCTGTGCGCCCATGAAGGAGTAGCGGGCCTGTCGTTCGCCACCGACGACGGACTCGAGGAGGAAGCTGGGGGCCTGGCGGACATCGGGGCGGACGAGGCGGCGGTAGGCGACGACGGGTGTCATCTGGTCGGCGACGATCTGGCGGTAAACGGGCACGAGATTGCCGCGGTGCGCGAGGCGTTTGAACTCTTCGAGATTGGGGCGGTAGTGGACCATTGGAATGTGGGAGTTTACACGTTGTGATGGAATTATTCACGGCGGCGGAGCGGCGGCGGCGTGACCCTTTGCGACGGCGCGGTGTTCGTGATAAACCATCATTCATGCGCATCATCCGTTTCGTCAACGAGAATAACCAGATCGTCTTCGGCCACGAACATCCGGGCGGCGGCGTCACGGTGCTGGACGGCGATCCGGTGATGGGTGTGAAGGAGACGGGTCGGCCCGGGCTGGTGACGAAGCTGCTGGCGCCGGTCGAGCCGCGCGTGATCCTGTGCATCGGCCTCAACTACCGCAAGCACGCCGAGGAGACAGGAGCGGCGATCCCGTCGCAGCCGGTGCTCTTCGCCAAGAACCCGGCATCGGTCCAGCACCCTGGTGATGCGGTGATCATCCCGCGCTGCTGCAAGGATCCCGCGCAGGTTGATTATGAGGTCGAGCTTGCGGTCGTGATCGGCAAGGCGGCGCGGGATGTGAAGCGTGAGGATGCGCTCAGGCACGTCGCCGGTTACACGATCGGCAACGATGTCTCCGCGCGGCACTGGCAGAAGGCGCTGGGCGGTTCGCAGTGGGTGCGCGGCAAATCCTTCGACACCTTCTGCCCGCTCGGCCCCACACTCATCACGCCCGAAGACCTGCCCGACCCGCAGACGCTCCGCCTGACAACCCGCGTCAACGGCGAGCTCCGCCAAGATTCCAGCACCGCGGACATGATCTTCAGCGTCGCGCAGCTCATCGAGTTCCTCTCCGACGGCATGACACTGCTGCCCGGCACCGTGATCATGACCGGCACGCCGAGTGGCGTCGGTCTGGGCATGAAGCCGCCGCGGTTCCTCAAGGCCGGCGACAAGCTGGAGCTGAGCATTGATCGCATCGGGACGTTGAGCAATCCCATCGCGTCGGAATGACGGCCGAACCGCCCCGTGGTATATTCCGTCGCCCGCGACCCATTGCCTGGCACGGATGCCGAAGCAAATGTTGCGGATTATTCGCCTCGGAATCCGATAACAGTCGTGATGTTTCCGACCTTCAGCAAATTCGGTGATGCCCTTGACCGAGCCGACCTCGGCGGGTGGCTCATGCTCCTGCTCGGCTTCATCATCATTGCCGCGACTGTTTTCGCGCCGCCCTTCATCGACAACCTCAAGCTCCAGGCCCAGAACGATGTCCTGCGGCGTCAGGCCGACATCCTGCAGCTCCGTCACCAGAACTATCTGGCGTTCAACCGGGCCGTCGAACGTGGCGAGCCGGTGCTGATCCAGCGCATCGCCTGGCAGCAGCTCCACCTCAAGCCCGTCGGCACCGAGCCACTCGAGCGGCCCGATCCCCGCAACGTCTCCAAGTCCATCGACGCCTGGATGGACCCGCCGATCTCCGGCATCCCGCTGACAGCGGTCACGACGCCCGACACCCGCCTCGTCCGCCTGCTCACCGGCAAGACGCGGCCGTGGGTCCTCGCGTTCGGCGGGTGGCTGCTGCTCATGGGCGCGATCGTTCGGCCAAGCCTCAAGGATGAGGATTTCGACCTCTCCGATACGGACTCCGATGACGCGGGCACGGTCGATGCCACGTTCGCCGCCGACGCGGTTGAACCCGTGACCGAATCCGCCGCCACGCTCGCCAACCAGTCGCAGCAGACCTTCAGCCCAGCGCTGCTGCACGTCATGCAGATCGTCGATGCCCTCGTGCAGCACAAGTCGCAGGCTCACGCGCCGACCGAATCGCCAACGGCCGCAACCCCCGTGATCGTTGAAGCTCTGGCGACTCCCGCGTCCGCACCCGCTCCGATGCTATTGGCCGATGTCGCTCCTGCCAGTCCCACGCCCACCGCCGCCACCGAACCGATGAGCGATCCCGTCGCCGTGATGCAGATGGATCATCTCGTCGAGATCGAAGCGCCGAAAGCGCCGATGGAGCCCAGCGCGGTAACAGAATCGGCCGCCGAACCTGCCGCCGAGTTCAACCGCCAGACCGTGACACCGATCGAATCCGGGCCGCCCGCGATCTCCGTCTCGCACGACCCGATCCCCGACTCGCTGTTCCCCGTTTAGTCGCCAGTGGCGGAGCCTTTTGGCCTTGTTAGACTTTCACCCATGGCCGAACCCTTAGTTCAAGATGTTCGCGAGGCCCGACTGCGTCTGGCCCTGGTCCCCGGGCTCGGCCCGATCCTCACACAACGCCTGCAATCTAAATTTGGCACAGCTATCGCCGTCTGCGGCGCGACCGCCACGCAGATCGCTGAAGTCGAGGGCATCGGCCGCAAGAAAGCCGATCTGATCCGCCGCGCCATCGATGAAGCCGATGTCACGCGTGAGATCGACTTGATCGATCAGCACGGCGTCACGCTGCTGGCCATCGAGGATGCGAATTACCCCGCGCTCCTCCGCCAGATCTACGATCCGCCATCGCTCCTCTACGTCCGCGGTTCCATCGAGAAGTGCGACAGCCTCGGCCTGGCCATCGTCGGCTCCCGCGCGTGCACGCTCTACGGCCGTGAGCAGGCCGACCGTCTCGCCGGTCTCTGCTCACAGGCGGGCCTGACGATCATCAGCGGCGGTGCGCGTGGCATTGATTCCGCGGCGCACCGTGCGACGCTGCGCGTCAAAGGCCGCACCATCGCAGTCGTCGGCTGCGGCCTGGCCGAGTGTTACCCGCCGGAGAACCGCGAACTATTCGACGCCATCGCCGCGGGCGGCGCGATGGTCAGCGAACTGCCGATGACCGCGCCACCGCTGGCCGAGAATTTCCCGGCGCGCAACCGCATCATCTCCGGCCTGTCGCTCGGGGTCCTCGTCGTCGAGGCCTCGCTCCGCTCCGGCGCCCTGATCACCGCACGCCTCGCCGCCGAGGAGCATCACCGCGAGGTGATGGCTCTGCCCGGCCGCGTCGATTCACCCGCCTCTGCCGGTTGTCACAAGATCCTCCGCGAGGGGTGGGCGACGCTCGTGACGAATCCCGCCGACATCCTCGACTGCCTCGGCGAAGCGGGCCAGACGCTCAAGGGCGCCGTCGAATCCGCCGCAAAATCCGCCACCGATTCCCCACCGTCCCAGCAACAGGCCACGCTCCCCTTCACCAGCCCCAACCTCACCGGTCCCGCGAAAATCATCCTCGACGCCATCACGCTCGATCCCATCTCCCTCGACACACTCTGCGAAACCACTGGCCTGCCGATCCACACGCTCGGCGCTCACCTCACGCAACTCCAGATCAGCGGCCTCGTCGACCGTCTCCCCGCCAACCACGTCAAACGCCGCCGCTGATCCCGTTCCGCGCGGATATATTTGAATGCCGGCCGTCCGCGATCGTCTGATTCGTGTGCCACTCTTCACGTCGAAAGGAATCACCATGAAGCGATCCACCCGACTCAAAGCCTCCCTCGCCGCGTTGGCCTGCATCGCCGCGTTCGCGTCGGTTTCACCGGCCATGTTCATGCGGCCTGATACGGTGCCCGTCGATCGCGTGGTGAAGAACGCCGAGGCTTACGTGAAGGAGCACGCCGACGATGCAAGCGGGCACTACGTTCTCGGCCGCGCGCATGCGCTGGCCTTTATCCGAAAATCCGAAGTCGTCGCGGTCTACATGCACCAGCAGAAGCCAGGCGGCCTGCCCGCTCTGGTCGACGACATCTTCCAGCCCGGCGCCGCCAACAATCCCGTGCCGACCGAAGCGCAGCTTGTCGATCATCTCCAATCGGGTGTTGAGAGCCTGCAAAAAGCCGTGCAAATGCAGCCCAAGGATGCGCGGTATCACCTGACGCTCGGCTTTCTGGTGGAGTCCGGCACGGCGATGGCGGACAAGGTCAACGTTCTGCCCCAAGCCGATCCTTCCGCCAAGGCGACGGAGAAAAAGGACATCCCCAAGCTCAGCGACTACTGGCACGAACAGGCGATCGCGGCGTACTGGGATGCCTACACCCTTGCGATCGACAAGGACTTGAAGGTTCCGCATCGCCCACTCTTCGGTCTCCGCGAGTTGGTCAGTCACGAAGCCGGGAACGCCTACCTCAAGCTCGTCAAAGCTCGCGGCGTCAAGGACGATGAGAAGCCACACGTCGCAGCCATCGAGGAGAGCCTCAAGAAATTCGCCGCACTGCCCCCTGGTCCTGTCACGCCCATCGTCTTCGCCCTCGACCGCTCCGCGCCGCTCGATGAGCTGCTCGCGCCGGACGTCACGGTGAGCTTCGATCTCGATGGCACTGGCCGGCCGCAGCGCTGGCCCTGGGTCCAGCCCGGCACGGCGATCCTCGTCTACGATCCGCAGCACACCGGCAAGATCACCTCCGGCCGCCAGCTCTTCGGCTCCGCCACGTTCTGGCTCCTGCCGCCCGACGGTTACCGCGCGATGGATATGCTCGACGACAACCGCGACGGCATGCTCTCCGGCGATGAACTCAAGGGCCTCGCCCTCTGGTTCGACCGAAACTCCAACGGCATCTCCGACCCCGGCGAGGTCATCGCCATCGAGAAATCGCCGGTCGAATCCGTTTCTACGCAGTCCCTTTCACAGACCGGCGAATCACCTTCAAACCCGCTGGGACTGCACCTCAAAGACGGTCGCGCGCTGCCGACATACGACTGGGTGGCGCACCCCGTGAAATGATTCACGCCAGCGGAGCCGTTCGCACCGCCACCATGCTTGCCTGACAACTCGCCCGTCACTACCATCGCGTGCTCATCGAGGCCGGGGCGGTCTCGTCACGTGAAGGAATAGCCATGACCGAGTTCTTCCCGGGCATCAAGCCGATCAAGTTCGAGGGGCCCAAGTCCAAGAATCCCCTCTCGTTCAAGCACTACAACGCGAAGGAAAAGGTCGGCGCCAAGACGATGGCCGACCACCTGCGATTCGCCGTCTCCTACTGGCACAGCTTCAAGGGCGCCGGCGCCGATCCGTTCGGCCCGGGCACGCGCGACATGCCGTGGAACAACGCGTCCGATCCGATGCGTGTCGCCGAGGACACGCTCCACGCCAACTTCGAGTTCCTCACCAAGCTCGGCGTCACCTACTGGTGCTTCCACGACCGTGACATCGCCCCCGAGGGCGCGACGCTCGCCGAGAGCCATAAGAAGCTCGACCACATCGTCAAGATGGCCGGCAAGCTGCAGCGCGACACCGACAAGAAGCTGCTCTGGGGCACTGCGAACCTCTTCAGCAACCCGCGCTTCCGCAGCGGCGCCGCGACGGGCACGACGGCGCACGTCTTCGCCTACGCCGCCGCGCAGGTCAAGAAAGCCATGGAAGCCACGCTCGAACTCAAGGGCGAGGGCTACACCTTCTGGGGCGGCCGCGAGGGTTACGACACGCTGCTCAACACCGACATGAAGCGTGAACTCGATCACCTCGCGACGATGCTGCACTTGGCTGTCGATTACAAGAAGAAGATCCGCTTCAAGGGCCAGTTCTACATCGAGCCCAAGCCCAAGGAACCCACGAAGCACCAGTACGATTCCGACGCCGCGGCGTGTCACGCGTTCCTGCAGAAGTACGACCTCGTCGATCACCTCAAGCTCAACATCGAGACGAATCACGCCACGCTCGCCGGCCACAGCTTCCAGCACGAGCTGCGCTACGCCGTGGACAACGGCATTCTCGGCTCCGTTGATGCCAACCGCGGCGATGTCCTGCTCGGCTGGGACACCGATCAGTTCCCCACCGATCTCTACGACACCACGCTGGGCATGTACGAGATACTGCGCGGTGGCGGGTTCAAGACCGGTGGCCTGAACTTCGACGCGAAGGTCCGCCGCCAGTCCACCGACCCCGTCGATCTCTTCCACGCCCACATCGGCGGCATGGATGCGTTTGCCCGCAGCCTCAAGATCGCCGCGAAGCTTCATAAGGATCGCGCCCTTGAGAAGCACGTCGACAAGCGCTACGCCGGGTGGAACACCTCGCTGGGCCGCGACATCGAAAAGGGCAAGACCGATCTCGCGAAGCTCGAAGCATACGCCCTGAAAAACCCCGAGCCGACCGTCCCATCGGGCCGTCAGGAACTGCTCGAAAATATCCTCAACGACTACATCTGATCGCTGCCGCAAAACTTATTTTCACTCAGCAGCCGGGCGCAATTCGCGACCCGGCTGTTTTTTTATATTGGTGACAAATCAAAAACAAATTGATTCTGTATGCCATGTCAATGCCGCGTATTTGCGGGTTCGCCTGCCGAACCACGATTGTTAGACTGTTTGGCCTATGAGCCAGAAAAATCTTCATCGCGTTTGCCAAATCGCACTCGGCATCCTCCTCCTGCTTTCCGCGGCCATCGTCCCGGTGGGCTGCGCGAACAGCGGATCAATGCTCGCCCCTGCAACGAAGGCGTCGGCCACCGCCGACCCCGTCGCCAAGGCCGCCGAATCCCTCTACGGCGGCATCTGCACCGAGGTCCTTCCCAACGGCCTGATCATCCACCTCAAACCCATCCCCGGCGCGACGACCGTCTCGACCATGGTCGCCTACCGCGTTGGCTCTTCCGATGAGAACAACGACTGCACCGGCCTCTCGCACTACCTCGAACACCTCATGTTTAAGGGCACCGAGAAGATCATGCCCGGCGACATCGACCACATGACGCTCCGCAACGGCGGCGCGAACAACGCCTACACCGATTACGACGAGACCGTTTACCACTTCGATTTCGCCGCCGACCGCTGGGACGGGGCGCTGGTCGTCGAGGCCGACCGGATGCGCAACATCCGCATCGATGAGAAGCACGAGTTCGAGCACGAGAAGGGTGCGGTCATCGAGGAGCTGCGCCGCGATGAGGATGAGCCGTGGGATCTGGAGAACAAGGCGATCGCGCCGATGCTCTTCGCCGACGGCCCGTACGGCCACCCCGTCATCGGTCAGGCGGAGCACGTCCGCGCCGCCACCGCGCCGGTCATCAAGGCGCACTACGACCTCTGGTACCACCCCAACAACGCCATCCTCGTGATCGCCGGCGGATTCGATCCCGATGCGGCGATGGCGCGCGTCAAGGAACTGTTCGGCCCGATCCCCCGTGCCGATCTCCCGCAACGCAAGGTCCCCGCGGCACTGAATCGCACGAAGCCCGTCCGCACCGAGATCCCGTCGAAGTTTTCCATGGCGCGGATGGTGATGGGCTTCAACACCGTCGCGGTCGGCGACCCCGATGATCTGGTGCTCGATGTGATCGGCACGATCCTCGTGGGCGACAAGACGGGCCGGCTCTACACGCGGCTCGTCGAGAAAGAGCAATTGGCCAACGAGGTCGGCGCCAACAACAGTGCCGGCCGCTACCCTGGCTGGTTTGACGTCAGCATCGAGGTGCTGCCCGGCAAATCACGTGAAAAAGCCGAGTATATCGCACTCGAAGAGCTCAAGAAGTTGGCCGATGCCCCGGTCGATGCTGCGGAACTTGCTCGCGCTCAGCGTTCAATCATCGCCGCCCAGATCTTCTCGCAGGAATCGGTGCACGACCTGGCCAACGCGATCACGCACACCGCGGTCATCAAGGATCTCAGCTACCTCAAAGAATATCTCCCCCGCATCGCCGCCGTGACACCCGCGCAGATCCAGGCCGCTGCTAAAAAATATTTCGACGCCGAGAAACGCGCCGTCGTGTGGTCTGTGCCGCCGGCCAACGGCGGGGCGGGCGCCGGTGTCGGCGCGACGTCGCATGCTCCCCATGCCGCCGCACGTCAATCCAAGGATGCGTCGGCCGTCATCGCCGGTCCGTCGATCGCCGCCGCCAAGCGCACCGTTCTTCCCAACGGCCTGACGATCCTCATGCTCGAAGATCACCGCCTGCCCATCATTGCGGCGTCGGCGGAGGTCAAGCGGCTTCAGATGTATGAGCCCGCGGATCAGGCGGGTGTTGCCGAGTTGACCGGCCGGATGCTCAGCGAGGGCACCGATAAGCACAGCGGGCCGGAGATCGCGCAGATGATCCAGTCCGTCGGCGGCAGTCTCGCCATGGGCGCCGGCGGCGGATCGGTGCAGGTGCTCGCACCGGATCGGCGGCTCGGGCTTTCGCTGATGCTCGAATGCCTGACGAGCCCCGCGTTTCCCGCCGACGAATTTGCCCGTGCCAAGGAGCAGCAGCTCTCGGACATCGAAGATTCGCTTCACGAGCCCGACGCCCGCGCCAAGCAGGAGTACGCCGCGGCGATCTACGGCTCGCATCCGCTGGGCCGGCCGGCGATGGGTTACACAAAGACCGTCAAGCCGCTGACACCCGATGCCGCGCGTCAGTTCCACCGCCGCTTCTTCGTCCCCGGCAACACCGTGATCGCCGTCGTCGGCGACTTCGACTCGTCGCAGCTCGCCGAGGAGATCGCGGGTCTCACGAAGGATTGGAAGGCCGGCGAAGTGCCGAAGCTTGTGCTGCCCGAAGTGGCGATGCCCAAGGCACCCACGGAGAAGATCGTTTCCATGGCCGATGCGGCGCAACTCCACTTCTTACTGGGCCACCCCGGAATCCGCCGCGACAATCCCGACTATTTCAAACTGCTCGTGATGGACTACGTGCTGGGCACCGGTCCGGGCTTCACGGACCGTCTCTCATCCCGCCTGCGCGACCGCGAGGGGCTGGCGTATACGGTCACGGGCAGCATCACGGGCTCGGCTGGGCTCGAGCCCGGCACATTCACCTGCTACGTCGGCACGGAGGCGAAAAATTTCGCGCGCGTCCGCAAGGAGTTCATCGAGGAGATCGCGCGAATCCGTGACACCGCGCCGACCGATGCGGAGGTCGCCGATGCCAAGGCGTATCTCATCGGCAGCCAGCCGTTCAAGCTCGCGACCAACTCAGCGGTCTCGGGCATGCTGCTTTCGGTCGAACGGTTCGGCCTGGGCTTCGACAGCCTGGAAAAATTCCGCAAGTCGGTCGCTGCGGTCACACCCGCCGATGTGCAGGCCGTCGCCAAGAAACATCTGGACCCCGAGCACATGGTGCTCGTCGCGGCGGGGCCCATCGACAAGAAGGGCAAACCGCTGGCCGGCAAGAAGCATTAATGCCGTTTTTGGCACGTTACGCTTGCGTAGGATAGAATTATTGGGCTCGGTTTCAGACCACAAACGCACGCAAGCCTCTAACCGCGAGCCCTCGATTGGACCGCATCAAGATCGCCATTGTGGGAGTTGGAAACTGTGCCAGTTCGCTGGTGCAGGGAATCCACTATTACCGCGGCAAACGCGAGGCCGACGCCACGGGCCTGATGCACTGGGACATCGGCGGCTACACGCCCGGTGATGTCGATGTCGTCGCGGCGTTCGACATCGATCAGCGCAAAGTCGGGCGTGATGTCAGCGAGGCGATCTTCGCACTGCCCAACTGCACCGCCGTGTTCTGCAAGTCGGTCCCCGCGGCGGGAGTCATCGTCCGCATGGGTCCGGTGCTCGACGGCGTCGCCGAGCACATGAGCGATTATGCGGCGAATCGCACATTCATCGTCGCCGACGCCACACCGCTCAATCAGGCCCAGGTCGTCAAAACGCTCCGCGACTCCGGCGCGCAGATGGTGATCAACTACCTACCCGTCGGCTCCGAGCAGGCGACACGTTTCTACGCCGAGTGCGCACTCGAGGCGGGTATCGGGTTCATCAACTGCATCCCGGTGTTCATCGCCAGCGACGCCGGTTGGGCCGCGCGCTTCCGCAAGGCGGGCCTGCCCATCATCGGCGACGACATCAAGGCACAGGTCGGCGCCACCATCACGCACCGCACGCTCATCGATCTCTTCCGCAAGCGCGGGGCAGTGCTCGACCGCACGTACCAGCTCAACACCGGCGGCAACACCGATTTCCTGAACATGCTCAACGCGTCGCGGCTGGAGTCCAAGAAGATTTCCAAGACCGAAGCGGCGCAATCCGTCGCAGGTGAACGCCTCGACGACGAGAACATCCACATCGGCCCCAGCGACTACGTCGCGTGGCAGAACGACAACAAGGTCTGCTTCATCCGCATGGAAGGACGGCTCTTCGGTGACGTGCCGATGAACGTCGAGGTGCGGCTGAGCGTCGAGGATTCGCCCAACTCCGCGGGCGTGGCGATCGACGCGATCCGCTGCTGCAAGCTCGCGCTGGAGCGCGGCGTGGCCGGCCCGCTCGAAGCCCCGGCTGCGTATTTCTGCAAACACCCGCCACGCCAGTGCAGCGACGACGAGGCGCACAAGCTCGTCGAGCAGTTCATCGCCGATGGCGGCGAAAACGGCGCGGAACAGTCCGCGGTGAAGGCTGACCGCGCGGTGTGAATCGGTGAGTGTTCGACGTCTTTACTTCGGCGTGCATGCATTCACATGGCGGCCTTGGCGGCCACGCCATTTGGCACCCAAACCAAAAACGCGTTCCGTCATTTTTCGCGGTATTCGCAGGCGGAATTGCAAGTCTCGTGCACGCGGATGCACGAGAGCAGCGGCAGGACGGGTTTGAGCTTTTCCCAGACCCATCGTGCGAGCATCTCGGCGGTGGGGTTGGCCAGGCCGGGGATCTCGTTGAGGAGGTAATGGTCGAGCTGCTGGCGGACGGGCTCGACGGCGCGGCTGATGTCGCCATAGTCGACGAGGTAGCCTTTTTCCGGTGCGACCTCACCGGAGACGACGACGTCAACGACGAAGGAGTGGCCATGCATGCGTCGGCACTTGTGGCCCTCGGGGAAGGTGGGGAGCCAGTGTGCGGCTTCGAAGCGGAATGATTTGGTGAGGTCAACGTGCATGGGGGGATTCGGAGTTTCAAGTTTCAGAGTTTCAAGTGGGAAGTTAAAGGCAAGTCGAGGCGGGCATTTTACGCGATTTGTGGTGCGGTGTTTTCAACTTGAAACTTGAAACACTGAAAATGGAAACTTCAAACCCCCCTCGTCTGCGGGTCCCAGATGAGCTTGTGGAGCTGGGTCTGGATGCGGACGGGGAGGTTGTCGCGGAGGGTCCACTCGGCGAGGTCGCGGAGGCTCAGGCCGGTGGAGCCGGCCAGTTCCTTTCCGGGCGGGGTTTCGTGGACGGCGCTCAAGAGGATGGCGGCGACGCGGCGGTCGAGGTTGTGCTCGGCGATCACGGATTTGGCCCAGTCGTAATCCTCGGCGCTGGTGAGAACGATTTTCACTTCATCGTGCGGCGTGAGGTGGGCGATGTTGGCCCAGAGGTTTTTTCCCGTTTCGCCGCTGCCGGGTGTTTTGAGGTCCATGATGCGGATGACGCGGGGATCGCAGAGGGAGATGTCGCAGGCGCCGGAGGTTTCGATGAGGACGGTGTAGCCGAGGTCGGCGAGGCGCGACATGAGCGGGTGGACGTTTGCCTGGAGGAGCGGCTCACCGCCGGTGATCTCGACGAGTCGGCAGGGGCCGGCGAGGCGGTGGACTTCGGCGATGATTTCATCGAGGCTTTTTTTGGAACCCTCGTGGAAGGCGTATTCGGTGTCGCAGTAGCCGCAGCGGAGGTGGCAGCCTGTGAGGCGTACGAAGACACAGGGGAGCCCGGCCCGGGTGGATTCGCCCTGGATGGAGAAGAAGATTTCATTGATCTTGAGGGAAGGGGTGCTGCTCATGGCGTGAAATTATTTTTCATCGGAGCCGGTGGCGGGCTTGGCGGTGTCGGCGGTGGATTTGTCCGCATCGGTTGTGGATTTTTGGGCGTCCGTGTCGGATGACCGTCGTGGAGACGGGTTACTTCCCGGCAGGAAGGATGTTCGGGAATCGGGGGACTCGGTTTCGGGGCCATCCGAGGTGGCGGTGGATTCATCACTGTTGAATTCCGGCATTTCGTCCGGGGCTTCGAAGAAGACGATGAGCGCGATGGACGCCACGGCGACGCCGCCCAGTGTCAGTCCCAGCAACCAGAGTTCGCGCCGCCTTCCGGTCGTTCGTCGATAGGTTCGCCTGCCCACGTTGCCCCCAGTCTTGAACAACGTTGGAGTCGAAAGTCAATCCCGCCACAACGGATCGGACATTCCCAACTGAGCAAACGCTCTCTGCCTCAGCAGGCACGCATCGCAATGGCGGCAGGGGCCGCCGTCCGGTAGAGGATCGTAGCATGAATGTGTCAAACTGTAATCCACGCCTAACGCGATTCCACGTTGGATTATTTCAATCTTAGGCAGGTCGATGAGGGGGGTGTGGATGGTGAGCCTGATATGGCCCTGGACGGCGGCCTTGGTGGCGAGGTTCGCCAGTTGCTCAAAAGCAGCGATGAATTGCGGGCGGCAATCGGGGTAGCCGGAGTAATCGACAGCGTTGACACCGATGAAGAGGTCAGCGGAACCGATGACCTCGGCGAAGCCCAAGGCGTAGGCAAGGAAGATCGTGTTGCGGGCGGGGACGTAGGTCACGGGGATGCCGCCGGCCTCGGACATCTGCGAATCGCTGCGGTCCTTGGGGACGGCGATCTGGTCGGTCAGCGCGGAGTGCTGAAAAGCCGCGGGATCGAGCTTGATGCGGCGGTGCTCGACGGCTCCGAGCGATTTGGCGACGGCGTCGGCGGCGTTGAGTTCGGCGTGGTGACGCTGACCGTAGTCGAAAGAGAGGGCGTGGCAGGCGAAGCCCTGCTGGATGGCGATGGCGAGCGTGGTGGCGCTGTCGAGGCCTCCGGAGAGGAGGATGACAGCGGGGGGCTTCTGAGGTTTCATCGGATTAGTTTAACGGATGTGCGGAGGGGTTTGCGCACGGAAAAAAGAAGATCGCGAAGCCGCAAGCGGCAAGACAAATTTACTCGCCGAGGGCGTTGAGGCGGTCGCGCAGTTCCTTGACCTTGGCTTCGACGGAGGCGGCGTCGGCGGAGACGACGCCCAGCGACGCGTTGGCGAGGATCAGATTCTGGATCGCGGCGCGTTCGACGGCCTTGTCCTTGGTCTTGGCGGCGGTGGCGATCTTGTCGAGCCGCGTGATGGCTTTGCCGAGGATCGCGACGGCCTGTTCCTTGGCGTCGGCGGACTGCTTGGCGGCGTCGGTGGAGGCGGTGGTGATCGCGGGGGCTTGTGCGGGCAGAGCGGCGGTGACCGACTCGCCGATGTTCTTGAGGTGCTCGGCGTAGCCGGCCTGGATGAGCATGAGCTGACGGTAGAGGAAGCCCTGCTCGGCGAGCGCGGCGCCGGCGGTGAGGTCGGCGAGCACCTTGCCATCTTCGGGCGCGGATCGCATGGCCTCGTCGGCGCTCTTGACGGCGGCGTCGTATTCCGCGGAAGCCTTCTTGCAGAGTTCGGCGATGTCGGCCTGTGTCTTGGTGTATTTGTCGAGGGTGGCGACGAAGCCCATGATCACGTTGCCGCTGGAGTCCTTGGTGCCGTTGATCAGCTTGTCGAGCGTGGCCTTGGATTCGTCGGCGTCGGTCTTGAGCTGGGTGATGCGTGCGTTGATGGCGGTGAGGGCGTCCTGCGTGGCCTTGAGCTGGACATTGGTGCCGTCGAGGCGGGCCTGTTCGACCTGCTGCTGCGACTGGGCGACGCTCAGGTTGGCCTGGGCGACGTCGGCCTTGGAATTGAACTGATCGGCGGCGCGGGTCGATTCGCCGACTTTGACGTAGAGGTCGTATTGGGCCTGACCCTTGGCGGCGAAGGCCTTGCGGGAGAAGTCATCAGCCTCGGCGGATTTGGCCTTCTGCGAGGCGGTGAGCTGTGTGATCTGACCTTGGAGTTCTTTGATCGTCACGCCGGCCTGCGCGGCGGAAGCGGTGAACTCCTGGGCCTTCGACTGCAACTGTTTTTCGGAGTCCTGAAGTTCAGTGAGCTGCTTGGTGAAATCGACCTTCGCGGATTCGACACCGGCGGAGGCGGTCAAACGGATGCGCGAGCCGAGTGTGATGAGGTCGGTGGCGGCGCCGCCCTGCGACGTCCATGCACGCTCGGCATTGCTGGAGAGCATGCGGGCCTGAGAGCTGTGGCCCTCAGCGATGAGTAGGCTGGCGGCGATCTGATTGGCGGCACGGCCGGATTTGCTGAGCGTCGTCACGTTCGCGGCGGCTTTCTGAAGCTGCTGCTGACGGTATTCGTTGATGGGTTCGGAGGTGCTGACGCGCTTGATCTCGCGCGTGTCGCTCTGGACGCGGCCTAGATAGCCAGCGGTTTCCTCGAGCTTCTTGTCGGCCTCGGCCTGGTCGCGGCTGGCCTGCTCGGGGTTGCAGGAGGCGAGGGCGAGCAACGGGATGATGAGGAATCGGCGGGTCACTTGGAAGCTCCGCGTAGTAAACGTCGTATGGGACGAGGCCTTGCGGGTGCAAGTATATCAAGGGGCGGCGTTAGCCGCGATGTCTAGATCAGGATCAGGGCGCGGGCGGTGTGGGAGCCGGCGGGGTTGCGGGAGGTGCGGGCGGTGCCGGGGTTTCGGGTGTGCCGGGGGCGGGCGGGGAGACGGGTGCATTCGGATCGGCGGGGGGTGTTGGTGCTGCGGGAGTGCCGGGGGCACCGGGGGCAGCTGGCGCCGCGCCGGGAACGGGCTTAACGGGTGGCGGGGCGGGCATCTTGTATTCGATGGGGTAGTCGTCGGGGTGTTTATAGAGCGATTTGATCCAATCCAGGATGTCGAGGTAACGCTTGTCCTCGCGATTGGAGAAGAAAGGTTTCCAGCCGCGTACATCGGGGTGGGGCGTGGTGGCATCCTTGCGGGGCAGGCCATATTGCACGAGTGCGGAGCTCTCGGGCTGGCCGGGGACGAGGAAGGGGACGCCGTTGCCCTTGGCGCGGCCGGCGAGGATCAGGTTGGTGTACGCGACCTGATCGACGGTGGCGCGCTGCGTGAACACGAAGAAGCCGGGCGTCTTGCCCTCACCGTGGCAGGCGCCGCAGTAGCGCACGAGGTACGTGGCGTTGACGCGCGTCTTGAAATTCTTGAGGTTCGCCGGCTCCTCGCGGACCTGCACCTTCTTGTAGAAGTCGCGGGCCTGGAGCTTGAAGAGGATCTTGAGCTGGTCGGCTCCGTCCATGGATAGAAGTTTGCGTTCGCCATTGGTGCCGATGTAGTCGGCGAGGATCGGGTCCTGGCGGTACTTCTTGAGTACAGCTTCGATCACATCCTTGGTCACGTTGATGACCGGCGGCGGCTGTGAATCAATGTCCACCTCATAAACGCGGATGAGGTTCATCTCCTCGGGTGTGAGCAGACGCGGCGTCTTGCCGTCGCTCACGGGCGGCTTGTCGGTCGTCTCGGGTTTGTCGGTTGGCGGCTTGGGAGTGGTGGGTGTGGGCGTCGTCGGCGTGGTGGTCTTGGTCAACGACTTGATGCGGTCCTGCACGACGCTGCGCAGCAGGCTCGCCTGCTGATGATCGGGATGTGCCGTGAGAATGGAATCGAGCTCCGCGAGCGAGAGCTTGTACGACTCGGGCGTCTTCTGATCGTAGAGCCAGCGGGCGAGTTCAAAGTGGCCGTTGAGATCGTCATCCGCGAGCAGGTCGCGCTTCTCCTGATACTGCTCCTGGAGATTGAGCTTGTAGTGGACGCCGTCGTCCTTGATCTCGGTGCGGGGGATGGTGGCGTCGATGCCCTTGATGCGGACGGTGATGGCGGCGCTGGTCTCGGTGACGAGCTCGCCGGCGATCTGCCGACCGTCCTTGAGCGCCAGCTCGACCTCGCGCGCCGAAGCGGCGGTGGCGATGACCAAAACTAAGGCGGCCGCGCATCGGCCGATCCGCTGGGTCAAAAGCATGGGCAGCTCCTTGATGTGATGCCTCGTCAGGTCCGCTTCACTATAATCGCCTCCGCGCCACGGGCAAGCCTCGCTGCCCGTGACGGTTGCAATCCTCTCCACTTTAGACGCTCGCATCCCCTCCCCGGTTCACGTCCCCGGCCGCAATACCCCAACCCCCGCCTACGATGTGGCCATGAAACGCCGCAAGCCCACACGCCAGAATGCCAGCGACAATGAGTCCGCCTACACCTGCCCCACCTGTGGCCAGAGCATCGTGATCCCGCTGGACATCTCCGCCGGCGATCAGCAGCAGTACATCGAGGACTGCCCCGTATGCTGCAACCCGAACGTGATCCACGTCGAATTCTTCGGGGGTGACGAGCCGCCGCGCATCTCGGCGGAGGCGGAATCGGTGTGAGCGTCACACGCGTCGCGCCGGCTCATTTCCAATCCGGCTCGACCTCGTGGAAGTGCGTGTGAATCCCGCGGCGGATCAGGAAGGCGAGGCGGCGGGGCTTGTCCACGCGCGCCTGGGCGAGGATCGCCTTGAGGTCCAGCGCCGACGCGGTGGGCTTCCCATCGACGCTGAGAATCGTGTCGTCGGGGTGGAGCCCGCCGAGCGCAGCCCAGCCGGCGGGTTCGACGCGCTCGATGAGCACGCCCCTCATGTCCTCGGGCAGCTTCAGGCGGACGCGGTCTTGGAACGTCATGTCGCGGGCGGCGAATTCGAAGTCGGTGTTATCAACGGCCTTGAGCTTCTCACCGGCACGCGGCGGGGCATCGAGCAGGATTGCGATCTCCATCGGCTTGCCGTCACGCAGCAGCTTGAGCTTCGCCTCCGTGCCCAGGTCGTACTTGCGCACCATCGTCGCGAAGACTTCCGAATCCTCGGGCTGCGACGCCTCGATCGGAATCCCATCCATCGCGGTGAGAATATCGCCGACGTGCAGGCCTGCCTTCTCACCGGCGTAGCCCTGATGAACTTCCGTGATGCGCACGCCCTTGATCTCACCGAGTTTCAGCGCCTCAGCCACGTCCGTGGTGACGACCTGCGTCGTCAGCCCCGACCAGGGCTTCTTGGCCACCGCCGGCTTGTCCTTCGGCTCATCGCGGCCGATCTTGATGACCGTCAGCAGCTCCTCCGTCCGGCGATCGAAGCGGACGAGCACCGGGGTCCGCGTCGTCTTGCCCGTGGTGATCGCCTCGGTGATTTTGCGGAGCGATTCGGGATCGTCGGTCGGCTTGCCATCGACGGCGACGATGATGTCGCCTCCGTTGAGGGCGAGCTTCGCGTCGGCCATCGCGCCGCCGTTGCGCACGGAATCGATGTACACGCCGCGCGTGTCGGGGCGGTGATTTTCCAGGGCCATGTCGCGTGTCATCGGGCGGACGGTGATGCCCCAGTCCTTGAGTTCGCTTGGCTCGCCGATCTCGCGCTGGCGGGCGACGGTGGTGATCTGCGTGGTGCAGCTTTTCCCGTTGCGCTCGTAGGCGACATCCACGGTGGAACCGATCGGCGTCGACAGCACGAGCTGATTGAAGAGCGGCCATTGCTCGGCGATGGCGACATTGATGGGGCTGCCGCGGAAATTGGTGACGAGATCCCCGGCGGTCAGACCCGCCTTCGCCGCGGGGGAATTGGGCACGACGCCGGCGACGAGCACTCCGGCCGTGCGCGAATCGCTCTTGAGCCGGGGCTGCGTCTCGAGTCCGATCCAGCTGCGGCTCACATGACCGGTGCGGATGATCTCGTCGGCGACCATGCGCGCCAGGTTCGAGGGGATCGCGCCCGAGAGATTGCCCAGGCCCATCTCGTTGACGCCGACGATCTGGCCCTGGAGATTGACCAGCGGGCCGCCGGAGTTGCCGTGGTAGATCGCCGCGTCGTGCGCGATCCAACGGACGATCGAGCCGACGTTCTCGCCGTCGAGCATGAAGTCGCCGGCGAAGCTCTGGGGCATGATGAGCTGGGTGTTGGAGACGATCCCGCGCGTCACCGACTGGCTGACGGCGACGGGACTGCCCATGGCCAGCACGGTGTCGCCGACGTCGAGCTTGTCGGAGTCGCCCCACTGCGCGACGGGCAGCGGGATCGTCTTGTCGCGGCGCTGGTCGAGCTTGAGCTTGAGCACCGCGATGTCGGCCAGCGGATCGGAGCCGACGAGCGTCGCCTCGATCTCCTCGCGGTCCGGCAGCGAGCAGACGATGCGCGTCGCGTCACCGGCGACGTGATGGTTGGTCACGACGTGACCGTCCTTCGATATGATCGCGCCGGATCCTGCGGCCTGCATCCGCCGCATGCGTCCGCCTTCGGGCTCCTGGATCACCACGTAGATCCGCACGAGCGCGGGAAAAACCTTTTCCATCGCCGTGGCCACCTCGATGCGGCTCTTGGATTCCACGCCGTCGGCGTGACCGCCCACGGTCACCTCCGCGGTGCAGCCGGTGATCGCGACAACGAGACACAGGGCCGTGAGAAACGCAGCGCAACGGGGACGGCGGGCGGTGATAGGCTTGATCATGGAAGTTCCGTATGAAGAGTTGGGCCTGCAATCTGGAGGGGGCACAGTTTACCCGCCCCCCGGTCCGAACGCGCGTGACCGTCGGGCCGCGCCAGTCGCTTACACGCTCACGCTCCCCCAGGGTGTCACATCATCATCACGGCGCGCACAGCCGTAACCACCCCGCGGTTCTCGCGCAAGACTTCCAGAAGAAAACTCGACCGCGATCCCACCGCGACTTACGACGAACCGGTTTCGACCCGCGGCGTTCCCGTGCGCAAAAACGTGTCGCCGGTACCCAGTGCGAGGGTGCCTTTTCAGTACCTGTTTCACAACCTCCGTGCGCGCAGACGCCAAGGCTCCGGGTCGGGTGTCCCAGTAACTCGCAACGGTGTGTCAATTGTGTCGGCCTCCCCACGAGCCAGCCAATAAATCTTTCGCACGATGCGTTGGACGTTGCGGGTCCGTTCTCTTTGAGCGAAATTCAAAATATGAAACACCTCGTCATGCTCACACTTCTGCTGTTCATCGCTTCGTCATTTGCAGGCGCGGCGGACTTCAAGGCGATGCTCACGGCGGAGAGCGCGGCGACGGAGGCGGCGGTTGCGGGGCCGGCGGAGCGGCTCAAGCATGAACTGGAGCCGCGCGAGACGGCGATTTGGAAGCAGCTCACCGGACGCTTCGGGCGGGACCCGGCGGTCTCCGTGCTCGAGCGGGCTGTCAAAGACGCATCGGCGGACATCAAGAAACTCGACCCGGCGAAGATGCAGACCCGCGAGCAGTTCGATGCGTACGACGGCCTGATCGAGAAGCGAGCGGCCGCGACACGGATGCTCGAACACGCCGTGGCGTTGCAGCGGGCCGCGGCACGGAAAAACGCGGCGATGGCCGACGACGGGAAAAAACTGCTCGCCGAGCTCGCTGACGTCGAGACGAAGATCGACACGGCTCGCAAGGAAATCGAGATCGACAATGCCCGCGCGCTCGCCGCCAAGACGCGGCTGAAGAATTACACGACGGCCGCCGAGAAGCCGCCCGAAAAAGCGGCGCTGCTCACGCTCCGTCCGCCGGGCGATGCGGCGGAGCGGGCGAAGCGTTTTGCGGCACGCAACTCGGCGGAAAGCCTCGCGGCGCTGTCGCGCGAATTCTTCTCACGCATCGATCTCGCCACGCCCGGCATGGAAAAAGCCGCGGCGCTGTTCAAGGCCGGCAAACACGCCGAAGCGCTCGACGCCTGGCGCGACTTCTTCTTCGCCCGGCTCCGCGAGCCGCAGAAATATGGCTTGCCTGCGAACTGGGGCGGTGACCTCGACACGGCCAGCCTGCTCCGTGAGCCGGACAAACAACTGCTCGACGACGCGATGCAAGGCCTCTTCGCCACGCCGCGCATCAAAGCGCAGGTCGGCACGCCAGGATCGATCAACTGGGCGGACGTCGGCGCCGACCCGAACATCGACCCGCTCAAAAATCCCTACCTCGACTTCTACACCACGCGCGGCCAGGGCGGGTTCGTCCACGTCCTCGGCCCGCACCTCGTCCTGCTCGACGGCTACGCCGCGACCGGCGAAAAACGCTACCTTGACCGCTGGGCCGAGGTGCTCGACGACTGGGCGATGAACGCGCCGGACGACATGGAGCATTGCCCGCTGAACATCCGGCAGTACCCGGTGCTCTGCTCGTTCACACCCGTCGCGCTGGCCAGCACGCTGACCGATGCGCTCGCGGCCCAGCCTGAATTTGCGACCGCGATGCCTTCGCCGACGCTGGCGCGCATCATGCTCACGACGATGGAGGAGTACCCCGCATCGTTCGTGCGGCTGGCGCGGCGGGGCATCTACAACTGGCGCTGCATCGCGATGACCGGTGCGGTCCTCACCGCCCAGGCCTACCCCGAATTCGACGCGGCGCGCTGGCAGCTCGGCGAGGCGAAGCGGCTGATGGAATTGAACTGGACGCACAAGATTCTCCGCGACGGCTCGAACCTGGAGCAGGGCAACTGGGGCCACGAGCCAAATGATCAGGTGCATCTCGGACGGGCGTTTCGGCTTTTGCAGGCGCATCCGCCGGCGTGGCTGGATGAGGCGTGGATCAGCGAGTGGCAGGACAACGTGAAAGTCAATGCCCGTTACTACCTGCACACGCTGAAACCTGATGGATACACGTACAAGTTCAGCCGGGTGACCACGGCGGACAAGTTCGTCATGCGCGGTCGCTTCGACGATCCCGCGATGCCGATCCAGACGAATCTGCTGCTGGGCGAAGACGAAGCCCGGCGGAGACTCGAATGGGTTTACGGTGACGATGCCGTCGAGGCGCCGCGCATCAATTCGGAGTTCCTGCCCTATTACGGCGCGGCGATCCTGCGGAGCGGTTGGGAGCCCGATGCTTCGTTCCTCTATTTCCAGAGCAGCCCGAACAAGGACTGCAACGGCCGCGAGGACGCCAACGGTTTCTCGCTCTTTGCGCACGGCCACGAGATGCTCCTCGCGCCGCCTCTGGCGGTCGATGACCGCACGCAGAACATCCACTACGGCCTGGTCCCGCACCCCGGCGGCAAGACGATCTGGCTCAGCTACGACGACCGCGGCAAGCCCGTCGAGTCGCGGTTTCATACGTCGGCGAAATTCGATTTTACCGAGGGCAAGTATGAGGGCGTTTATCAGTGCCACGGCCCGAAGGCGGAAGCCGACGAGTTCGGCGAGTACGGTTATGCGAAGATCGGCGACAAGCTGCGGGCGAAGGACAATAAACCGATCCGCGATGTTCTCCACGCGCGGCACATTCTCAGCTTGCGCGGTGAGGATGTGGTGATCGTCACTGATCGCTTTCGGAGCGCTGATACGCGGAAGTTTTCACAGAATTACACGCTTTTCAATCCAGTTCCGCGCGAGGGGTGGAAGCGTCGTGTGGAATTGGCCAATGAGGAACATCGCCCGCCGCTGGTGATCGACACCACGGCGAAGATGTTGCGCACGGACAACGAGTCGCTGCCCGGTATTTCGGTGCGACACTTCGGCACGATCGAGCCGACCTACACGGTGACCGACAACGCATTCGGTAAGACGGACGCGGCGGAGAGTTCGGACGAGGCGCTGGCGGCGCTTGGCAGCTCAAAGCTCAAGAAGTGGACAATGGGTCTGCCGCTGCCGTTCAGTCAAAAGGTGCGTGTGGATTGGAATGCACGCGGGCCGCAGGTATTGGTCACAGCGATCACGACGCGGCCAGGTGCGATCGGCGGCAAAGCGTTTGAGGGTGATCTGCGTGATGTTGAGGCCATCAACGCTGAGGGCGTGACGGGTTTTCGGGCGGTGACGCGGCAGGGGACGAAGATTGAATATTTTGTGGCGAATGTTCCTCGCTGCCATCTGGGCTCGGGCCCGTTTGACGTATTTGGCGAGGCGCTGCTGGTGGCGACCCGACCGGACGGCGTGAGCGGTATTGTTCTGGGTGGTGTGTTGTATGGGCGAGACGGCAAGGGCATTGCTGGTGGGGATTTTGAGTTCTCGATCCCCGCAGGTGGAGGTGTGGTGATCACGAAGTTTTATTGCCCGATCGAGCCCGTCGAGATATCGCCGGAGGCGACGGTGTTCACGGAGTCGCAGCGTGTCGAGCTGAAGTGTGCGACGGACGGCGTGGAGATTCGTTATACGCTTGACGGCAGCGACCCGACGCCGCGGTCGATGCTTTACAAGGAGCCCTTCACGCTGACGGCGACGACGCGCGTCAAGGCGCGTGCGTTTCGCACCGGCGTGACGGAGATGCCGTGGGCGGCGGACGGGACGCACGCGACGGCGATGAGCTGGGCGACGTTTGAGAAGCAAGCGATTCTGCCGGCGGTGGCGGTGACCGAAGCGAAGCCTGGGCTGCATTGGCTTTATGTGGAGGGACGTTGGGCGGAGCTTTTCAGGGATGCATGGCGGATGCCGGCGCTCAAAAGCGGCGAGTCGAAGGAATTGATTGACGTCTCGATGCGCGATACAGACGGTGCGTTTGCGGTGACATCCGTGGGGATGCTGAATGTGCCTGCGGATGGCGTTTACACTTTCTACGCGCCGCACGAGTGGCAGTATCCCGATGGCGAGAGCGGGTATGACCTGTGTTTGAACGTGCAGGGCCACGAGTGGCAACCGGCGACGCGGCGGCATGGGCAGGGCATGTGGTCGATCGCGCTGGCCAAGGGCGCGCATCCGTTCAGTGTGACCTTCACCGACTTCCGCCCGAAGAAGTTGAAGGGCGAGTTGTGGGATGATTTTCCGAACCCGGAGATTATGTGGAAGGGCGTGACGCCGACGCTGGAGGTGAGCGGGCCGGGCTTGGAGAAGGGGCCGGTGCCGGCGGAGTGGTTGAGTCACGCGGCGTCGAAGCTCGGGATCATCGGGATCGGGAAATGATTGTTGGGTGGTTGGGGCAAAGGCTTTGCGTGCCCCAGTTTTTGGCGCGATCCAATGTGTGTCCAAGACACTGGGGCACGGCGACCTTTGCCCCAGCCACCCGGATGTTGCCTCGAAACTATCCACCGAGTATCCCATGTTGGCAGTGTGGGTTGCAGCGATCCGTTAAACCCCCATTGCTATCGTGACCCCCCGTGTGATAATGGTTCTCGTGTAGCCGAGTCCCGTCCGCGATGGACGGGAGCGGGGGACCCAAACGGGCATTGAAACTGCCGCGAAATGTGCGGTTGAACCAATGCCCACGGGGCTTAGGACCGCGATGAGCGGTCCGGGGCGACCTTTCAAGCCCTAGCCCGTCAGCTAACCCCGTAGGCAGGGCCCGACTCAGTTGTCGGCGCCCACTGAAAGGGCACCACCCGTCCTTGAAAAAGACGAGGAGCCCGAGCCACTTTTGGGGCGACGTTCGCCCAAAGGAGCGGGGTTATGTTCTGCGCTATGTTTGGTTCTGCGTTGAGTCCCGGATTGTTCGACCTGTCACTGTGGGATCTGGCGGCCAAGCTCAACTGGTTTGAGTGGCTGCTGGTGCTGACGGCGGTGGCGCTGTTCGTCGCTTGGTTGACGACGCGCTACATCCCCAACAACTCCGTCGGCGTCGTCGAGAAGCTATGGTCGGCCTCGGGCTCGGTCCCCGCGGGCGGCATCATCGCGCTGCGCGGCGAAGCGGGATTCCAGGCGGACCTGCTGCGCGGCGGCGTCCACCCGGGCCTGTGGCGGTGGCAGTACCGCATCCACAAGGTGAGGCTCGTCACCATCCCGCAGGGCAAGATCGGCTACGTCTATGCACGCGACGGCGAACCGCTTCCGCCCAGCCAGACGCTCGGGCGCGTTGTCGAGTGCAACAACTATCAGGACGCCGATGCGTTCCTGGTGCCGAGTGCGAGCAAACGGGGTGACGCCACAGCACCGACGCGCGGCCAGCGTGGCCGGCAGCGGGCGATCCTGCGCGAGGGTGTCTACGCCATCAACCCGGCGCTCTTCGTGGTCATCAGCGAGTCGGCGGTTTATTCGCTGCCTCACCTGCAGGACCGCCAGGAGCTCGAGACCGCGCGGCGCTGGCAGCAGGAGCTCGCGCAGACCGGCGGGTTCAGCCCGCTTGTCATCGGCGGCGCACGCCTCGAAGACCTCGCGGAGAAAACCACCGCCACATCCACCGATACGATCGGCATCGTGACCGTACAGGACGGCCCGCCCCTGGGCCCCGGCGAGATCATCGCGCCGGCGGTCGGTGTCGATCCGGGATTGCCGGGGTTCCACAACAACTACCAGGACCCCGAAGCGTTTCTCGCGGCCGGCGGTCG
The DNA here is from genome assembly GCA_043788485.1 of Planctomycetota bacterium. Classification (GTDB taxonomy): domain Bacteria; phylum Planctomycetota; class Phycisphaerae; order Phycisphaerales; family Zrk34; genus JAYVTU01. Next base: position 25,632 of record JAYVTU010000017.1, read on the forward strand.
TCGCGGCCGGCAGTACGTCCCGCTGACCGATGGCACGTACTTCCTCAATCACTGGTTCGTCAGCGTCGAGGTCGTCGCGAAGACGGTCGTGCCGATCGGATACGTCGGCGTGGTCGTCAGCTACGTCGGCAAGGCGGGGCGCGACGTGTCGGGTGACGCGTTCCGCCACGGCGAGCGCGTGGAGCAGGGCGAGCGCGGCGTGTGGGAGAAGCCGCTCGGTCCCGGCAAATATCCCTTCAACACCTACGCCGGAAACATCATTCATGTGCCGACGACGAACTTCGTCCTGCACTGGATTACCGGCAAAACGGAGAGCCACAAGTATGACGAGAGCCTCAAGTCGATCGACCTGGTGACGAAGGACGCGTACGAGCCGATGCTGCCGCTCTCGGTGGTCGTGCACATCGACTACCAGCGGGCGCCGAGTGTGATCCAGCGGTTCGGTGATGTGAAAAAGCTGATCACGCAGACGCTGGACCCGATGCTCAGCGCGTACTTCCGCGACATCGCGCATCGCAAGACGATGCTGGAGCTGCTGCACGACCGCGATGTGATTCAGACCGAGGCCCGCGAGGAGCTCCGCCGCAAGTTCCGCGAGTTTGACATCGAATGCGTGGACGTCTTGATCGGCAAGCCCGACACGGACGAGACGCACGGTGTCAAGAGCGGCGCGGGCAAGATCGAGACGCTGCTGGAGCAGCTGCGTCTTCGTCAGCTGAGCTTCGAGCAGCTCGAGACGTACGAGCGGCAGCGGGCAGCAGCCGACAAGCTGCGTGCGCTCAACGAAGCGCAGGCGCAGGCGAACATGCAGACGCAGCTGACGAACGCGCGTGTGCAGGCGCAGATCGCCGAGTCGATGGGCGAGGCGGACCTGCAGCGAGCGAGGAAACAGGCGGAGCAGACGGTCGTCGTCGCCGAAGCCGAACTGGCTCGCTCGCGGCGCCAGGCGGAGCAGACGGTCGTGCTCGCCGAGGCGGACAGCCGGAGCCGGAATCTCGCCGGCAAAGGCGAGGGCGAGCGGATCATGCAGGTCGGCACATCGGAAGCGGCGGTGCTGGTCCGCAAGATCCAGGCGCTGGGCGACCCGCGGTTGTACGCGGTTTCGCAGGTGGCTGAGAGTTTGAGCCACTCCGTGCAGCCGCTGGTGCCGCAGCGTTTGTTTGTCAGCGGCGGCGGAGCGGGCAGCGAGGACGGCCAGGGCCGGACGAGCCTCGGCATGCTGGGCGTGCTGATCGATCTGCTCGTGGCGGAAAAGACGGGCATGAAGCCCGGCGGCGGCGAAAGCGGTGGGGCGGCAGACGCTTCACTGATCACTGCAACGGCCGCAACGCCTGCGCAGTCGCCGGCCAAAGCGTGACGTCTCACTCGTTTTGAAGTTCATCGTCCCCGGCGGGCCATCACCCGCCGGGGATTTTTTTTCGTCACGCACACGGATCGATTTCCGCCGGGGGAACCGTAGGTTCCTCTGGCGGGAGTCAATCGCGGTCGGTGAGCGCCGTGGACGATGCGGTGGACACGTTTGCGGGGTCGGTGGAGTTGCTCGGCTCGGTGTGTGTCACCTTCAAGCCGATGATGCCGACGATGACCATGGCGAGGCAGATGAGGCGTGGCAGGTCGCGGGATTCGTTGAAGAGCCAGATGCCGATGACGGCAGCGCCGGCGGCTCCCAGGCCGGTCCAGACGGCGTAGGCGGTGCCGATGGGCAGGCCGAATTTCGGGCTGACGGCGAGGGTGAGCAGGGCGAAGCTGATGCACATGATGATCATCATGGCGACGAGCCACCACGGCTTGCTGAGGCCCTGGCTCTGCTTCATGCACAGAGGCCAGCCGACTTCCAGAAGCCCGGCGACCACCACCAGAAGCCAGCCCGTCGTGTTGCTGTTCATCGCGGAACCCTTTTGATCGAAGTTGGCGGGAGTATAAGGAAGTTAATGGGTTAATGGGTTAATGGGTTGATGGGTTGATCTGGGGTTGCGCACGTGCCGTTCTTCCACGTTAACCCATTAACCCGTTAACTCATTAACCGGATTCTCGTACCCGGTTCTGGCGTGGGTCCGCTAACGTGTTAGAATGGCTGCCAGTTTCAGGAAACGATCGGTATGAACGAACAGAACGACGAAGCGAGCGACGCGTTGCAGGACCTCGGGGGCGAAGCCGTCGGCGAAGCGCCCAGTGCCGAGCAATTGGCCCAGGAGATTGCTGAGGATGTCGAGCAGGTTGAGGCCGAGCGTGATCCGGAGATGCCGGTTCACGCCGCGTACCGCAAGGCCCCGATCCGCAGCAGCAATCCGGTGAGCGTCAAGGGTCGCAAACGCCTGATCAACGCGATCTTCGGGCTGGGCTTCCTGCTCATGATCCCGGGGATCTGGGCGACGGCGATCCTCATGGGTGTCAACGTGCCCGGTTCCCACAAGGACAACGCCGACGGCATGGCCAAGATGATGCTCATTTCCTGGCCCCTTGCCATTTTATTGTTCATCTTCGCGGGGTGGCTCTTCAAGGATCTTAAACGGATGCAGGCCGCCGCGAAGCGTGCACGCCAGTAGCGTTCCCCGTCGGGCCCCTCGTTAAAGGGCACCGACTTTGCTAATCAACCACAACGGTGGCCGGAAGGATCCGGCCCATATGCCCCATTTTTGAAAGACGGAGTCTCACATGTCCAGCAAGAAGCCCTCACGCAAGCCCACCCACTCCTCCAAGCCCAAGCGCTCGCCCGCCCCGGTCGCCGCCGCCAAGCCCCGCGCTGTCCGCAAGCCCGCCGCTGCCAAGAGCGTGACCGCCATCGCGACGACGACCAAGCCCGCGAAGTCTGTCCAAGCCTCGGCCCTGGTTCCCGTGATCACCGTGACCCACGAACAGATCGCCAGCCGTGCGTACGAAATCTGGGTCGCCAAGGGTTACCCCAGCGATCAGGACGCCCAGAACTGGGTCGAAGCCGAGCAGCAGCTGCAGGCCGAAATCGCGGGCTGAAAAAAATAGAGGTCAGAGGTCAGTGATCAGAGGTCAGCGGGATTGACCATCGCTGTCGCATGGACATGTTTTTCGTGCTCGTGCTCGTGCTCGTAAATCGTAATCGAATCTCCGGGAGGGGATCGATTACGAGAAACGATTATGAGCACGAGCACGATGGAAATTTGCTTTGGCTGCGCCTGACTTCTGACCTCTGGCTACTTATGCCCCACGGGTCCGCCGCCCTGGAGGTATTTGTTGCGCACCGCCTGCTCGAGGTTCACGCCGTTGATGTTCGCCAGCGTGCAGAGCCATGCGAGTACGTCGGCGAATTCCTCTTCGGTATTCTTGCGGTCGTCACCGTGCAGCGCGGTGGCGAGTTCGCCGACCTCCTCGACAAACCACATGAACGTCGCCGGAGTGCCGCGCGCCGAATCGCTGGCGTAGTAGCGCTCGCGGATGTGCTGCTGGAATGATTCGAGTGTGAGGTTGTCGTTGGTCATTGGTGTTCCCATTCTTTTCGTGCTCGTGCTCGTAATCGTAATCGAAAAATGGGACTCGATTACGATTACGAGCACGAGCACCGCTCGAAGACTCGCTGAGCACGTGGGGAGGGAATCGTGCACGTGCACGTGTCACGTGCACGGCCGCGAACTATCATGTCCGCCATGCAATCAGCGGTACAACCAAAATCCATCACGCAGTGGCGCACGCAGATCGCTCTGCTCCTCGCCTGGTTCCTCATGCTCGGTCTGAGTTTCCCTCGCCCCGGCCTCTGGCCTCTCGCGCATCTCGCCCTCGTCCCGCTCACGCTGCTCGCAATCTTCGGCCGCCCGCTGCGCCGCATCCGCTGGCTCACGTTCGCCTTCGGCACGCTCTGGTGGCTCTGGATGATCTACTGGATGATCCCCGTCACGTTCCTCGGCTACCTCGGCCTCTCCGCCATCGAAGGCTCGTTCGTCGTGATGTTCGTCGCCATCATCCAACTGCTCGTTGGCGATCGCTTCATCACCACGCCCTCCGGCTCCGCTCCGGTGTTAGCCGCAGGCGGAAGCCGGCGGGTCCGCTTCCCCATCCCCTTCATCCTCCTCATCCCCACGATCTGGGTCGCCCTCGAATACATCCCCGGCGCCATCATCGTCGACGGCTTCCCCTGGTTCCTCATCGCCCACAGCCAGCCCACATGGTTCATCCAGATCGCCGACACCGTCGGCCCCTACGGCGTCTCGTTCCTCGTCGCGATGACCAGCGGGATGATCATCGATGTCTGCGAATTTCCCGTGCTGCGACGCGATTCGCAAAAGCGCATCGATTTAACGTGGCGATCTGTGTCATGCGTCGGCATCTGGCTTTTGGCGATGGCCTGTGTGATCGGTGCAGCGATTCTCGAATTTAATACCGCATGGGAGCGACAAAGCATCCGCATCGCCGTCATCCAGCCCAACGTCCCGCAGTCCAACAAAGATCACCCCGCGCCCGGGCAGGACCGCAAAGATTTCGATGAGATGCTCGCGCTCAGCGAAAAAGCTCTCGCCGAAAAACCCGACCTCATCGTCTGGCCCGAGACCATGGTGCCCCAGGCGCTCAACAACGAAAGCCTCCAGCATTACCCGCGACTGACCCGCGCCGCCGAGTACCTCTACTATCACGATGCCCTCGAGAAATTCGCGGCGGTCCACACCGTCAACCTCATGGTCGGCGCCCACGCCTTCACCAACTGGCGCGAAGACAAAACGCGCGGCTACGTCTTCAAGGTGTTCAACTCCGCATTCCTCTTCAAACCCGATGGCCTCGATCAACGCTACTTCAGCAAGATCCACCGCGTCCCGTTCGGCGAGTACATGCCCGGTGTCGAATCCATGCCGTGGGCCAAAGAACTGCTGCTCAAGCTCACGCCGTATGAATCGGACTACACGCTCCAGCCCGGCACGGAGTACGTTCGATTCGAGATCAATAAGCAACCGCAGGCGAGCGGCTCACCTCAATCTTTCCGCATCGCGACGCCCATCTGTTTCGAGGACGTCATCAGCGACGTGCCACGCCAGATGGTCTACGGTTTCGATGGCAAGAAGCGAGTCGATGTGCTTGTCAACATCTCCAACGACGGCTGGTTCCACGGCACGTGGCAGGGTCCTCAGCACGAGGCGATCGCGCGGTTCCGCTGCATCGAAAACCGCGTGCCGATGGCGAGATCCGTCAACACCGGCATCAGTTCGTTCATCGACTCCGGCGGCAACGTGCTCGAACGCGTCGTCACCGACGGGCGTACACAGGAGGTCGCCGGTTTCGCCGTCGCCGATGTGTGGATCGACAACCGCGTGACGATCTACAGCCGGATCGGCGACGCCCCGGCGGTCGCGTGCCTCGTGGCGACGATCGGCTTGATCGCCGCGGCGATCGGACGCAAACTCTACCGCAGACGCGGAGGCAAACCGTGAGTGAGATTCGCAATAATTCGGTTCGGGTGCCACTGGTCGGCGTCCTCGCAGACCAGTGTGTCTTGGGCGACAGACACTGGTCTGCGGAGGAACCGCCGACCAGTGGCACCCGCTGTAAGCCCGTCTTACTCGCCACCGTCATCGCTGCGATGCTCCTGGCACCGGTGTTATCGTACGCCGCCGAGGAAGAAGCCCCGACCCCGCCGAACATCAAGGTTCCCGCGGCTCCGGTCGCGCCGGCGGACACCGTGCAGCGGGCCGTCGCGGTGCTTGTCGATGCGTCCGTCGGTGACATCGCATCGCTGCGATGCAACGCGGTCGAGGCGATGGAAATGCTGCCGCACCGGGCGCTGCCGGTGATGCAGAAGGCGCTGGGCGATCCGAATCCGGCGGTGCGTTTCGCGGCCGTGGTGACCAGCGCGAAGCTGAAGATGAAGGAACTCTCGCCGTCGATCCAGCCGCTGATCAAGGATGAGAATCCTTCGGTGCGGGCGGCGGCGATCGCCGCGCTTTTCGCGCTGGGTCAGAAGGTGGACCTCACGCCGCTGGGCGATCTGCTGCGTGCGCCCGATCCGGGTTTGCGCTCGAATGTCGCGATGCTGCTGGGGATGCTCGGCGACGCCAGCGCGGTGCCGATGCTCAAGAGCGCCGCGGAGGTTCCGATGCCGCGCGCCAGCGCCGCGCAGATCGCCGTGACGCGCATCCAGATCGCCGAGGCGATCGCGAAGCTCGGCGATGACAAGTCGCCGCAGCGCGGAGCCGAGCTCGATGCGCTGCGTGCGGGGATTTACAACAGCATGGGCGAGGTGCGCATTCTCGCGGTCAATGCGGTCGGCGAGGTGCATGATCAGGGTTGCGAGGGGAGTTTGGCGCGGCTGCTGACCGAGGGGCCGCTGGAACTGCAGCTCGCGGCCGCCGCTTCGCTGCGCCGCCTCGGCAACGCCAAGGGCCTGCCCATCGCGATCCAGTACAGCGCCCACGACGACCCGGTGATCCGGGCCCAAGCGGCTTGGGCCCTGGGCTGGTTCAACGGCAACCTCAGCTACAACCACCTCGCCCGGCTGCTGAATGATCCGGAGCCCCACGTGCGCGTCGCCGCCGCCGCCTCGATCGTCCGCCGCACGCGGAATCAGGACGGGAAGTAACCACAGAGGCACAGAGGCACAGAGACACAGAGGAAGGCACAAGCATTGAGATGGTGAAACACCAAGGCACCAAGGGCACCAAGGAATGCAAAAATGAAGGGAAAATGGCGTTGAATTCAAAATCTTTCCGCCTTCCTGCGTGACCTCGCTGCCTTGTTATCAAAATATCCCTGCCTTCCTCTGTGTCTCTGTGGTGAGATATTCCGTTTTCCCGTTTTGAACTGGTTGACAAAGTTCGGCCCCCGGGTTACTTATCAATCATCCGATAACGGGATTTCATCCCTTCGGATTCACCGAATCGCAGACCCGCAGGTCCCCAACCGGACTCTCTGGAGGCGCCCTTGAGCATCTTTACCAAGATCTTCATCGTGCTGGTTATGGTCCTGTCCGTGCTTCTGGCCGCGTTGTCTACGGTTTACGTCGCCAACGTCGACAGCTACAAGACCAAGTACAACGACGAGAAGCATCGCCGCGAGGTGTCCGATGCCAACGCCGCCGTCCGCGAGGGCGACCTGGCCGACAAGCTCAACGCCATCCAATCGAAGCTCGACAGCGCCGAGGGCGAGGTCTCCCGCGCCAAGTCGATCGTCAACACCAAGGACCGTGACCTCGAAAGCGTCAAGGGCGAGCTCATCGCCGCCCAGACCGCCAACGCCGACGTCCGCGGCCAGCTCGCCCGCCTCTCCTCCGCACTGGACCAGTCGCAGAAGATCCTCGGCCTGACCGAAGCCGAAGTGAAGCAGCGCCGCGAAGAGATGCTCAAGCTCCAGTTCCGCAACGTCGAGCTCAACGACAAGGTCCAGGAACTCTCGACGCAGGGTGAGACGCTCATCCGCCAGGTCCGTCTGCTCAAGGAGCAGGTCGCCGACCTCGAGAATCAGAACCAGGAACTGGTCAAGAGCGGCGGCGGCAAGAAGGGCACCGTCGATGTCGTCACCCCGGCCCCCGGCGTCACGATCCACGGCACCGTCACCGATGTCCAGAAGATCGGCGACGCGACCTTCGTCGCACTCAACGTCGGCACCAACGACGGCGTCCGCGAGGGCATGAAGTTCCTCATCCACCAGGGTGACAAGTACCTCGGCGACGTCACGATCCAGAAGACCGACCTGAATACCGCCGCCGGCCGCGTCGTCCTCTCCAAGGGCGAAATCACCGCCGGCGCCGAAGCGATGACCGGCGGGTTCTGATCCCAGTTTCCCTCAAGGTGCAGGAGAGTCGCGATGGCTGACACCGAATTTGCCGCAACGCCCCGGATCAAGGCCAAGGCCTCCAACAACGTCTACACCGCGCTGCTGGCGATCGCGTTCCTGGCCCTGACGGGGGCGACCGTCGTCGTGTGGAAGACCAACGTCGAGCTGACCAAGGGGCTCCAGCCGCAGGGCGCGCTGCCGAACCCCTTCTTCCACGCCACCCCCGAGCAGATCGAAAAAGCTCCCTCCTGAGCAGCGGCATCTCTCACTCTCGACCTCCACAACCCCGAGCATCCCTCGGGGTTTTTTTGTGTCAAAAAACTTTGGGGCAATGACGAATGACGAAATTCGAATGACGAATCAAATTCCAATGATCAAATTCCAATGGGGAAAGGCAACCGAAGGCTCCGTTTCGTCATTGGAATTTGGAATTTGATCATTGATTCGTCATTCGAATTTCGTCATTCGTCATTACCCCAAAGCTTTGCGTCACGGCCGCATCACGTTATCATCTGCCGTGGTTTGCGTGACGCGATCACGGGGTGATCCGCAGCCGACAGACCCATTGAAATTTCCGCCGTGCGCCGGCTCCCCGCCATGGCGCCGTCGAAAGGTGGCCGCCGTTGAATCTGCTGGACAACATGCTTTCCTGGTTCAGTGTCGATATGGGCATCGACCTGGGCACGTGCAATTCGCTGGTCTGCGTGCGCGGCGAGGGCATCGTGCTCAACGAGCCCTCGGTCGTTGCTGTCTACAAGAACACCAATAAGGTTTATCTCGACGGCAACGCCGTCGGTTTCGTCGCCAAGGAAATGCTCGGCAAGACGCCCGGCTCGATCACCGCGATCCGCCCGCTCAAGGACGGCGTGATCAGCGACTTCGCCATCACCGAGGCGATGCTCAGCTACTTCATCCGCAAGGTGCAGGGCCGCCGCAGCTTCATCGGGCCGCGCGTGGTCATCGCCGTTCCGTCGGGGATCACGGCGGTCGAGAAGCGGGCCGTGTTTGAATCGGCGGAACGTGCCGGAGCCCGTAAGGTGTTCCTCGTCGAGGAGCCGATGGCCGCGGCGCTGGGAGCCGGGCTGCCGGTGGCTGAGGCGACGGCGAGCATGATCGTGGACATCGGCGGCGGCACGACCGAGGTCGCCATCCTCTCGCTGGCCGACATCGCTGAGTGCACGAGCATCCGCGTCGCCGGCGACGATTTCGACGAGGCGATCATCTCGCACATGAAGAAGACGTACAACCTGATGATCGGCGAGCAGACCGCGGAGCGCATCAAGCTGGAGATCGGATCCGCGGCGCCGCTGGCCGAGGAGAAGACGATGGAGGTGCGCGGCCGCGACATGATCAGCGGGCTTCCGCGAAAGACCGTCGTCACGTCTGAGGAGATCCGCGAGGCGCTGCAGGAGCCGCTCTCTGGCATCATCAACGCCGTGACGCGCACGCTGGAGCGCGCCGAGCCCGAACTCGCCGCCGACCTCGTGGACAACGGCATCACCCTCGCCGGCGGCGGGGCGCTGCTCCGCAACATCTGCGTCGTGCTGCAGAACGCGACGGGCCTCGAGGTCCGCATCGCCGACGATCCGCTGACCTGCGTCGCCCGCGGGACCAGCATCTACCTCGAAAGTTTCGAGACGCTCAAGAACACGCTCGAGAGCGATTACAGCCAGGTCTAAAACAAGGGTTCAGGGTTCGGGGTTCAGGGTTCAGGACTCGGCACTCCGAACCTGAATCCTGAACCCCGAACCCTGAACCCTTTGATGTCTTCCTCCGCCATCAAATCACGTCGCTGGATCATGCCCGCCGTTGTCGCGGGGGCGCTGGTGCTTTCGATGCTGCCGGCGCGGTGGTGCGGTTATGCGCAGCCGCTGGCGGGGTTGGTGTCGCTGACGACGCGACCGCTCACCGGGCCGTTGCGCGTCCTCTCGGCACGCGTGATCCCGCAGCCTCCGGCTCCGGCGCTCGGAGCGGCACGCGACCTGAGCGAAAAACTGCGCGAGCAGGACACGATGCTTCTGGCGCTGCAGCGCCGCGTGCATGAACTGGAACTAATCAACGCGGAACTGCAGGGCCTCAAGCGCCGGCTCGGTGAGTCGTACGTGTATCGCCGCGCCAATGTCATCGCGCGCGGCGCCGATGCCGCGGCGGGGTCGCTGCAATTGGATCTCGGAACACGTGAAGGAATCCGCCCCGGGCTCGCCGCCGTCGAGGGAGCGAGCCTGATCGGCCGTGTCATCCAGGTCGGCCCCGCGGGGAGCACGCTGCTGCCGGTCACCGCCCCGACCGCCGGATACATCGGCGTGATCTTCGCCCCGGCGATCCTTCCGCCGGAGGGATTGACGGCGCAGCGGAACCGGGCGTGGCTGCTCAAGGCGGGACCGAATGAGCGGCTCATCTGCGAGGACGTCGATCGGCAGGCGTTGATCCAGGTCGGCGATTACGCGCGGCTGCGCGATGAAGAGGGCAACGGAAGCTGGCCCGCCGCGGCACAGGGGATGATCGTCGGCGTGGTGACGGCGGTGACCGACAACGAGAAATCGCCGCTGCGCCAGCGCATCGAGGTGCGCCCGCTGATCTCGCCGCGGGCCATTGATGCCGTGACGATCATCGTCCCGCGGGACAACCCCTCGGATCACGCCGGTGGCGGCGGGGGAGGCGCGCCGTGAAAGGATCGCTCCTCGCCATCGCAGCGTACCTGCTGCTCGTTGCACAGCTCGGTCTGGCGCCGCTGGGCGCTTCAACGCATTACGGCACGGTCGAGCCGATGTTCATGCTGCTCATCGTGGTGTGGATCGGCTTGTGGGCGCCGGCGAATCTCGTGGCACCGGCGAGCGCGGCGGCGGGGCTGCTGATGGATCTGGCGACACCGTGGCCCGTGCAACTGGCGAGCGGCATCGAAGCGCCGACGATCGTCGGCCCGTACGTGCTGGGCTACATCGCGGCCGGATATCTGTTGCTGCAGATGCGCCCCATGCTCTTCCGCGATCACCCGCTAACGATCGGCACGATGGTGCTCATCGGCGGGGCGGCGGCGAGCCTCGTGGTCGTTGGGCTGATGACGGTGCGGAGCTGGTACGAGCCCGTGATCGGTTGGTCGGCGGGAAATGAACTGATGCGCCGATTGCTCGGGCTGGGCGTCACGGTCGTGATCGCCGTCGCGCTGGCGGTGCCGCTGCGCGGATGGTTGAGGAAGTTGAGCGTGCCGGTGTCGGGCGGCCCGCACTGGAAGGGCCGTCGGTAATTATTTTTTCTGGGTAGCTGCTTGACTCAAGTTGCCCCATTCGTAGTGTAGTGACGATGAAAGCCACGCCGGAGAACCCTTACCCTCGTAGATTCGA
>JAYVTU010000018.1:0-18556 GCA_043788485.1 Planctomycetota bacterium
GGCTCAACCCAAGACGCAAATCCGAAATGCTCCTCCGCGCCGTCGTTCACAACACGATGCTTTTAGGTACGCTGGGGACAGGGTAGAGACAGAGCCAGAATGTCCCTTTTTGTAAATCGGGTTTCATTTGTCGGACTTGGACGGTTGGGGGCGTTCGGGGAGTGGGCCCCAGATTTCGGAGAGGAGTTTGTAGGTCTCCGGCTCGGCTTGCTTGAGTTCGCCGGCGACGAAGGGGTAGAAGTCGTTGGAGCTGAAGTGGGCTTCGGTCATTTCGGCGAAGAATTCTTTCTGATCGGTCAGGGCGTAGTGCTCGCGCATGTGGCCGGGGCTGGTGGGCGTGAGTGATGATTTTTGGAAAGCGAAAAGCCTGCCTGCGATGCCGCGGTTGCGGCGCGCACGGATGTGGCAAAGCGGACGTCCGGGGGGATTCCCTGATGGGGATTTGCAAGTGGTGGGATTCGAGTGCTTGTATGTTCAAATCGTCAGGGTTGGGTTGTAATGCTCCTCGTCATGTCCGCGTGACGAGGAGCGTAGCGACGAGTTACGCGGACATGACGGCCGACCCGCGACCGGTCCGACTTGGGCCCCTCCTTGAGGCGGCCGTCCTTAAGCGTGGTCCGGGTCGGCCCCGTGTCCGATCGCCCGAACAGCCGCCAGAGCCGTCGATGACGCGCTCGCATCCGCAAGGAAGGGCACCCGTGACTAGCGCAACGAACGGATCGCAGACGTCGGAGGTGTTTGTGGGCATCGACGTGTCGGGTTCCACGCTGGACCTGGCGCGTTCGGATGTCCAAGAGGTGTTGACGGTGCCCAACGACGCCGGGGGCATCGCCGAGATTGTGGAGTTGATGCGACGTGTGTCTCCGGTGTTGATCGTCGTCGAGGCGACCGGGTGCCTGGAGCGATCGTTGGTCGGTGCGTTGCTTGATGCGGGACTGCCGGTATCGGTGGCGAATCCGGGGGATGTGCGTCACCTGGCGTTGGGGCTGCGCATCCTGTCCAAGACCGATGCGATCGACGCGAAGGTGCTGGTGATGTATGGGCAGAAGGCCCAGCCACGCCTGGCTCAGAAACGTGACAAAAACAGGGTGGAACTCGAAGCCCTGGTCACCTGCCGCCGTCAACTGCTCGACGCCCGGACCGCGCAGAACAACCAGCGTCTGCGCACCACCAGCAAGGCGGCGGTCAAGTCCATCGACGCGGTGCTCAAGACCCTCGAACGACAGATCGAGTCCCTCGACGAGCAGATCCGCAAGCTCATCGACTCCGATGACGACACGGGCCGCATGAACAAGCTGCTGCTGTCGGTGCCGGGCGTCGGACCGGTGCTGGCCGCGACGCTGCTGTCGGAACTGTCGGAGCTGGGGACGATCAGCCCCGGCAAGATCGCCGCGCTGGTGGGTGTGGCGCCGTACAACAACGACTCGGGTCCGGTCCGCGGCAAACGCTCGATCCGCGGCGGGCGCGGCTCGGTCCGCAACGTGCTCTACATGGCCGCCATCGCCGCCGTCCGCTGCAACCCCGTGCTCCACGCCTTCGCCGCCCGCCTGGCCGCCGCCGGCAAGATCTGGAAAGTCCGGATCGTCGCCGCCATGCGCAAACTCATCACCTACCTCAACACCATGCTCCGGGACAACCTCACATGGCAAGAACTCAACGTCGTCAAAAAGCTCGCAGAAACCCGTTGACATCAGACACAGCCGCTTAAGGCGCGGAATCGGGGGGTTGGGGGAGGGGTGGAATGTGTCCGGACGACGGGGTGGTGCGCACGGGCGCGGCTGTTGGGTTAGACGCTGCAGAGGTACAATGTGCGTGTTGATCCTGCCCGGTGGCGATGGCATTCGGCTGTCGCCTCAGAACCCAACCGTCAATGATGAGATGGATTTGATGAAGCGAGTCGCTGCTATCGCTGCGTGGGTGTTGATCGTGCTGTCGGTCGGTGCTGTGGCGCTGGCTGAGCAGGTGCAGGAGAAGTACGCAGACGGCAAGCCCAAGGCTCTGTTCATGCGGGATGAGAAGGGGCGGAAGCAGGGAGTCTGCCGCGAGTTTTATCCGAGCGGCAAGATGAAGACGCAGGCGGTCTACCGCGATGGCGTGCTGCACGGGGAAGCGACGGAGTGGGACGAGAAGGGGAAGATGGTGAGTAGTGCGACGTGGTTTGAGGGTGTGCTGCTCTGTCCCAAGTCGAAGGTGCAGATAGAGGCGGAGCTGAGCCGAATTGGGAATGCGAAGGTGGATGGGCCTGGCACGGCGGGGTCGATGCAGGTGATCCGCAAGCTGATGGCGTATCGGTTCGTCTGTGGTGTGCCGTGCGACATCGCGCTCGACAAGCAGATGAACGCGGAGGCGCTGGCCGCGGCGGATGTCTGCAATCGCCTCGGCGGGCTCACGCACAATCCGGACCGCAATCCCGGCATGACCGAGGCCCAGTACGCACTCGCCAGGGCTGGCGCCGGGTCGTCGAATCTGTACATGGACACAGCGGATCCGCTGCACGCGATCGAGGGCTTCATGGATGATTCGGACCCGGGCAACATCCAGCGGCTCGGGCACCGGCGCTGGTGCCTGAACCCGGCGATGGCCAAGGCGGGGTTCGGCGTGAGCGGGAATTATTCAGCGCTATGGGCGCACGACTCGAGCCGGGGCGCGGCGGCGGACTGGGACCTGATCACTTATCCGGGGCGCGGCTTCATGCCCACACGGCTGCTGAGCGCCCACGCGGCGTGGAGCGTGACGGTCAACCCCGAGAAGTACGATCTCGCGCCCGACTCGGTGAAGGTGGCGGTTTATCCCGTCGCCAGCAAGCTGACGAAGCTGGCCGACTTCAAGAGCCAGTCGCCGCTGGAACTCGACTTCTTCAAGGTGGACACGCAGGGCTTCGGCATCTCGAACTGCATCATCTTCAAGCCGCACGAAGCGAGCACGCATGCCGGGCAGCGTTACTGGGTTGAGATCGAGGGCGTGACCGAGAAATCCGGCAAGCCCGCGGTGATCCGGTATTACGTCGAATTCATCTGATCGCACGTACCGTTGTCGCCGCGTTATCATGCGGACGCATCGGCACACGGAGCACGCGATGACCTTCGCCCATATCACGATCGCGACGCGGGATGTTGAGGGGACGGCGGGCTTCTATGAGAAGACGCTGGGGTGGAAGCGTGTGCACGCGCCGGAGAATTCGCCGATCGAGATCGCGTGGCTGCAGATCGGGCCGCGGCAATTTGTGCATGTGCTGAAGCGCGACGACTGGGAAAGCTCCAAGTTCGACACGGAATTCGGGCGGCACTTCGCGGTCTATTACGATGGCTCGCAATTCGCGGAACTCAAGCGGCGGCTCGTCGCGCAGGGCGGCGAACTGATCAATCCGATCCGGCCCACGCCCTTTGAGCGGTTCTTCTTCAAAGACCCCAACGGCTACATTTTCGAGGTGATCGATGAGCAGCACTATGTGGCGGAATAGCGTGGTCGCGGCGATGGGCGTGATGGCGATGGCGAATATCGCGCTGGCCGATGCGCAGCGTATCACGCTCTGGCCCAAGGGCGAAGCGCCGGGGCTTATTCGCGAGGAGGACAAGAGCGCCGAAAAGGATGCCGAACGGAACGGCGGCACGGTCACCGAAAAGGTTGCGGAGAAGGGTGTGGCAAAAATCGGCGACAAGAGCGCCGACAAAATCCCCGACAAGCGGTACGACAAGGACAGTGACCCGTTCGAGCCGACGATGGACATCTATCTCCCGCCGCCGGACAAGGCCATCGGTTCAGCGGTGATTGTGTTGCCGGGTGGCGGATACGGTGGCCTCGCCACGAGTCACGAGGGCAAGCAGGTCGCCGAGTTCTTCAACAGCCAGGGCATCGCGGCCTTCGTCGTGCGGTACCGTCACGCGCCGCGTTACCACCACCCGATCCCGCTGGGCGATGCGCAGCGTGCGATCCGCATCGTGCGGAGCCGGGCGGCGGAGTTCAAGATCTCGCCCAGTCGCATCGGCGTGATGGGATTCTCGGCCGGCGGGCATCTGACCTCGACGACCGTGACGCACTTCGACGCCGGCAAGGCCGACGCGACCGATCCGATCGAGCGCATGTCGAGTCGGCCGGACTTCGGCGTGCTGTGCTACCCCGTGATCACACTGATGGATGAGCCGTTTGTTCACAAAGGATCGCGGTCGAACCTGCTGGGGCCCAGCCCCGCGGAGGGATTGCAGAAGAATCTCTCGAATGAGTTGCAGGTCACGAAGGAGACTCCGCCGTGTTTCCTCTTCCACACCGATGACGACAAGGGCGTTCCGGCGGAGAACAGCGTGCTGTTCTATCTGGCGCTGCGGAAGGCGGGGGTGCCGGCGGAGATGCACATCTTCAAGCCCGGGAATCACGGCCTTGGCCTGGCGCCGACGAACCCGTCGCTGTCGATCTGGCCGACGCTGCTGGTGAACTGGATGAAGCTCAATGGCTGGTTGGAGCCGCTCAAGCCGGGGTGAGCGGTGGGGGGGGAGCGGTTACGCGGCATCGGCAGGGCGGTGAAAAAAGTAATCCACAGGGCGGATTTGCTCTGGCGGCGCAGAATCTGATCGAGTAATTTGATTTCTCAGCGGGCGGCGTTGAGTCGGGGAAGTTCGTAACGCCACCGGAGAATTGGGCGACGGATGGTTGTTCCGAAGAGATTTGGGGGTACGAGCATGACAACGAAGCGTACAAATCGGGTTCGCCATTTGGCACTGTCGATCTGCGGGATTCCTCTCTGCGCCTTGGCGCTGAGCTGGTGCATGTTCACGGCACAAGCCGCGGACGATGACTTGCTCGACGCCAAGCCCGCCGCGAAGCCCGCGCCCGCGAAGCCTGCCGACAAGCCGCCGGCAAAACCGGCCGCCGGCGACGACTCGCTCGACGCCCCGGCCAAGCCCGCCGCCAAACCCGCTGCGACGCCTGATGCCAAGCCCGCCGCGCCGGTCACTGCCGTCGCCGGCAAGCCCGTCGACGCCGATCCTCACGCCGCGATGTACGCCCAGAATCAGTACCCCTCCGCTTCGCAGTGCGCCACCTGTCACCAGCAGGTCTACGACGAGTGGAGCTCCTCGAACCACGCCTACGCCTCCATCTCCCCGATGTTCAACAAATTCGAGCAGCGCATCAACGACCTCGCCCAGGGCACGATCGGCTTCTTCTGCATGCGCTGCCACGGCTCGGTCGGCACCACGATGAAAGAGCCCCGCGAGATGCCGCTCTGGGAGCGCAGCCCCGTCTCCCGTGAAGGCGTAACCTGCGTCACCTGCCACCGCGTCAAGGAACACTACAACAAGGCCAACGGCGAACGCCGCATCGAACCCGGTGACATCAATCAGCCGGTCTACGGCCCGTTCGACGGCTCCGGCGTCGCCGAGGTGGTCGGGAAGAAGGACTTCTACAAGGTCAAAGTCTCCGCCGACGAGAAGGGCCCCGGCCAGCAGATCCACGCCGCCGCGATCCAGTTCGATCAGATCGCCACGAGCGATTTCTGCGTCTCCTGCCACCAGGTCGCCGTGCACCCGGGCATCAAGCTCGAGGTCGTCTGGGATCAGTATCGCGCCAGCCCGTCCTATGCGAAGGGCACGGCCTGCCAAGCCTGCCACATGGGCAAGACGCCGGGCGTTGACAGCGGCTACGCCACCGGTCCTGTCGCCATCATCGCCGGCAAGTCCGTCAAGAGCGACCGCATCCACACGAACCACGCGTTCTACGGCCCCGGTTACCCGATCGCGCACCCGGGCATCTTCCCGCACAATCCCAAGGCGACGCAGTGGGACACCAAGACATGGCTCAAGTTCGATTACCGCGCCGGCTGGGGCACCGAGGAGTTTGAGAAGAAGATCGACAAGAAAGAAGTAAAGGTCGAATTCCCCGCCGAATGGAAGGAAGCCGACGACCGCTTCGCCGCGCGTGAGATCGTGGATTCGAATCTTAAGAAGCTCGAGCAGAAGCGCGAGCTGCGCAAGGCCGTGATGGAAAACGGCTCGAAGATCGATGGCCCCTTCTTCACTAGCGACCTCAAGGCGGGCAAGGGCCTGAGCTTCTACTACAACATCACCAACATCAACCCCGGCCACAACATGCCCAGCGGGTCCCTCGGCGCGCAGCCCGAGCTGTGGGTGAACGTCGCCCTCATCGGCCCCGATGGCAAGCGCGTCTGGGAAACCGGATACGTCGATTCGCACGGCGATATGGCCGACCTGCACTCACTGGACGTCGCCAAGGGCACGACGCCGATCGATCAGCAGCTCGTGAACCTGCAGACCAAGTTCCTGATCACCAACGTCAAGGGCACCGATCGCGAGATGTACCTGCCGATCAATCTCGACATCGATCAGTTGCCGTTCATCCGTCCCGCGGGCCAGCCGATCACCGTGATGAACCACCCGCCGTTTGTGCGCATGGAGGGGCGTTCGATCCCGCCGCTGGGTGTTCGCAAGGCGTCTTACAGCGTGCCGGCGGAGCTGATGAGCAAGCCGGGCCAGTACAAGCTGGCGGTGCGCATGCGAAGCCGCGCCGAGCCGATCTACTTCATGAAATTTGTCGGCGCGACGACGGATATGGAACAGGCGATGAACCAGTGGATGCTGGACATGCACGCCTACACGGTCGGTTTCGACGTCAAGTAAGACCCAAGCACCGTTCGCGGATCGGGCAGCCGCCCGGTCCGCGGCTTTGGCCGACCCGGCCTTACCCAGGGGTGAACCAGTGGACCTGATTAACGCAAATATCGTGAAGCTCACTCTGGCGATCGCAATCACCGGCGGAGCCTCCCTCGCACTCGCCGCCGATGACGATCTCGACGGCCCGGCACCTGCCAAGAAGCCCGCCGCCGCAGCGCCAGCCAAGCCCGCGCCTGCCCCCGCAGCTGCCGCAGCGCCCGCCACTCCCGCCGCCGCTCCCAAGCCCGCCGTCGTCCCGCCCGATCCCGCTCACGCCCCGCATACCAGCAGCGATGTCCAACTCCTCCCCCACGATCCCTCCGTCTTCGGCCCCGATCCGACCTACAACGACAAGCCCTACGACTTCCAGGCACAGCTCGATATCTACGGTGCCAAGCACGCCAACGCCAACCAGCGACCCCTCCTCGAACTCGGCCGTGAGCTCTACCAGTACGGTCCGTTCCAGCCCGCCCCGACTCTCTTCGGCGACACCAACATCGCCACCCCCCAGGTTCTCGTCTACGGCGACTGGCGCACCGCCGTCGCTTGGAACGACAACGGCGCCAAGGAACAGGCCTCCATCAACACCCGCCTTAACCTCGATGTGGACGTCCGCCTCACCAGCACCGAACGCATCCACGCTTTCTTCCGCCCCTTCGACAAGAACGGCAAGTTCACCGGTGAAGACTTCGGCGGCGAAAACACCGGCTTCCAGAGCCACTTCGACGGCAACGCCGATGCCCTCTTCTTCGAAGGCGACGTCGGCTCCGTCCTCGGCGGACTCATGGGAACCGATAGCAAACTCGACATGCCCTTCGCCGCAGGCCTCATGCCCCTCCTCTTCCAGAACGGTGTCTGGCTCCAGGACGCCTTCAGCGGATTCGCCTTCACCATCCCCGCACGCAACAGCCGCGAACTGGACATCTCCAACTTCGACATCACCTTCTTCGCAGGTTTCGACCGCGTCACCTCCAGCGGCCTCGTCAACGACGACCACGGCGGTCACATCTTCGGCGTCGCAACCTTCCTCGAAATGATGCAGGGCTATTGGGAAATCGACTACGCCTACATCCAGGACGATGAGAACCAGGGCCGCAGCTTCCACAGCTACGGCATCGCCTACACCCACCGTTACTTCAATACCATCTCCAACACCGTCCGCTTCATCGGCGCCTCCGGCCAGGACCCGCACCAGGGCAAGCAGACCGCCGATGGCTACCTCCTACTCCTCGAAAATTCGCTCATCACGTCCCAGCCCTCCAACATCGTTCCCTACTTCAACTTCTGGGCCGGCTTCGACCATCCCTGCTCCGCCGCACGCGACGCGGGCGCCGGCGGCATCCTCCTCAACACAGGCATCCTCTTCGAAACCGATGGCCTCACCGGCTTCCCCAAAATGGATGACACCGGCATCAACACCGCAGGCGGCGCGTTCGGCCTGAACATCCTCGGCCCCAACTTCAAGAACCAACTCGTCCTCGAAACCGCTTTCGTCAACGCTCGCGGCGACTCCGCCGATCGCACCGCCCCGGGCAACGAAGTCGGCATCGGTCTCCGCTACCAGCACCCCATCACCAACGCCATCATCCTCCGCTTCGACACCATGTACGCCTGGCGCCAAAACGCCGAAAACCTCTTCGGCGCCCGCTTCGAAATCCGCTACAAATTCTGACCCGAATCCCACGACTCCACCAAAGCCCACGGACTCCAGTCCGTGGGTTTTTCTTGCGCCCAATCAGCCCCTCCGCTCCAACTCACTTACGCGCGCACCAGCAAAAACCGCCTCCAAACCTATGACCAAAAAAAATTCAACGCCTCCAACCCCGCTCCCAAACGCACTTACATCTCCACCCCTCGGCTCCGCGAAAAGATCGTGCGCACCAGCATGTCGCCGAGGCCTCTCCGAACAAAATCCCGACAACCTCTGCATCCACCGTGCATTAGTTGCCCTCCACGCCTTGTATCGACCCTACCTTTTTGCTACCCCAAATCGTCATAACTCAAATACCAATTCTCAGATCTTCACCCCAACCCACCCCCAGCCCTGCGTCCGCGCCTCGCTCACGGCCCCGCCCGCCGCAGCACAAACGTCCCCAGCTTCTTGGCCCCGGCGATCGTGGCGTAGTTCCAGTCGCCGCGCATCTCCCCGCCGCCAAATTCGCCGTGGATCATCATGTTGCTGTCCGCCATCCCGGGATTGAAATCGAACGCGATCCACTCCTTGTAAACCTCCGCGCGGTATAGCCCGTTGCCCGGCCACGGAAAAACCCTGGCCCCGGGTCGATGGTCCGCCGCGCGGCGCGATCCGCCGTCCCGGCATGTGCAGCGTCCTTACGACTCCCGGCTCCAATTTTCAAAAGAGATCACCGTCGCTAGGCGACGGGGCCGACCCCGAAAGGGGAAAAATTGGCAAGCCCCCGATTCCGCTGCTCGGCGTTTTTGTTGGCACGGAAGACGATGTACCGATTCGCCAGGAAATTGAAAGACATGCCGGCCAGGACTCCGGCACAGGCCGCAAGTTGCAGCGGCCGGGTCGGCGCGGCTCTGGCGACCCGGAGCGTGACGGCGAAGTTCACCAGCGCCCCGATCATCGAGGTGACGACAAATAATGCGAATTGCCTGATCGCCGAACCCGCGCGGCCGCCGGCGGTGAACGTGAACCTCCGGTTCAGAAGAAAATTGGTGACAATCGAGACGGCGATGCCCGCGGCAACGGCTTTGGCGTGGGTCGCGCTCAGCCGCATCGCCAGCGTCAGCACCAGCAGGTTGACCGCCAGGCCCGAAACGCCGACCGCGGCGAATTGCAGCGCCTGGCTCAGGAAGCTGAACTTGTAGACAAAAAGCCGGCGGAGATGCTGCAGGTATTTGAGCTGCTCTTTGATGCTCAGCTTGCTGTCACCGATGGTGCGGTCGGCGAAGTGGATCGGGACTTCGCCGATGTCGGTGAGCCCGCACTTGACGATGAGTTCGAGCGCGATCTTGTAGCCGACGGGGTTGATGGGTGCGGCGGTTTGCAGGTCCGCGCGGCGCATCGCAAAAAAGCCCGACATCGGGTCGCGAGCCTTGGTGAAGGGGCGGGCCATCCACGTGGCGACACGGCTGTTGAGCCAGCGGAAGAGACCCCAGTCGCCATCGACCGATGCGCCCGCGACGTTGCGGGAGCCGATCACAAGCTGCCGCCCCATGCTCAATTCATCGAGGAGCGCGGCGATGCGCTCCGGCGGGTGGCTCAGATCGGCATCCATCACAACGACCGTGGGGAACCGCGCGAGTCGCAGACCGTCGAGCACGGCGGGGCTCAACCCGCGATCCGTTTTCCGCACGACAAGTCGCACCCAACTGTAGCCGGCCTGTTCGACGGCTAGGTCGATGCCATCCCGGCTGTCGTCGTCCATGATCAGGACTTCGATCTGCAGGTTGTGCGCACGCCGCACCGCATCGAGACGGCCGAGCAACATGGGGATATTGCCAGCCTCTTTATAGGTCGGGATCACAATGGACACCGGCCCCAGATTCGGGGCTACTTCGACACTGACGACAGAGCCAATGGAGATGCCTGATTCCGCGACCATCACGATCTCCAGTTGTCCCAGTGCGATTCGTCCAGTGTAGGCCCTGCCCGGAGCAACCTCAAATATCTTTGCGAAAATTCATATTGGCAAAATCGGGGGTTCTCCCACGCGCGACCTGGCTGCGACAATTGGCGTGGATTCAATTCCGAATCGCAGCCACAGGCAACCGATCAGCAGCGACAGTGCGGCGAGCGTCGAGAAGCCCATCCACAGCGTGATCTTGAACCAGAGGTGGAAAAACGGCACGTTCGTCGCCGCCAGCAGCAGCACCGTCGCGATCACCAGCGTCGCCCAAGCCACGCGGCTTGCGTGATCCACCGCCGCGCGCGCCAGGCAGAAAGCCGGCAGCAACAGCGTGCAGAAGTGCGTCCGACTGGTCATCGGCGAGATCAGAAGGATCGTCAGGAGCACGATGCTGAACTCCAGCGGATAGGGCGGCGGAGCATCGCCGCACCACTCGCGCGGCAGGCGACCAAACCACGGCCGCATCGCGGCGCAGGCTGAAATAATGATCAGCAGATACGAGATGTACACGAACCATTTGACGGTCTGCGGACTCATCGAATCCTTTTCGACAAAGTCCACGCCATCCTCGGTCAGCGTCCCTTTGAGCAGCAGCGCTCGTCCTGCGAGGCCGGCCAGCGACTGATTGTTGAGGGCACCGGCGTTCCATGATCCCATCCGATGGTTCGCGCTGACCAACGGCTTGACGTAGTTCTCGACCCAGTGGATTGCCCACGGCTTGCCATCGCCCCCGCGATGTATCAGATCCGGAGCCAGGCTGGCGCCGATGAGCGTGGCGAGCATCACCGCCGCGGTGACCCACTGCCGCCGCCAGATGAGGTAGCCCAGGAAGACCATCGGCGTCGCCTTGAAGGCTGTGCCGAGCCCCAGAAAAATCCCGGCCGCGATATTTTTACCATGCGCGAGCCGCTCACAGCCGACGAAGATCAGCGCCGCGATGACCAGGTCCGTCTGGAGGTGCGAGATCGTGTTGAAGGAGGATCGCAGAGCGCAGAGACAGGCGAGGATCGCGATGAGGTGATCTCGGCCGCGGTAATTGGGCCCGAATTCCAGCCGCTGCACACCGCCCGTCAACCGCCACGAGATCGTCAGGATCAGGGCCAGTGCGCCGAAGTTGAGTGCGGTGAACAGTGCCTGCGAGATGGCGCGGGGCAGCGGTGTGAAAGGCACTGTGAAGAGAGCGCTGAATGGCGGATAGACAAACGGGGTGCCCGTCGGATAGATGTCGTCGCCGGCCACGAGCCGGTGGCCCGTCATGACGTAGACATCGGTCCACTCTGATTTTTTCTGCATCGCGGCCTGCACCGCGAATGCGATGCACACGATCACGAAGATCAGCGTGTAGGGGCGCCTCCGCCAGTTCAACAATTCCGCGCCGATGGACATGGAAGGTGCCCGTGTTTGAACAGCGTGGTGGGTAGGAAATCCGCGGCGGTCATCATACAGACCTGGTGTTAAGCTGATGGGCAGCGGATGCCGGATTCCTTGAACAAAAAAATCCCCCGGCATGACCGGGGGATTTTGGGTCTGGGATGGGGTGTGAGATTCAATACGCCGCGGCGATCTTCGCCGTTTTCTTCGGCTGCATCGCCGGGTCGTTGATCATCTTCTGGTTCCAGTCCAGGACGCGGTCGTGTTTGAGGAAGAAGTAGTAGAGGCGGCCCTCGGAGAATTGGGCGCCGGCGAGGTGTTCGGCTTCGCCGCCGATGCCCATGTAGATGTCGCTGCGGCCCGCGGCGCGGATGGCGCCGCCGGTGTCCTGATCCAGCATGAACTGCTTGAAGTTCGCCAGCGCGGGGTCGGCCATCTCGCGCTGCTCACCGGGGATGACCTCTGCGGGGAGCGGGGCGCCGGGCTTGGTGGCGGGGGAGCCGTGGCCCGTGGGGATCGAGGCGACGGCCATGATGACGCCGCCGCGCGGGAAGATGGTCTTGTCGGTGGCGAGTGTGCGGAAGGGGCTGACCTTGACGTTCAGCGAACCGGCGGGCCAGAGGTTGCCGTCGTAGCCGGTGAAGAACACGTAGCGCTCGTTGCGGGCGATGTATTTGTCGAGCTGCTCTTCCTTGCCCTGGAAGTATTCGCGGATGGCGGCGAGCGAGAGCTTGTCAGCGGGGACGGCGCCTTCCTTGATGAGCGTGGCGCCGAGGCCGGTGTACTCGTGGCCGTTGTTGCCGGAGTAGCCGATGAACATCGTCGAGCCATCGGTCAGTTCGATCTTGGCTGAGCCGTTGACCTGGATGACGTACTGATCGAAGCGGCTGCCGACGTAGACGAGTTCGAGGCCCTTGAGGACGCCGGTGGTTTCGAGTTCGCTGCGGCTGGGGTAGGGGGTGTAGCCGGTGGCGGTCTTGCGGCCGAGGACGACGCCGGTGACCGGATCGATCGCGAGATCGGCTGGCTTCTTGTAGAGCGGGTAGCTGAACTGTGCGGTCGGCGTCTTGCTGCCCTTGAAGATGGGGCTGTAGTAACCGGTGAAGAGCACGGAGCCACGCTCATCGAAGCCGACCGAGGTGTAGCAGTGGAACTCGTCACGCAGCGATTTCTCGAAATCGTCAGCGGTGGAGGACTGCTCCATGAGCTTCTTGAAGGCGTAGGCGCTGGTCTGTGCGCGGACGTGCGTGACATCGCCGAGGGGGAAGAATTGTTTGGACGAGGGGCGGGCGAACCAGGCGATGCTGCGATCGAGAGCATCGGTGAGATTCGTGTCCTTGTTGTTGAAGCCCTCGCGGACATCGGGCCAGAGCTTGGGATCGAGGATGAGTCGGAGTGCGGACTCGCCTGGGCCGAGCTGGTGGTTGTAGTCGGGCTTGGTGGCAATGGGTTTGTGGCAGCCGGCGAGGAGCGTGACGCTCAGGGACGCGGCGACAAGAACGGCACGGAAACGGGGGAAACGCGTGAGACGGGCGGACATGGTCGGCTCCTTCCGAATCTCCAACCGCATCCGTGCGGCGGGGTTATCAGATTGGTTGAACGAGGCGAGGTTACGCCGGGATTATCGGCGTTCGAGGCCCAAAAGCTGCAAAACCTGCGCGGGCGCGAGGCCGGCAACGGCGATGCGTTTTTGAGGCCGGGTGTGGCCGGCGGTGACGGTGACGCTGCGCGTGGGAACGCCGAGGGCGGCGGCGAGCAGGCGGCAGACAGCGGCATTCGCCTTGCCGTCTTCCGGGGCGGCGCTGACCTTCACCTTGAGGGCAGTCCCAAGCAGCCCGACGATCTGATCGCGGCTGCCGCCGGGAACGGCTTTGACGTCGAACGTGACGCCGCCGGGTATCGCTTCGATATTCAACTGTGCCGAGGTCATTCTTCCCCCAACACTTTCTTCTTCCGCAGCAAATGGTGATACGACTGCGCGAAACGGTGCGCCTCATCGCGGATCGCCTGCACGAGTTTGAGGCCCTGATGTGTCCGGCTCAGACGCAGCGGCTCATCGCGGCCCTGCACGTAGAGCAGCTCCTCTTTCTTGGCGATCGAGATGATCATCGGCGGGCGCGTGTGGAAATCGGCGACGGCCTCCAGTGCCGCGTGAAGCTGACCGAGCCCGCCATCGATGATCACGACGTCGGGGTAGAGCTGATTGTCCGCTCCGGCCTCGCGGTACGCACGGCTCACGACCTCGCGGATCGACATGAAGTCATCGTTGCCCGCGGTGCGGATGCGGTAGCGGCGGTACTGGTTCCGCAGCGGCCGGCCATCGACGAAGCAGACCTTCGCGCCGACGGTTTGATCGCCCTGCAGATGTGCGATGTCGATGCACTCGACGCAGCGCACCTCGTGACCGATGCCCAGCACTTTTTGCAGCGAGCGCATCCCTTTGCGCGGATCGACGTAGAGCGACTGCTCCGATTCCGGCTGCCAGCCCTGGCTGCGGGTGCCGCGTTCTTCGAGCTTTTCGATCGCGCTGATCTGATCGCGCAGCTTCGCGGCGCGCTCGAACTCCATCGTGGCGGACGCCTCGTCCATCTCGCCGCGCATCTGACGCAGCATGACGGAGCGTTTGCTCTCGAGGAACTGGATGAAGCGATCAATGTCGGCCCGGTACGCCGCCTGATCGATGCGTGCGCCGCACGGCGCAGTGCACTGCTTGATAGCGTGCAGCAGGCAGGGCCTGAAAAAAGGGCGCTTCACATCATCCCCGCGGATGTCGAGTTCGCAGGTGCGGAACTTGAAGGCGCGCTGCAGCAGCTTCACCGATTCGTGCAGTGCATAGACGCTGGTGAACGGTCCGAAGCATTTGGCGCCGCGGAATCGCGGATTGTTCGGCTCGCGCGTGATGTAGACGCCGGGGAAATCCTCACGCGTCGTGATCACGAGATAGGGAAACGTCTTGTCATCGGTGAGGCGGGCGTTGAAGCGCGGGTGCACATCCTTGATGAGCCGATTCTCGGTGAGCAGGGCTTCCCATTCGCCCTCGCAGTCGATGGTGTCGAAGTCATCGACGATGTCGAGCATCGGCTGCTTTTTCGGGCCGAGGTCCACGCACTGCTGGAAGTAGGATCCGACGCGGTTGCGAAGGGAGCGGGCCTTGCCGATGTAGATGACGACGCCGGCGGCGTCCTTCATGAGGTAAACGCCGGGCGTCTTCGGCAGGCTGCGCGCCTTGTCGGCGAGCGCGGTGATTTTCTCGGTGCGGTTGGGAGCCACGGCGGGATTATAGACGCCGCCGCGCGGCGTCACTTGGATGGGTCAACCGGGCTTGAAGAGGTCGGCTGGCCTGCTCCCCAAAACTGATCTGGGCGTTATGAGAGTTTCAACGGGGCCGATGGCCCAGGAGATTCTCGATGAAGCGGAAGCGTCACAGCTCCGAGCAGATCGTGCGGAAGCGGAGTGATGCGGAGCTGGAGCTGTCGGGCGGATCATCGAACGCCATCAACACCGCGCGGTAGCGGTCACACTGCTTGGCCTTCTTCTCTCGGCCGATCCGCCGCAAAAGCTCCGCCCGATCCCCGATCGAACGCTCGACGATGTCCATGATGGGCCTCCTTGCCGGCGACCGCATCACGCCACAATCTCAACCCGAGCGCTACTGCTAACAAACGCCGTATAAGCCGCGCGGGAATTATTTGGGATCTGTATTTTGCTGCCCATGCCAAACGCGCGCACGGCTCTGTCATACCCGAACAAAATTCACAGTGGCTCTACCGCGCGGCAGCGGTGGCGCATCGGAGAGCATCTGACTCAAACGCCGGGGCTTCATTCAAATCGACGCGGATCGTTGCCGATCACTTGCCCGCTTCCTTCTGCTGAAGCAGGAATGCGAGAAGATCACGCAGTTCATCGGGCGTCTGGATCAGGCCCTCGGGCATCGGGGAGCGTTCCTGGATTTCACGCGAGACGATCTGATCCTTCTTCACTGTAACGCGCACCGCGGAGGGTTGGAGGAATTCCACATCATCGGCCGTCTCGGACGTGATCAGGCCCGTGACCGTCGTGCCGTTCTTGAGCTTGGCCACGGTCCACCGGAAGATCGGTGCGACGACCTTGTTGGGCGTCAGCACGGATTCGACGAGGTAATCGAGATTGAAACGGCTCCCCGCTCCCGCGAGGCTCGGGCCTCCGCCGCCCGCA
This sequence comes from Planctomycetota bacterium, assembly GCA_043788485.1. GTDB lineage: Bacteria > Planctomycetota > Phycisphaerae > Phycisphaerales > Zrk34 > JAYVTU01. The sequence goes on from JAYVTU010000018.1 coordinate 15,824, forward strand.
TCGCCGGCGCGGATGGAGTGGCAGATGAAGCAGCCACGCGCCTGGAAAAGCTGCTTGCCGGTCTCGGCCTTTCCGGTGGCAACGAGCTTGGGCCAATCGACATTTCGGAACGCCGGCGGGAACTCGGTGGTGCCGGTGGAGACGGCGCCTTTGATCGCCGTGGCTTGAGCCACGGGCCCCGAGATGCCGAGCACCTGGGCCGCGAGCGCATCGCTGCGCGGGTCCTTGAGCAGACGCAGGAAAAGTGCCGCCTGCTTGGCGATGTTCGTGTCGGCGTCGCGCATGCGGCGCTCGAGCATCGCGAAGAGTGCCTGATCCTCTTCGCTCTTGGGATTCTTCGCCCAGGCGTCGGCCATGGTGAAGACGCCGACGCGGGCGCCATTGGCGGCGAGGTCGATGTTCACGCCCTCGGCGTAGTGAGCGGCGTATCCATCCTTCATCCCCACATCGAGCGGCCACCATGCCGGTAGCGGCTGATCGAAGCTCGGCACGGTGAGGCGGAATCCCGCGGCCAGAACGCCGGCGCTGCGCCGGGGGGCCAGCGAGTCCTCACCGAGTTCGACGATCTGTTTGACGCTCGCCCGGCGGGCGAGCAGGAACGCGGCGGTCTGGCGGATGTAGCTGCCGGAGTCGGATGCCGCGGCGACGATCTTCTCGAAGGGCAGTTCGGTCGTCTGATCGAAGAGCCCGACGATCGCGGCGTGACGGACGTGCGGATCGGCATCGTCGAGCGCAGCGAGGAAGGGCTGCGACGATTGCGCACCGGCGCCGAAGCGGGCGAGGGCACGGACGGCGGTGTCGCGCAGGATCGGATCGGCGTGATGCGTGAAAGCGAGGAGCTGCTGGTGCGCTTCATCGGAGCCATCGGCGGCGGCGAGCCAGAGGAGGCTGACGGCGTCGGGCGTGGCGGACTTGATCTCGGCGAGACGGTGAGTCGCGACCTGGAGCAGCGGCTGGCCGCGGCGGGTGATCTCGACATGAGCGCGGAAGTGCTCGGACCAGTTCGGTGAGGCGAGCGAGGTGAAGAGCTGATCGGGCGTGGCCTTTGTGTCGTCTTGTGATTCGAAAGGCGCGGCGGCGGTGTCGCCAGCGCGGGTGATCATCACGATGTCGCTCTTGCAGACGGGCGAGCCGTCGTTGTGCGCCATATACAGGATGGCGGCAAAGAGGCGTCCGCCGCGCCCGGCGGCGACGCCGACGGGGCGTGCATCATTCTTGCCGATAAGCAGCGGCTGCTCGTTTGTCGCGAACGTGTCGGCGGAGCTTTTGAGCGGATAGTAGGGCAGGGCGTGAGTGCACCAGCGCGCGACGGAGAGGGTGTGGCGATATTTTTCGGGGAGGAATGTGTCGTCGTAATACGACATATCGACGGGGACGAATCGGCCGAGGTTCGGCGTCATCGTCTGCAGGAGGTCGGATCGCCATGGCTGCTTCTCGGGCATCCATCCGCGCGGCCAGCTGAAGTAGGCGTGAGGCGTGACGTGCAGCAGGCGGCCGGGGACGTACTCGGCGGGCATGGACTCGTGATCGTTGTCGCTGCTGTAAAGGTTCCAGTTATGGTCGAAGACCAGACCGCCGCTGTTGCGGATGCCTCCGGCGATGACGGTGAGCTGCCGGCCATCGGGGCTCATGCGCAGGACACCGCCGGCACCGACGTAGGTCGTGGGCGTCGCGTCGGGGCCGTGGAAGAGCGTCCAGTAGCCCCAGTGATCGGGGCGTTTGAAATCGCCGTAGTACCACGCTTCATCGCCGGTCGCGATGTAGAGGTCGCCGTCGGGGCCGAACGTCAGGCTGTGCATCCCCTGATGCGGATGCGCCGCGGGCGAACCCCAGAGCAGCCGCTGCGGCTTGAGCCAGTCACGCTTGGTCACGCCGTCCGTGAAAAGATAAATCGCGCTCTGCGTCACAACGTAAAGATCATTTCCACGCACGGCGATGTCGTAGACCCACGAATCCTTGGGGAAACGGTAGAGCTCGCGGCGCGGCTGATAAAGGCCATTGGCGGCGGGTTCGTAGACGAACAGACCTTCGCGAGCGCCGGCGAACAACCGTCCCGCGCCGTCCACGGTCAGGCTGATGAACGATTCCCTCGGATCGCTGTCGATGGGGACGAGCTTCAGGTCGGGGTCGGCCAGCGAATAATCGGGCGCGGTTTTCTGCCCCGCGGGACCGAGCAACTGGAACTCCGCGAGCACCGGGACATCGGTGGCCTCGAGAATGACGACTCGAAACAACCGGGCCAGGGTCGGCGTGATGGCCACTATTTTGCTGCTGCCGATCGTGGTTCCATCGGCGACGGATATCCACTTTCCGCTGACCTTGGCCAGGATCGCGAATTGGCGGATGCGCGGATAAGGCCGATCGTCGAGCAGGACGGCATCGACATTCATCTCGGCGCCGAGGTCGATCTGCACCCATCCGCTGCGGGAATTCTCCGGCGCGCCCCAGATCGTGTTGAGGTCGCCGTCGCTAACGTGCTCCTTGACGAGATCACCGCGGCCGGCCCATTCGCCGGAGACGGTGACGGCGGCGCCGGCGGAGAGGACCTGACGATCCTTGGTCATCACCGCGGCCTGCGCGTCGGCGGCAGAGAGAGGCGATTCGATCGCCGCGAGCAGCGAGAGGAAAGTGCAGAGCGTCAGGAGCAGGGGGGTGCGATTCGTGAGCATGTTGAAATTCCGTCGGGTCGCGGGGGATATCTTCGGGGTGCCACTGGTCGGCGTCCTCGCAGAC
>JAYVTU010000019.1:0-2512 GCA_043788485.1 Planctomycetota bacterium
CGCCCGCGCCGCAGACGATGCGCAATCCGTCTTCGATTCCATCTACGGTGCGAAGCTCAAGCTCGCGGCGTCCACGCCCTCGACCGCCGATGATGTCGAGCTGGCCAAGTCGCTGCTCGACTCGGCGCGGAGTTCAGCGTCCACGCCCGATCTCCAGCTCCTGATGCTCAAGAACGCCGCGGAGCTCGCCGCCAAGGACCCCGCCGGTTACAACACCGCGATCGCCGCCCACAAGCTCGAAGCGGAGGTCAAGCCCGAACTCAAGCCCGCCGCTCTCGAAGCGATCGCCGCGATCCAGCAGCGCCGCTACAACACCGTAAAAAACAACGACAAACCCGCGGCCGGTGAGCTGCTGCTCGATGCGCTGCTCGACGAGGCCGCCGCCAAGTCCGACGACGCCGAGGCGTCCCAGCAGATCTACCGCAAGGCCGTGACGCTCGCCGCCGCCATCAAGTCGCCGCGTCAGTCGCAGGTCAAGGCGACCGCCGAGGCCGCGCAATCCCGCGGCCGCGTCACCGCCCGCATCGCCGAGCTCAAGGCCAAGCTCAAAGCCAACCCCGCCGACAAGGCCTCCGGCCGCGAGCTGGTGATGATCCATTTCGTCACGCTCGACAGCCCCGAGCAGGCCCGTCAGTTCACGTTCCTCACCGATGACGCCGACCTCACCGCCCATGTCACCCTCGCCAACACTGATCCCGCCGGACTGACCGATGCGCAGTGCATGGACATGGGCGAGTGGTACCGCAAGCTCGCCGACGCCGAGTACCTCGCGAAGCTGCCGCTGCTCGCCCGCGCCGGTGGGTATTACCAGCGGTACCTCGAACTGCACTCCACTGCGGACCTGGAGCGCACCAAGGCGACCCTGGCGCTCAAGAGCATCAAGCAGACGCTCGACGCCGCGAAGGTGGAGATCCGCCCGCTGGGTCTCGCCGCCGGACCCTCGACTCAGACCACCACAGCGAACGAATCTGTCGATCTACTCAAAATCGTGGATCCCGCTCAGGACAGTCTTTCGGGCACCTGGCAACGCGACGGCGCAATGCTGCGTGTCACCACCGCCGATGTCTATCAACGCATCGGAATTGCGCAGAACGCCGACGGCAGTTTCGAGTATCAGGTCCGATTCATCCGGCACGCGGGTGACGGAACCGTGTATGTCTTCTTTCCGGTGGGCACGGGACGTACCGCGGTCGTCTTCAGCGGGCACCACGGCGCCAACGGCGGCCTCATGTTCATTGATGGAAAATTCATTGACAATCAGGACCTCCAGATTCGGCCCAGCACCTTGGCCAACGGCAAGGAATACAAAGTAACCATCCGGGTCGTATTGCGGGATCGCGATGCCGACGTCGCCGTCGAACTCGATGACAAACCCTACCTGAAATGGTCCGGGTCCCAGTCCGCCCTCACCATGCCTCAAGGCTACGGCTATGCCATCCCACCCAAATTCCCGTTTGGCTTCGAGGTGCACACGTCTCCCGCCACGTTCCTCTCGGCCAACCTCCGCATGCTCACCGGCAAGGCCACGCCGCTCCGCGATTCCGCCGCCGCCGGCGAGTGGACCGACCTGCTCAAGGGCGTCGATCCCGCACGCGACGCCGTCAAGGGCACATGGTCTCGGTCAATCGCCGGCCAGCTTTCGGCAACCGGCGACGCGATCCTCGCGCTGCCCGGGGCCAATGAGTCGGCCTACGAAATGGAAGCCTCGTTCATCCGCACCGAAGGCGAAGAGGGCGTGATGTTCGCATTTCCCGCAGGCACGGGCAGAGGCCAGTTGTTTTTCAGTGTCGAGCACGGCGGGGTGAGCACGCTGGCCGTTCAAGACCATGGGTTCGCGAACACGGCCACCGTCCGTCCGGGAAAGATCGAAAACAATCACACCTACCAATTGCGCGTCCGTGTGGTCCCCGATGGCGCCAACGTCGCCGTGACCATCGAGCTGGACGGCAAGCCTTACTCGAAATATCTCGGGCCGCAATCCAGCCTGATTCAGTTCCCCTCATGGACGCTGCACAACAACAAGGTCTTCGGCTTTGGTGTCCAGGTTTCCTGTCGCCTCGTCGTCACCGCCATGCGGATGCGGCCGCTCGTCGCCGACGCCACCCCGCGCAGTGACGCCGGCGGCGAGTGGACCGACCTGCTCAAGCTCGTCGATCTCGACAAGCATGCCTTCAAGAGCCGCGAGCACTGGACTCGCGAGGCCAATGGGTCGCTGACCACCGCCTACGGTGATCAGCAGGCACCCACCCGCGAACTCATGCTGCCGCTCGCGCCCGACGGCAGCTACGAATTGCAGGTGAAATTCACCCGCAACCAGGGCATCGACACCCCCGCGATCTTACTGCCCGTCGGCTCCGCCCACACACAGTTCCTCTTCAGCGCCTTCGGCGGCCAGTCCACCGGCTTCGCCATGATCAACGGTGTCTACGTCACCGGACAGGACGATTCACTTAGGGTCCGCCCCGGCAAGCTCACCAACGGGCAGGAATACACCGCCGACTTCCGCGTCGTC
>JAYVTU010000020.1:0-7046 GCA_043788485.1 Planctomycetota bacterium
CCAAAACCAAAATCGGGCCCCGACCCGCAATAGAAGTCTGAACCGTCCGCTGACCCGAACCGCCACCCGCTTGACAGGCAGACCGAACTCATAGAAGTGCCTATGCCTCTTGTTTTTTCCGAACCTGAACCCCGAACCCTGAACCCTCTGCTCAGTGCAACACGCGCACCTGCTCACGCGTGCTGGAGTTCGCGGCTTTGGCGGCCTTGGCGAGCAGTGGGTCGCTCCCGTACATGGCGCTGTTGAGAGCACTGGAGATCGCGCGGACGTTGCCGCGGGTCGGCTTGGTCCAGCGGGCGACGCCCATCTGCAGGATCGCTTCGAGGCGGAAGGTGCGGTCCTCGTCGAGCTGGGCGAGGCGCACGAGGTCGCCGACGCTCGCGTCGTAGGCGAAGAGCTGCTTCTTGAGCATCCAGCGGCTCTCGGTTTCCTTGAGGCGGTCGATCCAGGTGGCCATCGCCTTGGCGGTGGGGGTGCCGGGGATCATGCCGCTGGCGTGGTAGGCCGAATGCATGGCGCTGAGGCCCGACTCGCGGCTGAAGCTGCGCAGGTTGTTGATGAAGAGGCGCTGACCCATCGCCCAGATGGCCTGGATGATCGGCTCGGCCTGCTCGGGCGTCATCTCCTTGTCACGCACTTTCTTGACGATCATCAGGTCGATCAGGTTCGCCATGGAGCGCGGGGCGTTGGCGTAGGAGGGCTGGGCGCCGGGCTCGAGGGGCGCGGTGTCTGCGAAGCCATCGGTGACGCTGCCCTGATCCTTGGCGCGGACGAGCAGGTCGATGAGCTTCTGGACGGTCTCGGGATTGGCGCCGCCCTTGGAGTTCAGGTTGTCCTTGTTGGAGGCGTAGAGGTCGAAGGCCTCTTCGTAAAGCGGGGAGGCGTCGCCGTTGCTGCTGGGGTGCCAGACATCGGGCAGGCCGTCGAACTTGGAGACTTTGAGGACGTTGGCGGCGCTGAGGTTGGTCGCCTCGTCGGCTGAGCCCCAGGCCATCATGACGAGGACGAAGACGACCAGGAGCGTGAAAGCGGAGAGGATCAGGTGGAATTTAAGCTTCTGAATGTCCATCGGGGTGGTCCTCGTCGGATCGGGGGGCGCCGGGGTGGTTATCGGAGGGGGAGTTTACAGCGGCGGCGGTCGATTGTCCCGCGACCAAAGTGAGGGCGGGGATGAGCCGATGGTATTACGAACAGGGATGGAACGAACGGGGCGACGCGCCGGCATGCGCGTTGGTAATCAACCGCGAAGGACGCCTCCATGAAGATCCACCCGAACGACGACGGCACGACCGAATTCGCCTATTTCCGCCGCGGCGCGCAGTGCGTGAACCTCGCCGGTGATTTCAACGACTGGGACCCGACTTCGCATCCGATGACGCGCGACAGCGGCGGCTGGTGGCGGGTGCGATTGGCGCTGCCGCCCGGCGAGTACCGCTTCAAGTATTGCGTGGACGGCCAGGAGTGGGAGGCGGACACCGCGGGCTACGCCCTTGAAAACGACGGCCAAGGTGGCTGGAACAGCGTGGTCTGGGTCCGCAAGGCCGGCGAACCGCTGCACTTCAGCGCGGCGGCGTGAGCGGGTTTTTTGCGGATTTTAGGGGCGGCGCGGCATTTTGGAACCCCGGGTCGGTTTAGCTTGTCGGGGTTTTTCCCGGCTCAATTCTTGCGCAACTCATCGTTGTTTCATCATCTGCTTACAACGCGCGGTTCCAATGTTCACCGAGCCATCGCTTCGGCATCGCGTTTGCTTTCACAACCCCGGAATCTACTTACACTGCGCACGGATGCGGCAGGAGACATCGTCATGGTCACGATTCAACAGGACGGCCTCGCTGAATTCGCGTTCTTCCGACCCGCGGCCCGCAGCGTCGCCCTGGCTGGCGATTTCGCTGGCGGCCGCTCCACGCGCCTGACCATGCAGCGCGACGAACGTGGCTGGTGGCGGGCCCAGCTCAACCTCAACCCCGGCGAATACCACTTCAAGTACCTCGTCGACGGCGGGATCTGGGAAGCGGATTTCGCGGCCTACGGTGTCGAGCCCGAGAGCGGCGGCGGATGGAGCAGCGTGATGTGGATCGACGCTGAGGCCCAGACCAGCCGCGGCGTGGCGATGAACTGAGCGATACGGTCGGAGTTACGATTTGATCTCGTCCACCGCGTCGAGCCGATGCTCGGCGATCACAAATTCCTTCACAACCTTCCCGCCGATCAGATGCTCCTGGATGATGCGCTCCAGCACCAGCGGATCGCAGCGCGCGTACCAAACACCCTCCGGATACAACACCGCGATCGGTCCGCCCTCGCAGATGCGCAGGCAGTTTGCCTTTGTCCGGCAGACGCCGCCCTGCTCGCTGAGTCCCAGCTGCTTGAGCCGGCTCTTGAGAAATTCCCACGCCGCGAGACCCCGCTCCTTGTCACAGCATTTCGGCTTCGTCTGATCGCAGCACAAAAAGATGTGACGCCGCGCGACCGGCACACCGATCGATGCGGCGATTTCGTGCTGCTTGTTGAGCGTCGTGTTACCCATCATTTGATCGGCGAGTAGTCGGTGGGCTTGAGGAACTTGCTTTCCACGTGCGTGACAAGCTTGCCGTTCACTTCGCTGGCCGCCTTGGCGGTCACCCACTCCGGGTCGGCTTGGAATTCCTTCCACGACTTCTCGCGCGATTCCTTGTCGGGGTACGCGAGGATGTAGACCAGCGTGTTCTTCGACTCTTCGCCCTCGGCGGGCGTCCAGTAGCCGACGAGCTCCATGCCGTGCTTCACGAAGAGAGCGTTGGTGTGCTCGCGGAAACGTTTGTGAAGCTCATCGAGCTTGCCGTCGGCGGCGGTGTAGGTGCGCATCTCGAAGTAGCGTTCGGCGGGCTTGGCGTCCGCGGCGGTTGCGGGAGCGCTGAACATCGGCGTGACATACGCCCCCACGCAGAAACCGGCCGCCAGGAGAATCAGAGCCGCGATGTGGTTGTTCACGGTGCGTTCCTTGAGAGAGATGTTGAGCGGGGAGCCGCGTCAGGGCTTGGCGATGTCATCTTCAACGAGTTCGATGTCGAAAGGCGAGTTTCCCATTAGCTCCGTCGCCTGGCGCTCGTTGATCGACGTGCCGAGCAGGCGGACGGTCCGCAGATGCTTGAGCGGTATGAGAGCCGCGAGGCCGTCGATCGTCACCGGGCTGTAGGAGATGCTCAGCTCAGCAAGGTTGCCGTAACGGATCAGCGCGGCGATGTCACTGTCGGTCGCGCCGGTGTCGATGAGGTTCAGTGAGGCGAGCTTCGTGACGGGGGGCGGCGTGCCGACGGCGCCGAGGTGGCCGCGCGTCAGCGTGAGCTTGCGGAGTTGCAGCTTCGCGAGGCGGGCGAGGTCCCAGTGCGTGTCGCCGGCCGTGTCGAGCGTGGCGCTGTCGAGGTCGATGATGTTCGACAGCAGCGCGACGGCATCGTCGAATCGCTGGTCGGCTTTGAGCACGAGATAGACGGCGGTGCCGTGCTTGTGATACTCGACGCGACCGCCGAGCGATTCGATGCGATCGACCGCGGCGTCGTGGCGCACCTTGGCGGCGGCGTAGGTGGGGTAGCCGGCCTCGGGCACTGGATGCCCGCAACCGCCCGCGGTGAGCAGCGAAACAAGGAGCGCGGCGCACGCGACGCAATGCAGCATGGGTTTGCCGTTCATGGCGGGATTATCCCGCGCCGTTGGCGCAGCCACAACCCGCCCCGCCACTGCCCCATCCGGCAATCCCCCAAACTTGCCAAATAGTTCAACACTTCCTCCGCCAGTGGCCTAAACTGACCGATAAGTCTTACAGCAGGCGCCCACCCCTCCTCGCTCTCGGCTCATCGCTCACCACCGGTGCGGACGGAGATCGATCCCATGTTCCACCGCCTCTTCACGCGCCGCGACAAACGACGCGTCAAATCTCCTGCCGCTGCGCCACGTTTCGAAGCCCTCGAATCCCGCACACTCATGACCGTCGCGCCCCCCGTCGCCGTCCTCAGCGACACCCGCCTCACCTACATCCCCAAAGCCATGGTCATCGCCGCCAACGGCGATTCGATCGTCGCCGCGCGATCCAAGGATCAATCCACCTACGGCTCGCTCTTCCTCGCGCGCTACGCCGCCGACGGCACCGCCGTCTGGACTCTCGACACCAAAATCACCAAGGTCGCCTCCGACATCCGCCTCCTCGTCGCTCCCGACGGCACCATTGACGTCCTCGGCAGCTTCGCGGGCAAATTCGATTTCGACCCCGGCGCCGGCGTCACCACGCTGCAGGCCCACGGTGTCAACACCTTCCTCCTCAAGCTCGACTCCGGCGGCGCCTTCGTCTCCGCACAGATCCTGCCCTTTGGCAATGCCTTCGCATTCGACCCCGATGGCAACCTGATCGTCGCAGGAACCTTCAAAAGCAAACTGACGCTCGACCTGCCCGGCGGGCCGACGCTGCTCACCGGCACCTCCAAGGCAATCGTCCTCGCCTCCATCGATCCGGCCGGCAATTTCCTCTGGGCCTCAACGCTCGAAGGCAAGAGCACGCAGAGCGTCGGCAATGTCGTCGTCGATGCCGCGGGCAAAATCTATCTCGTCGGCGGATTCAAGGGCAAGCTCGATCTCGATCCCACAATCGCCGTCAATCTCGTGAGCACCACGCGCAACAACGGCTTCATCTCCCGCATCGATGCCGCCACCGGCAGCATCGACTGGATCGAAAACATCGGCGGCGCGGGCTACGCCTTCGCCACCAATCTCGCCATCAATGACCAAGGTGATCTCGCCGTCATCGGCAACTTCAACCGCCTCACCGACCTTGACCCGACGCTCGGCGGAACCTTCAACATCGCCAGCAAGGGCTACCTCGAAGCAAAGCAGTCCGAAAGCATCTTCGGCTTCCCGGTGGCGTCCGCCGCATCCGGCTCGTCGGTCAACAAGACGAATCTCAACAACAAGAGCCAGGTCGTCTCCCGCCTCTTCACCAACGTCTTCATCATCCACATGCACACCGACGGCACCTTCGTCCGCGCCGACACGATGTATAGCACGATCGCCTCGTCCAACGAATACCTCGCGCTCGACGCCGCAGGAAACACCTACCTCACCGGCCCGATGTACTCCCCCATCCATTTCCGCACCGGCAACAGCCTGACCGAAACCACGCTCCTCCGACTCAACCCCATCGGCGACGCCTTCGCAATGAAGTGGAACGCCGATGGCTCCATCGCCTGGACCACCCGAATCAGCGGCCCGCACACGACCCGCACCTCCCTCATCGCACTCGACGCCGACGGCAACCTCCGCATCGCCGGCCGATTCATCATCAGTTCCCCCGACTTCGATCCCGGAGCCGCCGTCGAAATCCTCTCCTCCCCCGTCACCGGCGACTTCCTCTGGAAACTCGACGCCGCCACCGGCGACTTCGTCGATGTGACACGCATCTGATCCGCGTTTTTCCCCGGGTGCCACGGCCAGCGCAGGTTCTGCGGAGTCGGCCGTGTGCCTTGGCGCACGGCTCGAAGAGCACGGTCGACTCGAAGACTCGCTGGCCGTGGCACCCGAACCACCCACCCACCCCGACAAAAAAACCGGCGAGCTTTCGCTCGCCGGCTGTTCGTTTCAATTTCTCAAATCTGAAATCTCAGATTTCAAATTTCAGACCGCCAATCCTCACGCCGCCTCTTCCGACGTCACCGGCTTGCCGTTGATCGTCAGCTTGCTGAGCTGCGCCAGCGGACCGTGCGGCTTCTTCGCTTCTTCAACGAGCCTCGCGTTCGCCGCCGGGTTCTTGTACGACTTGCCGACGATCGCCTTGATGTTCGCCCAGATCCCGCCGACGCCGCTGAACGTGTGATCGACGGCCGAGGGTTCGTAGCCGCAGTGGACCATGCATTGCTGGCAAGACGGGTTGCCCGAAGCCCGGCCGTAGCCGTCCCAGTTGGTCGTCTCCATCAGTTCCTTGAACGTGTCCGCGTAGCCATCCTGCAAGAGGTAGCACGGCTTCTGCCACCCGAAGATGTTGAACGCCGGGCTGCCCCACGGTGTGCATTCGTACTCGCGCTTGCCCATCAAAAATTCCATGAACAGCGGCGAGAGATTGAACTTCCACTCGGGCTTGCGATTCGACAGGAGCATCTCGAACATCTCGGTCGTGTTCTTGCGCTCAGCCATGAAGCTCTGCTGATCGGGAGCCTTGGGGTACGCGTAGCCGGGGCTGACCATCATGCCCTCGACGCCCAGCGCCATCATCTCGTCGAAGAAGCTGCGCACGGAGTTGGGGTCCGTGGCGTTGAAGAGCGTCGTGTTCGTCGTGACGCGGAAGCCCATGTCCACAGCGAGCTTGATGCCGCCGACCGCCGTCTCGAACGTCCCCTCGCGGCAGACGGCGAAATCGTGGTGCTCTTCCTGGCCGTCCATGTGGACGCTGAAGCTCAGATACTTGCTGGGCTTGAACCACCCCGCCTCGAGTTTCTCCTTGAGGAGCAGCGCGTTCGTGCAGAGGTAGATGTACTTCTTGCGTTTGACGAGCTCCTGGACGAGCTCCTTGATGTGCGGATAGAGCAGCGGCTCGCCACCGGGGATCGAGACCATCGGAGCGCCGCACTCATCGACCGCCGCGAGGCATTGCTCCAGCGACAGGTCCTTCTTGAGCACGTGGGCCGGGTACTGGATCTTGCCGCAACCCGCGCACGCCAGGTTGCAACGGAACAGCGGCTCGAGCATCAGCACGAGCGGGTAACGCTTCCTGCCCCGGAGCTTCTGCCCAAGGACATAGGTCGCGACGGTCCACATCTGGGAAATAGGAACGCCCATGAGGCGGTGTCTCCGAATCGAGTAGGCGGGGGCAAACAAAACGGGGGTGGCGAGTGGGGAAAATGATACAAATTCGGCGGCGAAAACGCCAATGACCAAATCCCAAATCCCAATGACCAACGGCGGAAGTCCTTTGCCTTCAATTGGTCATTCTGGGTAGCTGCTTGACTCAAGTTGCCCCATTCGTAGTGTAGTGACGATGAAAGCCACGCCGGAGAACCCTTACCCTCGTAGATTCGAGGAGTTTC
>JAYVTU010000021.1:0-18426 GCA_043788485.1 Planctomycetota bacterium
CAAAGCTCCTGCCCGACATCCTCGCCGGAATCCCCTACACCGACGGAACCCGAGCCGCCGCCTGATTCACCCGTCAACAACTTTTGACAATACCCCGAAATTTACGGATGAACCGTTCTGCGCCAAATACTTGATTGGCTGACCGCAAGATCGCGTTCTTGTGCCATCTTTTCCAGTCGAGATTGGTGTCTCCGGAATTTCGGAACAAAGATTCCTTAATCGAGAATATTATCACGTCGTCGCCGCAGACAACGAGCAAATCGCATAGTTCCTTTCCTTCGCGCTGCTGTTCAGTACGGCCCTGATCGCGAGTGGGATTTGTGTAGCTCCACAATTGCAAAAACGTCTTTTCAGCAAGACGATGTACAAAATGCTCGGATTCGGATCGCGCGGTATATGACGTCATGAGTTCACTAACGAAATTATAGCCGGGCACCACATAGCGTGACCGCTGGGGCGTGGGGAGGGGAGTTTTGGATTTGAGATTTCAGACGGGAGAGGGGGACGGGTCGTGGGACAGTGGACAGTGGGCGCAGGATGATCATCACGGCACACCCTAACCCGCCTCGCGGACTCGGCGATCCTCCACGGGCGGACTTGCAGCCTCTCCCAGGGGGCTAGGTGGGAAGTCGTGCGAAAAATATTTTTGGAAATTCTTAAAACGACGGGGTGGTGCGCGGGTTTGGCATGGGGGGTGAATGGACGGGATCGGGTGGTGAGCGGGTGTTTAACGGGGTCGGATTGGGTGTGTTTTGGGGTGGGGATGCCGAACATTGAGGTGATATGGCGCGGACGCTGCGACGCGTGGGTGCGCGGTGGGGGACCTTTTGGGTTGAGATTTGAACCCGAACCCGACCTCTGGAAAATGATGTAAGTCAAAAAATGAGGTAGGGGGGGTGGGAGAGATCCAAAAATCTTCCTAACAGGCGATTGGACTGCGGGTTGCGTGGGAATTTGTGGGCGGGTGGGGCGGCGAAGGGTTTGTGCGCACGAACGTTTCGCGGGTCTGTATTGGGGGGAACGGGGAATTGATGTAAGTGAGATTTTTTTCGGTTTGTAATTTGGGGGTTTACGGCGCGCTGGGAGGGGATCGGTTTTGAAAACCGGAATTTGAGATTTGAGAATCGGGTGCTGAACCCTGAACCCTGAACCCTGAACCCTGAACCCCAGACCACCCGCGGGGATTCGGGGGACCTCTCCCCGGGCTTGGCCGAGGCCAGCCCCTAACCCCCAACTCCTAACCCCTTTGTTTTGATTGACTTTGCGATGGCTTGGGCGGCGGTGTGGGCGGTGGACCAGGCCCATTGGAAGTTGTAGCCACCGATGCGGCCGTCGCAGTCGAGGATTTCGCCGGTGAGGTAGAGGTGGGGGGTTTTGCGGGATTGCATGGTACGGAAGTCTATTTCGGAGAGGGGGATGCCGCCGGCGGTGACTTCGGCGTAGTTCCAGCCACGGTCGCCAAGGACGGGGAGCGGGAGGGCGGTGAGGCTATGGACGAGGGCGCGGCGGAGATCGCGGGGGAGCTGCGCAATTTCGAGGGGTTTGCCGGGGCGTGGGGTGCCTGATGGGGCGGCGAGGGTGTGCTCGGCGGCGAGGACCTCGGCGACGCGGCGTGGGAGACGGTCGGCGAGGACGGAGAGGACGGAACGCTTGGGGGAGGCGCTGGCGGCGGCGAGGAGCCAGTGTTCGACGGATTCGAAAGTCTCGGTAGGGAGGAAGTTTAGGAGGAGGAGCGTGTGTGTGTGGTCAGGACGCACAGGGTGTTCCGGGACGCCCTCACCCGGCGGGGGACCGCCGACCTCTCCCCGGGGGAGAGGTGGGAGCGCTGAGCTGGATGCGGCGGCAGCGAGGATCCAATGGCGGGAGGCGTCCATGGCGAGGGGGCCTGAGATGCCGAAGTGGGTCCAGAGGAGGGATCCGGAGCGGGAGTCGAGGGTTTTGGGTTTGGGGGAGGGAGTGCCCAGGGATTCGAATCCATGGGCATTGGAAGTGGTTTCATAGGCGATGGTTGTGATGGTTGCGGGGTGGGAGATGCCGGAGAGTTGGGGGTGGAAGAAGGAGGGGTCGAGGAGTAGGGGGACGAGGGCGGGGTGGGTGGGGGTGACGGTGTGGTTGAGGGATTGGGCGAGGGCGTAGCCGGAGCCGTCGGAGCCGGTTTTGGGGAGGGAGCGACCGCCAGTGGCGAGGAGGAGGTGGCGGGAGAGGAGTTGGCCCTGACTGTGCGAGATGGTGAACACGTTGCGTTCCGGGACGCCCTCACCCGCCTCGCAGGGCTCGGCACCCTCTCCCCGGGGGAGAGGGGCAGAGATGGCGGTGACGCGGTGGTTGAGGAGGATTTGGATGTTGAGTTGTTGGCAGCGGTTGAGGAGGGCGTTGAGGACGGTGTGGGCGTCGTCGGTGGTGGGGAAGAGTTTGCCGGTGTCTTCGGTTTTGAGGGTGACGCCGAGGGCGGCGAACCAGCGGACGGTGGCTTGTTCGTTGAAGTGGCGGAGGATGTTGCGGACGACGGGTTGGGGGGCGTTGTAGTCGGAGGGGTGGATGCGGTCGTGGGTGACATTGCAGCGGGCGCCGCCTGAGACGAGGATTTTGGCGCCGAGTTTGGTGGCGGAGTCAAGGATGACGATTCGGGCGGAGGCGTTGCGGGAAGCGAGGGCTTCGGCGGTGAAGATGGCGGCGGCGAGGCCGGCGGCGCCGCCACCGATGATGGCGAGGTCGTAGATTGGATCGGTGGGGGAGGGCATTTAGAGAGGATCATACCGGGGAGGTGAACCCGCGGGGATTCGGCGGACCTCATCCCCGGGCCTGGGGATGATGGAACGGGGAGATGGGAAGTTTGGGAACCGGGGCGTGGCATGGGCGTCTGATGGGATGGCACGTTGGCGGGTTGGTTAACACATTTTGCGATCCAGGAGCATTCTTATGGAACCGCGAACACGGGTAGGCGATCCTGTCGAGACAACAGACAATGACCTTTTGACGATCGGTGATGAGGTGACGGACGCGGCGCGGGTGATGATGCCTTGGATGACGTCGGTGCTGGTGCACGCGTGCGTGATCGTGCTTTTGCTGCTGACGATTCCGTTAATCATCGTGCAGAGCGAGGAGCCACAATTAGTGGTGCGCGGCGGCTTCGGCGGCGAGTATCACGAGCAAGTCGGTAGCGGCGATCAGACGGAGTTGATGCGCGGCATCAGCCAGCGCCAGCTCGACACCGCCCCGGTCGATTCCACCTCGACCAGCGATCCTGCGTTCGTCAGCGTCATCGGTCAGGGCTCGCTCCCCGCCGAGTTGCAGAATCTCATCGGTGGCGGCCGCGGCGGCACCGCCTCGACCAACGACGGCCTGGGCACCATGCTCGGCAATGGTCGCGGACCCAGTTCCCCGTTCGACGGCCCGCCCGGTCCCGATGGTGCGCAACCGACCCGCATCATCTATGTGATCGACGCCTCCGGCTCCCTCGCGACCGATCTGGACGTCGTGCTCATGCAGCTCCGCCAGTCGATCCGCAGGCTGACGGAGGACCAGTTCTTCACAGTGATCTTCTTTCAGCGCGAGGTGGCGATCGAAGTGGTCCCCCGCGGAATGAAGCCCGCCACGGAGGCCAATAAGCTGGCGGTGCAGGCGTGGCTCGACCCGACGCGTGGCAACATCGTGCCCGGCGGATCGTCCAGCCCGCTCCGCGCCCTGCGTCAGGCGATGGCCTACAAGCCCCAGGCTCTCTACATCCTGAGCGACAACATCACCGGCAGCGGCCCCTACGAGCTGGACCGCGAGCAATTGCTCCGCGAACTGGAGCATCTCAACCCCGCCAAGGCGACGCGCATCCACACCATCCAGTTCCTGAGCCCCGATCCGCAGCACACTCTGGCCGACATCGCCGCGGCCCACGGCGGGCAGCACAAGATGATCAAGCAGGCGGATGTGTGGCTCGGTCGCTCGGGGGCGAGCCGATAACGCGCGACGCCGCGGCCGCTCCGGGTCCGCGGCGTCGCAATTACCGGAGATTGGACAAAGCCTTCGCGGTACAATGCCAACAACACACTGGACAAACCGCGTCGAGTTTTCTCTAATACGCTACTCGTCACGATACAGAGGCTGCGCGTTCACAAGGATGTGGACCGGATGATGTTTAAACGGGGCCGCAGCCCTCGATCGAAACCAGGAGGTCCGTCATGTGGGTCTGGTTCTTTGCGGACATCGGCAAGCCGAATGGATCGGGTGATCCGACGCGCTCCGGCGCCCCGGGCGCACAGCGTCCCCGTCCCCAGCCCAAGCCCGTCGCCGAAAACGGCGGCGGCACGGCGACCGCCGCCGCGCCCGGTGAGGAAGACCTCATCGATGACGAATCGGTCGGCAGTGAAATCAACGACGCCCTCCGCGCCATGCTCCCCTGGATGACTAGCGTCCTGCTGCACATGTCCATCATCCTGCTGACGCTGTTCGTCGTCTGGACCGTCGTGCAGGAAGAAAAAGAAGAACGCCCGATCATCCCCAGCGCCCACCTCTCCGATCACCCCGGCGGCCAGCTCACCGGCGCGTCCGACACCGATCTGGCCAACACCCAGTCCACGCGCCAGGTCGAGACCGAAGCGGTCGCCAACGCCAGCGCTGACGAAGTCGCGACGCTCAACAACGGCTCGGGCGGCGCGGGCGATGCCCTGGGCGTGATCGGCCTCTCGGGCGGCGGCGGCGGCGGATCGAGCGGCAAGCTCCTCCCGTTCGGCACGACGACCGGCACCGGCAACGGGCTGGGGGCCAAGTTCTTCGGCACCGGCGGCAACGCGACCCGCATCATCTGGATCGTGGACGCCTCCGGCTCGCTCATCGACACGCTCCCCTTCGTCATCAAAGAGCTCAAGCGGGCGGTCAACGACCTCAACGAGAAGCAGCAGTTCACGATCATCTTTTTCCAGAACAACTCGGCCATCGAGGTCGAGCCGCGTGGCTGGAAGAGTGCATCGACCGACATGCGCAAACGCGTCTCGGACTTCATCAGCCTCGACGCGATGAAGATCATCCCCCACGGCGCGACGAATCCCACCGCGGCGATCCGTCAGGCCATGGCCTACAAGCCCCAGCTCGTCTTCCTGCTCTCGGACAACATCACAGGCAAGGGCAAGTACGAGGTGGACCGTGACGAGCTGCTCAAGCTCTTCAACGAATCCAACCGCGACAAGAAGATCGTCGTCAACACGATCCAGTTCCTCTACCCCGATCCGCTCAACACGCTGGCCGACATCTCGAAGGAGAACGGCCCGGGCATCCACAAATTCATCACCGAGGCCGACCTGGGCCTGAGCCACTAACACACGGTGATCCGCATGATCATGAGCCAGACAAAACGCGTGTTCCTGATCGCCTCGGCGCTGACGATGGTCGTGGTCGGCCTGTCGGGCGCCGCCATCGCCGACGAGATCAAGTACGGCGGGATCAACTACAAGGGCGTGAACATCGTCGGGATGAAGGACGGCAAGATCTACTTCGAATCGCCGGCCGGTGAGAAGGCTGTCGAGCTGGGCCGGATCGAAGCGATGAAGCTGGCCAAGTACCCGGACCTCAGCAAGGCCGATGAGCTTTCCGAGAACAAGGATTACCCCGGCGCCGCAAAGCTGTATTCGGGCGTGGTCGGCACGGCGACCGAAGACTACCTCAAGATCCTGGCCGGCGCGAAGTACGTGCACGCCCTGGACCTTTCGGGTCAGTACAGCGAAGCGGTCCGCGAGTACGCGAAGCTGATCACGGTCGAGGGCGGCGGCCCGATCGTCGTTGCCGCACGCCCCCGCGGCATCCCGACAGACAAAGCGGTGCGCGAGAAGATGGTCAGCGAGATCGAAGCCGACCTCAAGGCGACCAAGAACGAGGATTCGAAGAAGTATCTGAAAACGGTTCTTGATCAGGTGAAGAATCCCGCCGCGGCAGCCGCGGCGGCAGCGGGCGAGACGCCGGACGTGGGCGGCAACGGCCTGCTGGATCCCGGCGCTGCGCAGCGCGACATCGTCGCCGAGATGATCCAGAAGGGTCAGGCCGACGAGGCGCTTAAGGGCATCGACGCTGCGCTCAACCGTGACGGCAGCGAGCTCTCCAAGCTCTACTTCCAGCGTGGCCAGGCTCAGGCTGCTCTCAAGCAGGACATGGAATCGATCCTCTCGTTCATGCGGGTCGTCATCCACTTCCCGCGCAGCTCGTACGCCGGCCCGGCGATGGTCGAGGCGGGCAAGGTCTACAAGAAGCTCGGCAAGAATGATCAGGCCGCCAAGCTCTGGCAGGACGCGCTGAAGACCGCCGATGCCAACGGCGACGAGACGAAGGTCAAGGAAATCAAAGCGCTGCTCGGCTCGGTCAAATAAGCCCGAGCCGCTCACGCACACGCGCCCCACACCCGCCCGGTCCGCACCGGGCATTAAAAATCCGCCACCGCATCCCACCGCAAGGAGAGCTCATGTACGCATCATCGTCACGCCGTCGACTCGTGTTGTTCCTCTTGACCGCCATGATGATGGTGGGAACCGCCGCGGCCTACGCGCAGGACGCCGCCCCGACCCCGCCGGCCGGCGAGGTGAAGGTCGTCCGCAACATGTTCAGCACATTCTTCTCATCACCCGACATGTTCGGCTCGCTGATGATCTGGACGCTGATCCTCATGTCCGTCACGGTGGTCGCGCTCTCGATCGAGGCGTTCATGACCAACAGCAAGGCCAACATGCTCCCGACCGACAACATCGCCGAGTACGAGCGCCTCGTGACCGAGAAGAAGTACTCCGAGGTCATCGAGCGCGCCGCCGGCGACCGCAGCGTCTTCGGGCAGGTGCTCCACGCCTCGCTGACGCAGGCCAGCCAGGGCTTCGTCGCCATGGAGCGCGCGATCGAGGAATACGCCGACGCCATCGGCTCCAAGCGCATCCGCGGGCTTGAATACCTCAACATCCTCGGCGCCATCGGGCCGATGGTCGGACTGTTCGGCACGGTGTACGGCATGATCCTGGCGTTCAACGCCATGGTGTCGGCCGGTGGCCAGCCCAAGCCCGCCGAACTGGCCGGTGGCGTGTCTTCGGCGCTGGTTTGTACGTTCTGGGGCCTGGTCGTCGGCATCCCGGCGATCGTCGTCGCCGCCGTCGTCCGCAACCAGATCGACGGCATCATGGTCGACGTGATGATCCAGGCCGAGATGGTCATCGCCCGCTTCAAGCCCTCGGCCAAGAAGCCCGCCGCCGGCGCGACCTCCTCTGCCGGCAGCCCCTCGACCGCCCCCGCCATGGCCGCCAAGCCCCGCCCGGCCTGAGCGGCTTGTTCCGACTGACCTCTGATCACTGACCTCTGACCTCTTTCTTCCGAGCCTCCCATGCCCAAGGTTGCAAAGGTCAAACCGTCGCACGTGCACTTGAACCTCACGGCCATGCTGGACGTGGTGTTCAATCTCATCTTCTTCTTCATCTGCATCGCCAACCTCGCCGGCAATGAGCTGCCCGACCTTGACGTCCCGCACCCCGAGCGCAGCACCGCCAAGGACAACGTCGAGCGCCACAAGGTGACGATCAACATTGTCCCCGAGAAGGGCGGCAACCTCGCCAAGGAAATCAAGGTCGGCGCCGACTCGATGAACCCCGCCGAGATGCCCCGCATCACCGAGCTCATCGCCAAGGAAGTCGCGCTGAACCCGGCGATCGAGATCGATCTCCGCGTCGACAAGAAGATCAAGTACCGCGAGGTCCGCCCCGTGATGAACGCGATCACCAAGGCTGGCGTCGGACGGATCAACCTCGTCGCACACGCCGACGAAAAAGGCAAATAATTCCACGCGGCCCAACGCCGCCAAGTGACGAGCCATCGAGCCACACATGAGCCGAATCCCCACAAAATTCACCAACGCCAACGCCGTCCCCGACGGCAATGAACCCGCAGGCGCTCCGGCCGAAGAGCACGGCTCCGGCAAGAAGAAGATGCCGCACAAGATGCCGGACCTCAACATCGTGCCCATGCTCGATGTCTGCTTCAACCTGCTCATCTTCTTCATCATGGTCGCGCAGTTCAGCGTCGGCGAAGGCATCCTCCCGGCCGACCTGCCCAAGGGCGACTCCGGCAAGGCTTCCACCGCGCCCGTCAAACCCGAGGAAGCCCCGCTCATCATCGGTCTCGTCAGCGACGGCGGAGCCAACGTCACGATCGACATCCCCGGCCAGGCCACGCCCTCCGATTTCAAGGGCCTCTTCGCACTGCTCAGCGAGCTGCAGACCAAGGGCACGTACTCTGTCGAGAGCCCGATCATCATCCGCCCCGATGACAACGTGCCGTGGACCCACGTCGTCGATGCCTTCAACGCCGCCGTCCGCGCCAAGTTCACCAACGTCAATTTCGGTCAGCCCGTCAAATCGAACTAAACACGCGAAAAAGAATTTAACGCAGAGACCGCAGGGATCGCAGAGATGAACAGGATTGATCCGAATCAACAGGGTTTTCTCTCTGCGTTCTCCGCGGCCTCTGCGTTAAAACTCCGCTTCCTTTGATCCAGGCAGCACGAGGCATTGCGATGAGCCGCACCGGAAAATTCCGTCCCGCGAAAATCGCCGAGCTCAACATCGTGCCCATGCTCGATGTCTGCTTCAATCTGCTCATCTTCTTCATCATGGTCGCGCAGTTCAGCGTCGGCGAGGCGATCCTGCCAAGTGATCTGCCGGGGCACCGTGATCCCGACAAGGAACGCTACGTCGCTACGCCCTCGCCCCTCGTCATCGCGCTCCGTTCCGTCGGCGGCGACGACTGCGTGATCGACATGCCCGGCCTCACCTCCGCCGCATCGCCCGCCAACTTCGAGCAACTCTACCAGAAGCTCCACACCGTGCAGGGCAACCTCTACTCCATCGACGACCCGATCATCATCCAGCCCGATCCGCAGACGCCGTGGGACCACGCCGTCAACGCCTTCAACGCCGCCAACCGGGCGCACTACAAGAACATCAGCTTCAGGGACGCGCAACCCTGATCCGCAGACGAGGAGCCTTCGTGAATCGCCGCCAATCCACTTGTCCGTCACCCGTCACCGCCCGATCTCTCACCGGCTTCTGCCTCGCTGCGTTGCTGCTGACCGCCGCGCCGAGCATTGCAGCCGACAAACCCGCCGCCGCTCCGATCGTGCCCGCCGCCGCCGAAGGCGCCGCGCCGCGCCTCGACGATGGGCGATTCATTCAGGGACTCCGTGAACGCGGCATGCGCGACGCCCTCATCTTCTTCCTCGAAAACCATCCGCCCAAAGATCCCATCCTCAAGCTTGAGATCCTCGTCGAGCAGCAGAAGCTCAAGGCCGAGGACAACGACCTGCCCGTCCCCGAGCGCGCCGCTGCCATGACCGATGTGCTCCAGGCCTACCGCAATCTAATCGCCGGCGTCGATCCCGCGTATGAGAAGCAGCCCATCTGGAAGATCGACGCCGCCGAGTATCTGCTCCGCGTCGTCCTTCCCGCGCCGCACGTCAACGCCGGTGAGTTCGTCGAATTCGGCGTCGCCACGCCCGAGCAGCAGGAAGCCTTCGACAAGCTCATCCCCGAGGCCTACACCAGCCTCGACGATGCCTTCAATCAGATGTTCTTCCTCATCGGCGACCTGCCCCGCCGCCACGACTTCGCCCGCAAGTGGGACAACAACGGCTTCTTCCAGAATTTCCGCGAGGAATACTACGAGCTCAAACTCCCCTTCTTCCGTAGCTGGGTCACCTACTACGCCTCGCTGGCCACCAAGCCGCCGCTGCCCGATGACAAGATGAAGGATACGCTGACCGCCGCGGTCGCCGACCTCCGCGCACTCATCGAACGCGACAGGATGTCCAAGCCCGCCAAGGCGCAGGTCCAGAGCCTCCTGGCTCGAATCCTCATCCGCATCGCGCGCATGGAAGCGCCCGCGGGCGCTGCCGCCCCGGCCCCCGCTCCGGCGCCGACCCCAGTACCTGCTTCTGCAACCAAGCCCGCCGCCACGCCCGCACCGGCGCCCAAACCTGCGCCCGCCCCAGCACCCAAGCCCGCCGGCGCCAAAGGCCCGCAGGGCCAGGGCGGTCAGCGTGGTGTCGCCGGCATCACCGTGAACCCCATCCTTGTCGCCGATGCACCCAAAGCTGCGCCCAAGGCCGCGCCGCCCGCCGCCAAAGCCGTGAACAAGGCCGAAGCCCAGGCCGCCGCCGCCGGCCAGAAAACCATCCGCCCCGGCTCCCTCATCGACAAGAACAAACCCAAGCCCAAATCCAACACCCGGGTCGTCGAAACGGTCGAGCCCGCCAAGCTCGTCGAAGCGCTCCAGCTTCTCGACACCGCAGCCGGCACCGCCGACATCAGCCCCGTCGATGTTGTCACCGCCAAGCTCGCCAAGACCCAGGCCCTCGAAGCCAGCGGTCAGAAAGACGCGGCCCTCAAGGTCATCGAGGAACTCGCCGGCGACAAATCGCTCCTCGATAATCCGCAGCTGCTCATCCTCGTCTACGACCGCTGGTTCCACATGGCCGGCGACGACACCGCCGTCTACGACAAGCTCTTCAACGACCCGGCGCTGGGTAACAAGCGCGACGCGATCAAGGACTACATCACCAAGCGCTTGCTCGCATCCGGCGGCGGGGACGTCGGCGGCGCCCAGCCCACCGTCGTGATGGCCAAGGTCGAGGCTTCGCTCGTAGAGGGCCAGCAGAAGATCGCCGCCGCGCGCGAGGAGAAGGACGCCGACACCAAGAAGTCGCTGCTCGACGCCGGTCAGGAGAAGCTCGCCGAGGTCATCACGATCTGCCAGGACCTGCTCAAGCGTCCCAACCTCCCGCCCAAGGACGCCTGCCGTGCCCAGTTCAAGATCGGCATGGCGCAGCTCACGCAGGGCAAGAAGTTCGACGCCGCGACCACATGGGTCGAAGTCGCCGACAAATTCCCCGACCAGTCCGAGGGCAAGGATGCCGCGATCTTCTCCTTCCTCGTCTCGCAGGACATCTACAACACCGCCAAGACCAACAAGAAAGCGCAGGAGCTCTTCGAGAAAGCGCTGACCGTCGTGCTCACCAAGTTTCCCAACGAGAAGCTTCGCAACGGCGCCCCGGTCCGTCAGCTTTATTACACGCGGGCCAGCCTCTATCTGGACCTCAAGCGCCCCGCCGACGCGGTCGCCGACTACATGAAGGTGGAAAAGGACCATCCGTTCTATCTCGAAGCGATGTACGCCAAGTGCGTGGCGATGCGCGAAGCCTGGGCCACCTCCACCGCTGCTCCCGAAGAGAAGAAGAAGCTCGCCAAGGAAGCCGCCGACGAAATCGAGAAGGCGATCACCGCCTACAAGGGCGAACCCGAAAAAGCGCAGGCCGACCGCGCCAAGAAGCTGACGCACAACGAGGGCGACCTGCTGCTTCTCTCAGCCGAGCTGAACGCCGAGGGCCTGGACCGTGTCGGTCGCGCCATCGCCGCGCTCCAGTCGTTTGAAGACAAGTACAACGCGTATCCCGACCTGAAGATGACGCGCCGCCGCCTGACGATCAGCGTCCTGGTCCGCGCCAACAAGGTTCCCGAGGCCGCCGCCGAGATCAAGAAGTTCGCCGTCGAAAGCCCGACGGAAGCGGGCGGCCTGGCCAAGGGCGTCCTCGACTCCATCAACCAACAGGCCGAAGAAGCGGAAAACGGTGGTGACAAGGCCACCGCACTTACCCTCCGCAACACCGGCGTCGATCTGGCCAAGCTCCTGCTCGACTGGGCCAAGACCCAGGCCGAAATCGTCGCCAATCCCGACAAGCTCCTCTCCTTCGAGACCGTCTACGGCGATCAGCTCATCAGCGCCATGCGGCTCGAAGAGGCCGACAAATACTGGGACGAACTCCACAAGCGCGTCTTCGGGAAAAAGGCCGACGGCACGCCCCGCACCGGCAACGACTACATCGAGATCCTCCACGGCCGCGGCTGGTCACTCATCGCGCAGGGCAAAAACAACCTGGGCATCCCGCTGCTCAACCGCCTCGTCAACAACATCCCCAAGAAAGAGGGCGACATCTACTGGCACTCGTGGGTGCTGCTGCTGACCGCGCGCGACGAGGACGCCGCCAAGGCCGCCAAGGATCCCAAGGCCCCCGAGTCCCCCGAAAAGATCCGCGCATCGATCTACCGCGCCATCCTCCAGTTCCGCTCCTACGACCCCACACTCGGCGGCCCCCGCTGGGAACGCCAGCTCTCCCGACTCGAAAACAAGAACAGGCCCAAGTAAACCGCGCGGCGTCCCTCACCATGTTCGGCTCCCACCTCTCCACCGCCGGCGGCCTGCACAACGCGCTCATCGAGGCCAAGCGCCTCGACATGCAGTGCGTCCAGGTCTTCACGAAGAATCAGCGCCAGTGGAAATGCCCGCCGCTCGATCCCGCGGCGCTCAAGGAGTGGCAGCAGCACCGGCGCGAGACGATGTCCGGCCCGGTCGTCAGCCACGACAGCTATCTCATCAACCTCGCTTCACCCGTCGCTGAGATGCGTGAGAAGTCGCTCGCGCTCTTCCGTCTTGAGATCGAGCGCTGCGAGGAACTCGGCATTGCGTTTCTCGTCACGCACCCCGGCGCTCACATGGGCGAGGGTGAAGACGCGGGCGTCGCGCAGGTGATCAAGTCGCTTGATCAGGTGCACCGCGAGCTGCCCGGTTACAAGACGATCACGTGCCTCGAGATCACCGCGGGTCAGGGCACGACGCTGGGCTTCAAGCTCGAGCATCTCAAGGCGATGCGCGAGCGCGCCGTCGAGCCGGAGCGCCTCGCCGTGTGCATCGACACCGCGCACTCCTTCGAGGCCGGCTACGACCTCTCGAACGGCGCCGGCACCGCCGCGTTCCTGCAGGAGCTCGATGATGTTGTCGGTCTCGACCTGGTGCGCGTGATGCACATCAACGACTCGAAGACGCCGCGCGGCTCCCGCGTCGATCGCCACGCCCACATCGGCAACGGCCACATCCCGCTCGAATCCTTCGCCGCCGTTGTGAATCATCCCAAACTCAAAAGCGTCCCCAAGATCCTCGAAACGCCCAAGGAACAGGATGAGCAAGGACGCGACTGGGACACGGTGAACATCGGGACCCTCACCGGCCTGATCGTCGAATCCCCCAAGAGCCCCAAATCCAAGGCCCAAAGCCCCAAATCCGCCCCGGCCAAGCGATAATTCGATGCATTGCGGCATCACCCCTTGACCTGCGGCGTTGGACTTTGGACATTGGACTTCCCCCATCCCCGGAGCCATCGATGTCCAGCCAATTTTCGCGTCGCACGCTGCTCAAGACCGCCGCCTACGCCGGCCTGACGCTGCCCTTCATTAACACCCGCCTCATCCGCGCCGAGTCGCCCAACGGCGTCCTGCGCCACGCCTGCTTCGGAGCCGCCGGCATGGCGTGGGCCGACATGACGAGCCTCGCGACGCACAAGAGCTTGAAGATCGTCGCGGTCTGCGATGTCGATGTGGCCCGCATGGGCGAAGCGAAGAATAAATTCCCGGGCTTCAACGCCTATCAGGACTTCCGCGTCCTGCTCGACAAGGAGGAGAAGAATTTCGATTCCTGCAACGTCACCGTCCCCGACAACATGCACTTCCCCATCGCGATGTCCGCCGTGATGCGCGGCAAGCACGTCTACTGCCAGAAGCCCATGTGCCATGACATCGGCGAGGTCCGCAAGCTCACCGAGGCTGCGGCCAAGGCGAAGATTGTCTCGCAGATGGGCATCCAGATCCACTCGTCCATCGGCAACCGCCTTGCGGTCCAGCTCGTGCACGACGGCGCGATCGGCAGGGTCAAACGCGTCTTCACGTGGAGCAATAAAAACTGGGGCGGCGGCGAGCGCCCGGCCAAGCCCGACCCGGTGCCGGCAAACCTCGACTGGAATCTCTGGCTCGGCGTCGCGCCCGAGCGGCCCTACAACAACGGCATTTACCACCCCAGCAATTGGCGCCGCTGGCTCGACTTCGGCACCGGCACCTTCGGCGACATGGGATGCCACATCTACGATCCCGTCTTCGGCGCACTCGGCCTGACCGCGCCGACCGCTGTGCAGTCCACCGGCCCGACCCCCTTCAAGGAAACCTGGGCCACCAGCTGCTGCGTCAACTACTGGTTCCCCGCCACGCCCTACACCTCCGATGAAGGCGCCCTGGTCACCTGGTACGACGGCTCGGCCTACCACCAGATCCCCCACGACCAGACCACCCTCCCCGCCGACGTCAAGCTCCCCGAACAGGGCTCGGTCATCATCGGCGACAAGGGCACCATGGTCCTGCCCCACATGAACGGCCCGCGCCTCTACCCGCTCGAAAACTACAAGGACTACAAGTACCCCAAGCTCCCCGGCAACGACCACTGGCACCAGTTCGTCGACGCCTGCCGCGGCGAGGGCAAGACCAGTGCCGGCTTCGAGTACGCCGGCCCCCTCACCGAATCCGTCCTGCTCGGCGGCGTCGCCTGCCGTTTCCCCAACCAGAAGCTCGAATGGGACGCCAAGGCACTCAAGTTCACCAACGTCGCCGAAGCCAACCAATACCTCCACCGCGAATACCGCAAGGGCTTCGACGTCGCGGGCATCGCCTGATCCGATCGCGTTTCAATCTCGCATTGAATCACAAGACATGGGCGCTGCGGCGCCCATGTTTTTTTCCTTTCCCGCTCGACACCACGCGAAAAACCGGTTATTTACAGTGTTCCGCTCGTTCGAGACCGGTGTGCGAAGAGGCATGTAAAAACATTTTGAGAGGCACCCGATGATCCGTCGCTCATTCCTGACCTGTGTCCTGGCGCTCGCGTTCACACTCACCGGCTGCGGCAGCGGCAATGAGCCGGCCAAGCCCGCACCCGCCGCCGGCTCAGCTCCCGCACCGGCCGGAACACCCGCCGACACGAAGTTCACCATCGCCGTCATCCCCAAGGGCACCACGCACGAGTTCTGGAAATCCATCCACGCCGGCGCGCTCAAGGCCGCCAAGGAATTCAACGTCGAAATCATCTGGAAGGGCCCCGTCAAGGAAGACGACCGCGAGCAGCAGATCCAGGTCGTCGAATCCATGGTCGTCCGCAAGGTCAGCGGCATCGTCCTCGCCCCGCTCGATGATTCGGCCCTCGTCACGCCCGTCGAAGATGCCATCGCCAAGAACGTCCCGGTCGTGATCATCGACTCCGATCTCAAGAGCGACAAGTACACCAGCTTCGTCGCGACCGACAACTACAAGGGCGGTGTGATGGGCGCGGCCCACCTCGCCGAGCTGCTCGGCGACAAGGGCAAGGTCATCATGCTCCGCTATCAGGAAGGCTCGGCGAGCACGATGAACCGCGAGCAGGGATTCCTCGACGAGATCAAGAAACACCCGGGCATCGAGGTCGTCAGCGCCGATCAGCGCAGCGGCGCGACCGTCGAGGGCGCGTACCAGAAGGCCGAGCAATTGCTCTCGAAATTCAAGAGCGCCGACGGCGGCCTGAGCGTCGATGGCATCTTCACGCCCAACGAGCCCACCGCGTTCGGCATGATGAAGGCGCTGGAGGACAGCAACCTCGTCGGCAAGGTCAAGCACGTCGGGTTCGACGCGTCGCCCAAGCTCGTCGAGGGCCTCAAGGCCGGCCACATCGACGCGCTGGTCGTGCAGAACCCGGTGAACATGGGCTACGAGGGCGTCAAGACGATGGTGCTCGCGCTGACCAAGAAGGAAGTCCCGAAGCGCGTGGACACGGGACTGAAGCTTGTGACGGCCAAGAACATGGACAGCCCGGAGATCAAGGACGTGATCTCGCCCGATCTCGAGAAGTGGTTGAACGGCCAGTGACATTGGAGCTTCCCAATCCCGGCGCCCCGCCGCGGCTGGTGATGCGCGGCGTGCAGAAGCGTTTCGGCGCGACGATCGCGCTGGCGGGTGTCGATTTTGAAATCCACGCCGGACAGGTCATGGCCCTCGTCGGCGAAAACGGCGCGGGCAAAAGCACGCTCATGAAGGTGCTCTCCGGCGCCCACGCCCCCGACGTCGGTGAGATGCAGCTCGACGGCAAACCCTACCGTCCCTCCGGCCCGCTCGATGCCCGCCGCGCCGGCGTCTGCATGATCTACCAGGAACTCGCGCTCGCACCGCACATGAGCGTCGAGGAAAACATCATGCTCGGCATGGAGCCGACCGCGATGGGCTTCATGAAGTGGAACCAGGTCCGCCAGACCGCGCGGCAAGCACTGACCGAACTCGACCACGGCGACATCCGTCCCGACATTCCTGTGGGTCGGCTCTCCATCGCGGCGCAGCAGCTTGTCGAGATCGCGCGGGCCGTCGCCGTCGGCTGCCGCGTCCTCGTCCTCGACGAGCCGACGAGCAGCCTCACGCAGAAAGACGTCAAACGCCTCTTCGCCCTCATCGATCGGCTCAAGAAAAAGGGCCACGCCATCGTCTACATCTCGCACTTTATCGAGGAAGTGAAGACCGTCTCCGATCGCTTCACCGTCCTGCGCGACGGCGCGTCGGTCGGCGGCGGTGATGCGAAAACCGCCACGCCCGAACAGATCATCGCCATGATGGTCGGCCGCAACATCAGCGACCTTTACCCGCGCTCGCCCCGCACACCCGGTGAAGCGCTACTTGAGCTCGCCGACGTCGGCGGCGTGACCAAGCCGCAGGCGGCGTCGCTCTCGCTTCACCGCGGCGAAGTGCTGGGCATCGCGGGTCTCGTCGGCGCCGGGCGCACCGAAATGCTCCGCGCCGTCTTCGGTCTCGATCCGATCAAACGCGGCACCGTCCGCCTCGCCGCATACACCGGCCGCGCCACGCCTGCCCGCCGCTGGGATCAGGGCATGGGCCTCGTCAGCGAAGACCGCAAAAACGAGGGCCTCGCGCTCTCCATGTCCATCGCCGACAACGCCACGCTCTCGCGCCTCACCGGCCTGGGCCTGATGGGATTCATCTCGCCGGCGCGGCAGGAAACGGCAGCGCAGCGCTGGGTCGAAAAGCTCGCCGTGAAATGCCGCTCCCCGCGCCAGCGCATCGGCGACCTTTCCGGCGGCAATCAGCAGAAGGTCGCCATCGCTCGCCTGCTGCACCACGATGTTGATGTGCTGCTGCTCGACGAACCGACGCGCGGCATCGACGTCGGCTCCAAGGCGCAGATCTACGCCCTCATCAACGAACTGGCCCAGAGCGGCAAGGCGGTGCTCGTCGTCAGCAGCTACCTGCCGGAGCTGATGGGCATCTGCGACCGCATCGCCGTGATGTGCCGCGGCCGCCTCGGCCCCGCGCGGCCCGTCGCCAGCGTCACCGAAGAATCCATCATGATCGAAGCGACCGGCCCCGAGGCCGCGGTCTGATCCCGCCGCTTTCGGCTTAGCGCTGAGGAGTCCCCGACTTGAACGACACCACACAACGCAACGTGATCCTCTGGCTCAATCGCCTCGGCCCGATGCTGGCGCTGGTCTGCGTCTTCCTCTTCTTTGCCTGGTGGGCTCCGCCGACCTTCCGCAGCACCGACAACGTCGAACTCATGCTGCGCCAGACCGCCGTCGTCGGCACGCTCGCGATCGGCATGACCATCGTCATCATCTCCGCTGGCATCGATCTCTCCGTCGGTTCGCTGGTCGCGCTGACGAGTGTGGTCCTCGCCGTCATGCTCCGCAATGGCTATGACCCGATCATCGCCATCGTCGCCGCCGTGCTCGTCGGCGCGCTGGCCGGCTTCATGAACGGCCTAGTCATCACGCAGCTCAAGGTCGTCCCCTTCATCGTCACGCTCGGCACGCTCCTCATCTTCCGCGGCACCGCCAAGTGGGCCGCGAACAATGTCACCGTCAGCCCGCCGCGCACCTGGCTCACGCATCTGCTCCAGAGCGCGCCCGGCGAGATCCCCGCCAACACGTTCGTCGATTACATCGTGATGCCCGCGCGATTCGTCATGCGCTTCCCGCCCGGCGTCTGGGTGATGGTCGTGCTCGCCGCGCTGGCGATCTTGATGCTCTACTACACGCGCTTCGGCCGGCACATCTTCGCCGTCGGCTCCAATGAACAGACCGCGCGCCTCTGCGGCATCGCCGTGCAGCGCGTCAAGATGATGGTTTACGTCATTGTCGGCGCCGCCGCGGGCGTCTCGGGCGTGATGGCGTTCTCGCGTCTCAACTCCGGCGACCCGACCGGCGCCGTCAGCATGGAACTCGACGCCATCGCCGCCGTCGTCATCGGCGGCGCCAGCCTCTCCGGCGGCCAGGGCTCGATCGTCGGCTCCATCGCCGGGGCCCTGCTGATGACCGTCATCAAATCCGGCTGCACCCAGGTCGGCCTCGACAACTACGTGCAGGAAATCGTAACCGGCGTGATCATCATCGTCGCGGTGATGCTCGATCAGTTGCGGCACAGAAAACTGAGCTGAGTCCGGATGTGTCGTCTTTGTTTGTGTGTCATGCCGTCGGCTTTGCGTCGGCATGTCCGGGGGACGAAGAACATGCCCACG
>JAYVTU010000022.1:0-11913 GCA_043788485.1 Planctomycetota bacterium
GAATGCCAAGAAGAAAGTTGAATGACGAATGACGAAATTCGAATGACGAATCAAATTCCAATGATCAAATTCCAATTCAAGGCATGCCGTGAACTTTGCCTTGAATTGGAATTTGGAATTTGATCATTCATTCGTCATTCGAATTTCGTCATTCGTCATTTTTGCCCCTTCATCACGCGATGATCACGAAATCATTCAGCGCCGAGATATGCAGATTGTTGTTCTCGTTGGTCTCGGTGATGTCGCCGGTGCCGTCGTTCTTGGTGTCGACGAGGATCATCACGAAATAGCTGCCCACGGCGGTGTCGGCGAAAGCGGGCAGGGCCGCCGCGGGGATCGTGCCGGTGATCTTCGAGACCTCGCCGCTCTTGAGCGACGTGATGGTCGTCGCGCCGACGATCAGATCATCGTTGGTCACGAAACGGTCGCGTGAGATCAGAATGATCACATGGAACGAGCCGGCGTTGCCCGGCCCCTGATTCTTGATCAGCGTGTTGATGGTGAACCCGCTCTTGTTGCCGTGAACCTTGACGGGCTTGACCTTGTGCGTCTCGCTCATGCACACCAGATCGACGCCCAGGGGCGTAAGGGTCACGTTGATCGTCGCCGTCTTCACGCCCGTCAGCAGGGTCAGGGTTCCCGCCCCCGTCTGCGCGTTGTACGTCAGCGTTCCGCCGGTGCAGGTCAGTGCCGTGGTGAAGCCCGCGGTGCCGGTGAATGTGAAGCTCGTCGCGTAGACATCCGGGGCCGTCGCGCGGCTCACGTGAATCACCGCCGTCGTCGTGTCGAGAGGCAGGGTCAGCGTGCCGATGCCCGTTCCCGCGTTGTAGCTCAGCAGGCTCCCGGTGCTCGTGTACGCCACTCCCGCCGGAGTCGCCACGGTCAGGTGCCCCACAAAAGGCACCGGCGCCACGTCGTCGATCGTCGCCGTCGCGGTCAGCGCCTGCGGGTCGATGGCGTATTGAACCTTCGAGCCCTTGGCGAGCGTCACGATGATGCTCTCCTGCGGCTCGGCGAGCTTGTCGGCCAGCGTGTCGACGTTCATATCCATCGCCGCCATGCCCGCCGGGAACGTGATCGATTTGCCGAGCGTGACGTAGTCCGTGCCGCCCTTGGCCGTGCCGGTCACCTTGAAGTTGACCGTCATCGACTTGTCCGTCGATCCCGTACGGACGAAGTGGAAAACCGCACCATTCGCCCCCTCTGTCGCCACCGCATCGGTTGCCGTCAGGCTGACCGTGCCCTCGTTGTCGGCCAGCGAAGCGGTAGCCGTCGCGTCGGTCGAGAGAGGCAGGTTGTACCCGGCTCCCTTGCCGAGCGTGAAGATCGCGGTCTCGGTGAGCTCAATCGTTCCGTCATCGATGGGCACGAGCGTCACGTCCACATGGTCCTGGCCCGCGGGGATCGTGACGATATTGTTGAGCACCGTGACGCCGCCGACCTGCAGCACGTAATCAGTCTTGCGTTTTGCCGTGCCCGAGACCTTGAACGCGACATTGAGCGCATCGGGCGTAACGTTGGCGCGGGTGACACGGTAGATCGCGTTGTCGTGCGTCTGATCGGTGCCGTATTCGGTCGCGCTGGCGTCGAAGGCGGTGACGGACACGGTCGTCTTCTCGTCGTCCAGCACGCCGCCGCTGACCGTGCCGCTGTGGTAGTCGCCACCGGCGTCCGTCGCGGTGATCGTGATCGGCTGCGTGCCATCGACCGTCGCATCATCGACCGCCGTCACCGGGAACGTCGCCGATGTCTTGCCCGCGGGGATCGTCACCGACACGGGGACCGTCGCGGCGGTCGGATCGCTGCTGCCGAGCGTCACGACCAGGTCACCGGCCAGTGAGCCGATGCGCGTCACGGTGCCGACGCTGGCCGTCGCACCGGCGGTCTCCAGGAACGTCGTCTTGCTTAGCGACACGAAGAGCCGCGAATCGTCGATCGTGACCGTGCCGGTCGTGCCGGAGCCCAGCAGATATTTGGAGTCGGTGTTGAGCGTGAAAATGGCCGTCTCGTTGCCCTCGATCGTCGCGTCGGTCAGGGCTTTGAGATTGACGGTCGCAGATGTGTTGCCCAGGGGGAACGTCAGCGTTCCCAGGCCGGTCACCGCGTCGAAGCCCAGCGTCGCGCCGGTGGCGGTAAGCGTGTAATCGACGGCCGGCGTCGCCGTGCCGGTCACCGTGAAATGCACGACCCGCGCGATCGGCGAGGCGACGATGTTGATCGTTGCCGCCGTGACACCGATCGCCGTGCTCAGCGTGCCGGTGCCGGTTGCGGCGTTGTAGGTCAGCGTCCCGTTCGTGCTGCTCAGCGAGACGTCGAAGCCCGGTGTGCCGACGAAGGTGAAGTTCGTCGAGTACGCGCTGGCCGCCTGTCCCGCCGTGCGCGTCAGGTTGATCGTCGCCGACGTCGCGCCGGCCGGGAGCGTCAGCGTGCCGATGCCCGTCGTCGAGCTGTAGCTGAGCAGCGTCCCCGCCGCGGCGTAGGTCGCGTTGGCCGGCGATGAGATTACCAAGTTACCGACGAAAGGCAGCGCCGTCACGTCGTCCGTCGTCACGACGAACTGCCCCGTGTTGCCGAACGTCGCACTCTCAAAAGCCACCGCGTCCGGCGTCGTCATGCTCACCGTCGGCAGCGTCGAACCGCTGACCGTGAATGTGAACGGCGTCGTCGGATCGTTGCTGGGGAACACTACTGTCGCCGTCGCAATGCCCGCGACCGTCGGCTTATATTTCACCGTGAAAATCGCGAACGAATTGCTTGGATCGATCGCGATCTGCGTCACCTCAAACTGATTCGCGTTCGCGCCGCTCAGCGTGATCGTCCCGACGCTCAGCTGCGCATCGCCGCTGTTGCTGACCTTGTACGTGTGCGTCAGCGTCTGGCCCACCGCCAGCGTGCCGAAGTATGTGCCGTCGGTGAACACCGGCGTCGTGTCGCCGGTCGTCAGTTCCACATCCAGATTCGGCCCGCCCTGAAGCTTCAGGTCCGCCGTCTTGATTGCCACAACCTCAACCTCATAAACCACGACCGCATTGGGCGGGATCGCCGTCACACCCGTTGCCGCCGCACGCCCCGCCGCGCCGAACGCCAGCGATGTCGGCAGGATCAGCGTCAGCTTCTGACCGACCTGCGCCCCGAGCAGCCCCTCGTCGAGCCCCGCGATCACCGCGCCCGTGCCCACCGTGAAAGTCAGCGGCGTCTGGCCCGACGCCGTCGAATCATCCACCACCGTGCCGTTGAGCAGATAGCCCTTGAGCTTCACGACCATCGACTGAAGCGCCACCGAGCCCACGCCCTGCCCCGCCTGCGTCGTCGCAAACTGAAGCCCGTCGTTGAGCGTCGTCGTCGTGAGCCCCTGGCCCTGCACGTTGAACGTGAACGCCGGGTTTGTCGGATCGTTGCTGTTGATCGTCACCGTCGCCGTGCGGGTCCCCGCCGCGCTCGGATCGAACGTCACCGTGAACTGCACCGGCTCGTTCTTGGCGATCGGTCCCGTAGGCGGCGCCATTGTGACCGTGAAATCCGACGCGTTGGCGCCGGTGATCGTGATCGCGCCGCTGAGTGTCAGGTCCGCATCGCCGCTGTTGGCGATCGAGAATCGCCGCGTCGAGGTCGTGATCCCCGAACCGCTCGCCACGCCCATCTGCCCGAAGTCCGTGAAGTCCGCCGCCGACGGCGTCGTGTCGTTGAACGCGATCACCGTGCCGTTGCCGCTCACCGTCATCGCCGCCGCCGTCGCGCCCGCCACGCGCGTCGATCCGCTGACCGCGAACGTCATCGGCGACGCCGGATCGTTGCTCGCGATGCTGACGGTCGCGCTGGCGTTAGCCGCCCCGCCGATCGTCGGGCTGTACTTCACGGTGAACGTGCCCGAGGCTTGGTCAAACTGCGTAACCGCGAACTGGTTCGCGTTCGCGCCGCTGATCGTGACATCGCCGATGCTCAGCGACGATCCGCCGGTGTTGCTCAGCGTGAAGACGTGCGTCGCGCTCGTGCCCTCGACGATCGGGCCGAAGATCGTGCCATCGGTCGCGCTGGGCGTCGCGTCGCCAGTCGTGATCGCCTGGTCGAGATTCGTTCCGCCTGTCACGCGCAGCGCCGGGAACCCGACGCGCGTCACCTCGAAGATCAGCGTCGAATTGGCGGGAATATTCGGCGGGAATCCATCCACGCCGTAGCCGATCGCCGACGGGATCACCATCGTCAGCGACTGATTCAGCTTGATCCCGTTGAGCGCTTCGGTGAATCCCGTGATCAGGCTCGTCGTCCCGAGCGTCACCGGCAGAGTCCCGGCGTCGAACACGTTGCCATTCAGCAGATACCCCGTGTACAAAACAATCATCGACGTGCCGGTCGTCGCGCCGGTGCCCGTGCCGTCCACGGTCGTCGCGGTTTGGAGCCCGTCCACCGCCGTCGTCGTCGTCAAGCCGACGCCCGCGATCGTGAAATCGAAAACGCTGTGCGACGGATCATCGCTGGCGATGTTCACCGTCGCCGACCGGACGCCCGCGGCACTGGGATCAAACGAAACCGTGAACGTCACCGGCGTCCCGTTGGCGACGCTGCTGCTCGCCGGCAGCGTCGTCACGGTGAAGTCCGATGCGTTGGCGCCCGTGATGCTGATCACCGGATTGCCCGTGAGGTTCAGGTTGGTGTCGCCGCTGTTACGAATCGTGAAGGTGCGCGTGACGATCGTGTTCCCCGCCGCGGAGCTGACGCCGATCTGCCCGAAGTCGGTGAAGTCGCCGCGCGAAGGCGTCGTGTCGCCGTCGGTAATCGCGACGTCGGAAAAAGTGTTGTTCGTGTGGTCCAGCACGTGGGCCGTGACTCCGATCGTCGCGCTGAACATCGCGCGCGACTCGAGCGCCTCGAAGCCGATGGAGCGCAGGTTGCGTCGCGAATTCCTCTGCGTCGCCGCCGCCGCGCAGGCCAGCGCCCGCCGCCGAATCCAAGCGCGCAGCGAATCCGTCAGCCCCGACCGCCTTCCGTTCGATTTCGACAAGATCGCTCTCCTGGAATCTTGGGTCCCGCTGCCGCCTCCGGCCCTCCACCGAGCATCTAATCATTGCCGATAACCCTCCAAAAGCAAGCCAAACCCAAAAATCCCCGTCAGAAATTGGGCCGCGATCAAATCGGCCACTTTCGGCCATCCGCCTTTACAATGATCCCCGCGCTCACGACCGCCGCAGCCAATGATGCCCATCCACGAAAGGCGACCATGAAAACCGTCGCACTGCTCGCCGCATTCCTCGTGATCATGCTCTCCGCCCCGCTCCACGCCGACGAACCGCCGCCCCTCGGCTCCCCCCTCTTCACCTCCGGCCAAGACGGCTACCCCATCTACCGAATCCCCGCTCTCGCCGTCACACCCAAAGGCACCCTCCTCGCCTTCTGCGAGGCTCGCCATTCCTCCTCCGACCACGGCGACATCGACCTCCTCGTCAAACGCTCCACCGACCAGGGCAAAACCTGGTCCCCGCAAATCATCATCTGGGACGACGCCGCCAACACCTGCGGCAATCCCTGCGTCGTCGTCGATCGCTCCACCGGCACGATCTGGCTCCTGGCCACGTGGAACCGCGGAGCCGACAGCGAACGCAGCATCATCGATCGCACCAGCAGCGACACCCGCCGCATCTTCGTCACCTCCTCAACCGACGAGGGCATCACCTGGGCCAAGCCGCGCGAAATCACCGCCGACGTGAAGAAGCCCAACTGGACCTGGTACGCCACCGGCCCCGGCAGCGGAATACAGATCGAGCATGGCCCCCACAAAGGCCGCCTCGTCATCCCCTGCGATCACGTCGAATCCAAAAAATATTTCTCCCACATCATCTACTCCGACGACCACGGCCAAACCTGGAAGCTCGGCGGCACCGCGCCCAACGCCAACGTCAACGAATGCCAGCTCGTCGAACTCGCCGCCGGCCGCCTCATGCTCAACATGCGCAACTACGACCGCTCCCACAAAGCCCGCCAGATCGCCCTCAGCGACGACGCCGGCGAAACCTGGAAAAATCAAACCTTCGACGACACGCTCATCGAACCCGTCTGCCAAGCCGCGATCAAACGCCTCCGCTGGCCCGCAGATGACAAGCCCGGCGTCATCCTCTTCACCAATCCCGCCAGCACCACCCAGCGCGCCAACCTGACCCTCCGCGCCAGCTTCGACGATGCCAAAACATGGCCCGCCACATTCACCCTCCACCCCGGCCCCGCCGCCTACTCCGACCTCGCCATCCTCCCCGATGGCCAGATCGCCTGCCTCTACGAAGCCGGCTCGAAATCCCCGTACCAATCCCTGATGTTCGCCACCGTCGCGCTCGACTCGCTCCAGTCGCAGCCCAAGCCGTGAACGTTTTGCCGTCGCGTCGTCCCGACCCCCTTCCCTTGCAAAGCCGCGACCGCTGGTCGCGTTGTCCTGATGCCTTATTCCGCACCCGACCGCTTATCGCGTTGTCCCCGCTTCCGTCCCCTGCGGACACGATCACGCGCTCGGGCTCCAAATAGTTATTATTGAAGGCAATTGAACCCTCAAGACCGCGTACAAACGTTCATCGAATCAGGAGACCAAAATGAAACTTCGAAATCATCTGTCGTTTGCCGCGTTCCTGCCCGCGTTCATGATCGCTTGCCTGGCGGGCTGCGCCGATACGGGCGATCGCGTCATGGTCGAACGCAAAACGGTCAACGGGCTGCCGACCGTCACGGCGACGCAGACCCTCAAGGCCCAGGTGAAGGTTGACGCCATCGACTACGGCAATCGTTCGATCGCGCTGACAGGGCCGGACGGCAAGACGGAAATCTTCACCGTGACGTCGGCGGTGCGCAATTTCAATCAGATCAAAAAGGGCGATGTCGTCAACGTGGAATATTTCACGCAGATGTTCGCATCGATCAGGAAAGCAGACCAGGAGCCGACGACCAAGCTTGCCGTCGCCGTGGCCATCGCGGAACTCGGCCAGAAGCCGGGGATTGTCTGCGCCCGTCAGGCGACGGTCGAAGCACAGGTCGAGTCGATCAACTACACGACCCGCGTGGTCAACCTCCGCACCCCGGCCGGTGATCTCCTGACGTTCACAGCGGACCCGAAGCTCAAGGATCTGGACAAGGTCCATGTCGGCGATCGGGTGGCTTTTGAATACACTGAAGCCGTGGCGATCACGGTCCAGTGAACGACGCGAATTGAAATCGAGGATTTCGATGGCGACTATCACCCGCTCGACGATCTATCCGGCAATTTTCGCGATAGGGGCATGGCTCGGCGCAATCTCGCTGGGCGGGTGCGTGGCCGATGCCCCGCTGCCGAAGTTGCAGGAGAAGCCCGAAACCGCCGCGACTCCGAAGATCGATCCCGCCTCCGTCCAGACAGCGGTCATGGATTTCGCGGATCGATATGTGTCGGCGATGGCCGACGCTTTCGACAAGGTCCGGGCGTCGGCGACGACGCCCCAGGGCGTGCTCGCTGCGCAACGCTCCAAGCTCCAGCTTGGCCACGGCGCGATCATCAACGCCGCCAATGTCAGCCCGCTTGCGGGACTGATGGACATGGCGATCACGGTCACGCTCACGCGCCAATCGATCGAGGATCCCTGGGCGAAGCAGGCATTCGGCGCCGACGGTGTTGCGCATCTGCTCAACGCGCTCAAGGCCCAGGAGGCCGACATCTGGAGAATCACGGGCACTTACCTGACCGAAGAACAGGTCGACGAATTGCGACGGGTGGCCGGCCAGTGGCGCCGGGAGAATCCCGACCAGCAATACGTGGCGGGGGTGCGGCTGGCGGATTTTCCGCAGGCAACACAGGCGGCATCACGCGAATCCCGCTTGGCCACCAGTGTCTTCAATATCATCAACCTCGACCCATTCGCCGGACTCGACCCGGCGGTCAGGCAGGTCGAGCAGTCGCGTGTGCTGGGCGAACGGATGTTCTATTACGCGCAGCACGTCTCGTTCATCGCGGCGTGGCAGGCCGACACGCTCTATATGCAGATGCTCGCCGCTCCGCAGATGAAGCAGTTGCTCGGAGACACGACCCGGTTCACCGACAACACAAGCAAATTCGCCGCCGCCACTTCGCAATTTGCCGACGCCAGCGGCCAACTCGCCAAGACCGTGGAACGGTTCAGAGCGGACCTGCCCGAGCAGCAGGCGGCGCTGGTCAAACAGCTTGACGCGGCTGTCGCGCAGCAACGTGACGCGGCGTTCAAGCAGGCGGCCGCGGAA
Source organism: Planctomycetota bacterium (assembly GCA_043788485.1). Taxonomy (GTDB): domain Bacteria; phylum Planctomycetota; class Phycisphaerae; order Phycisphaerales; family Zrk34; genus JAYVTU01. Next base: position 8,224 of record JAYVTU010000022.1, read on the forward strand.
ATCACCGTCGAGCGCCAGGCCGCGATCGAACAGCTCAACACCCGGGTCGTTGACCAGCAGAATCTTCTGGCCAAGAACGTGCAGGCCGCGATGGAACAGCTCGACGCCAAAATCATCGGGCAGCAAACTCTGATGACGCAGAACCTGCAGGCCGTGATGGACCACTCGATCGACCGGCTCTACACCAGGGTCATTTGCCTCCTCGTGATGTTCGCCGCGGGCGCGGTTGCCTTGATGCTCGTCTACCGTCGCGTGACCGGCAAACGCATCGGCGGCGGCCATCGTGCAGCGGCGACGAGCGCCGGCAAAATCAACGCGGGCGGTCCACAGTGATCGACGGCGTACACGGTCGAGAAAATATGCACGGAGCTCCCGAGATGCCCGCAACAGCAAATGCGATCGACAAACTACGCGGTCCTGTTGCGGCCATCTTCTGCGCCCTCTCGCTTCTAGGCTGCCAGGACCTTGAGCACATGGAGAAGGTCATCAAGGAAAACCAGGCGGCGATCGAAGCCAGCAGCAAGGCGATCCGCACCAACTCGGAAGTCATCGACCAATCCTCAGCGGCGATCCGCGCCAACCACGATGCGATTGCGCTGAGCAGCGAGGCCATCGCTGCCAACGAAAAGACCGTGCGTGCCAGCACGCTAGCCGTCGCCGCCAACGAGAAGAGCGTGCTGGCCAGTTCGCTGGCTATTGCCGAGAACGAGAAGGGAGTGCGGCGCAGCACCGAGGCGATCGCCGCCAACGAAAAGAGCGTCGCGGCCAGTTCCCAGGCGGTTGCCGAAAATGAGAAGGGAGTGAGGCGGAGCACGGAGGCGATCGCCGCCAACGAAAAGAGCGTCCTGGCGACGTCCGATGCGATCGTGCGGAATCAGCAGGCGATCGAGCGGAGCACAGCCGCGGTCGCGGCCAACGAGCAGTCCGTAAAGGCGAGCACCGAAGCCGTCAAAGAAAATCAGACGCAGGTCGCGGCGTTGAATAAGCTCATGGCCGATCTGTCACCCCAGACGGCCGTCGGCACGTGGTTGATCGTCGTCCTGGCTGCCATCGTCATCGCGTTGTTCGCTGTGTCGGCGTATTTCATGCTTACACTCATCCGCATCAACCGGGCTTTGGCCGCGATGCGCGCAGCGGGCGCCGCCGGCGGCGTCGCGCCGTCCCGTCCCCTCTCCATATAGCCGGCCCCTCTGGGGCCGATCCCCGCCCCCACAGGAGGCGGCTATATGCAATCCATCCGCCCAACGGGGCGAAACACCGCCACACATACAAAACCCCAACCCCCGCCAACCCGCCGGGTCCGACTCCCTCTCCCCCGGGAGAGTGCCGGGGTGAGGGCTGCCTTTGCCCCTTCCCTTCCACAGAGCCGCCCCGTGCCGGGACGGTTCGAATCCGAGCCTCAACGGCGAGGATTCGATTGCCAACCCCTCGCCCCCGGGGAGAGGGTGGCGAGTCCGCGAGCCGGGTGAGGGCGCGCGGGAAGTACGCCGCGCGCCATTCGCGACAACCGCGCAAGACAACAAAACCCTTGAACCCCTCGCCATCGAGGCTCAGGCTTCAACCCGCCTCGACACGAGGCGGCTCCGTGGATCGATCCACTTGAAACCCTGAAACTTGCAACCTGAAACTTCCCCCCACCCCCCGCCGCCCGAAACAAATCCCGCCCCACGCGGTTGCAGCGGTCCGCCGCGCCGCGGACAATACCGGCGACGCAGGCTTCTAATTGCGGCGAATTCGCCACAATTAAATCAGTCAAGTTCACAGGATTGAAGGAATCACACGATTGAGTAAATCCAAAAAGTCCACCATCGAGGTTCAGGGAACGCCCATCACCATCCTCTCCAAGGAACATGGCGATTACATCTCACTGACCGACATGGTGCGAAATTTCGAGGGTGCCGGCGCGCTCATCGAGCAGTGGCTCAAGAACAAGGACACCGTCCTCTTCTTGGGTGTCTGGGAGCAGATCCACAACCCGGATTTTAATTCCCTCGAATTCGAGGGAATTAGAAATGAAGCTGGCCGAAACAGCTTTTTCCTGTCCGCCAAGGCGTGGATCGACCGCACCCGTGCCAAGGGATTGGCCGCCAGCGCCGGTCGTTACGGTGGAACCTATGCCCATCAGGACATCGCCTTCGAGTTCGGATCGTGGCTCAGTCCCGAATTCAAACTCTACCTCATCAAGGAATTCCAGCGCCTCAAGGACGACGAAAACAGACGCCTCTCCCTTGCATGGAATCTCAATCGCACGCTCTCCAAGCTCAACTATCGCATCCACACCGATGCGATCAAAGCCCATCTCATCCCCGCAGAAGTCACCGCCACGCAGGCCGCCATCACCTACGCCACGGAAGCCGATGTCCTCAACGTCGCGCTCTTCGGCCAGACCGCCAAGCAGTGGCGCGACGGCAACGCCAAGCTCGAAGGCAACATGCGGGAACACGCGACCATCGAGCAGTTGCTCGTCCTGGCCAACATCGAAGCCATGAACGCCGAGCTCATCCACATGAACCTCCCCCAACCCGAGCGGCTCAAACGCCTCAACGAAATCGCCATCCGTCAGATGCAGACACTCACCGCCCACCCCGCCGTGCGCCAACTCGGCCCGCCGAAAAAGCCAAAACCGTGAACACCCGCCTCGACACGAGGCGGCTCCCGTGGAACAAACCCGCCGGGTTCAAAAACCGCCGCCCGAAACAAATCCCGCCCCACACGGTTGCGGCGGTCCGGGACTGGGAAACTTAGGCTCTGTACGCCGCGCGGATGCGCAGCAGGAACCAGCCGTACCAGATTAACAGGATCAGCAGAATGATCGCTTCAATGATGCCAGCGAACGCTTGGAGCGGCGACAGGCTGCGCTGAATCTCAGAGGGCTGATACAAGTTGAAGACAGCAGCGTCGAGCGGCGGCAGGATCGTGACGAAAAGGAGTGCGCTGCGCGAGATGGAGAGGTCGCCAGCCGATCGTGCCAACCGCGAGAGCAGCATGGCGATGAGCGTGATGCTCACGCAGAACGTCGTGTTGACCAGGAACGGAATTCCACCGGTGTCCTGCCATACCGCCAGCGTGATCAGGCCCGCGAACAGAATCATTCCCGCCGTCGCCAGGACCGCGCGCGGACCGGCCCGGAATCGGGCCGGTGCCATGGTGCACAATAAAGTCCCGAGCAGGCTGAATCCGCCCGACAGGAAAGGGCCCCACATCGCGGTGACCGCCGCCGCCGCGAAAATGAACAAGAAATCGTCCGCGTGTTTTCCCGGATTTTGAACCCCCAACAACATCCCGACGGCGATGAGTGCCAATACCGATACGACCAGCAGCGCAAATCCGATGGTCAAGAGACTGACCGCCATCGGGACAACGCCGTGTGACGACCGCAGCGCCGCGTGCCGCTCCGTATTCGCCGGATTCTGAAGCGTCCCCGACTCTTGAACATCTCGCAACGATTCATGGAGTAAGAGCATCAAGCCGAACATCGAGGGCCAGAGCGAGACTTGCAGTAGTTGAATGATCCGATAGAGCCAATAGAAGAATTCCCAAAAGCTGGTGCCATGACTTCTCCAGTCTTCGATCTGCACAGGATTGAGAAACAGGTCCTTCCGTAATCAGCATGGGTAAAGGTCCAGTCCGCCACAGTGGAAGAGGATGGCGGTTTTGAAGTTCTGGCGGTTTCGGAATCCGCAGGCTTTT
>JAYVTU010000023.1:0-5083 GCA_043788485.1 Planctomycetota bacterium
CTGACCCGCCTGACGACAATCGCCACCCGCTTGATGCGATCCCTCAGCCCACAACTCAACTGACCACGCTTACGCCCCATTCGGGCAACAGCCCCGCGCACAGAAGTGGTCTTGCGTCATGCGTTGCGGGTCTCGCGCTGAAACGCAAGACGCAAGACGCGAGACGAGAACGCTCCCCTCGCGGACTCGGGGCGCGGCTACACGGGGGCGAGCGTTGACCCTGAAATGGGGGGGCATTATTGTGGTGGGTCTCTACCTAGTTGACCTATAGTTGACACCTGAAGGGATACGCATGACCAGTCTGTATGAGAAGCTGCTGACGCAACGTGAGAAGATTCCGACGCGCGTGTTTGACGAGGCGGCGGATGCGAGCATCGCGGTGGCGCGGGAGATTGCGCAGCTCATCCGTGACAAGGCGGGGCGTGGGCAGAAGGCGGTGCTTGGGCTGGCGACGGGCTCGACGCCGACGCGGCTGTATGCGGAGCTCGTGAAGATGCACAAGGAGAAAGGACTCTCCTTCAAGAACGTCGTGACGTTCAACCTCGATGAGTATTTCCCGATTCAGCCTAATGAGCTGCAGAGCTATGTGCGGTTCATGCACGAGCATCTGTTCGACCACATCGACATCGACCCGGCGAACGTGCACATCCCCAATGGCACGCTGCCCATCGAGCAGGTTCCCGATGCGTGCGCGGCTTACGAGGCGGCGATCCAGGAAGCGGGCGGGATCGACATCCAGATCCTGGGCATCGGGCGCACGGGCCACATCGGGTTCAACGAGCCCGGCTCGGGGCGGAACTCGATCACGCGCCTGATCACGCTGGACCAGAAGACGCGGAAGGACGCATCGGCGGACTTCTTCGGCGAGCAGAATGTGCCGCGTCGGGCGATCACGATGGGCGTGGGCACGATCCTGCGGGCGCGGCGGCTGGTGATGCTCGCGTTCGGTGAGGGCAAGGCGGGCGTGACGGCGAAGGCGGTCGAGGGCGAAGTGACCGAAGCGGTCGCGGCGTCGTTCCTGCAGGATCATCCCAACGCGCAGGTCATGCTTGATCGCGCGGCGGCGGCGAAGCTGGCGCGGTTTGATACGCCATGGATGGTCAGCCCGGTGGAATGGACGGATGACCTGATGAAGAAGGCGATCATCTGGCTGGCCCAGAAGCTGGGCAAGCCGATCCTCAAGCTCACGGACGAGGACTACAACGAGCACTATCTGCAGGACCTGCTGGCGGAGCATGGGCCCGCGTATGACATCAACGTGAACATCTTCCGCACGATGCAGCGCACGATCACGGGCTGGCCCGGTGGCAAGCCGGCGAGCCGCAAGCAGCCGGGCGACATGGATCGTCCCGTGGACAAGATCTTCCCGAAGCGCGTGATGATCTTCTCGCCGCATCCGGATGACGATGTGATCTCGATGGGCGGGACGTTCATCCGTCTCGTCGATCAGGGCCACGAGGTGCACGTCGCGTATCAGGTGTCGGGAAACATCGCGGTGTTCGACGATGATGCGGTTCGCTTCGCCGACTTCATGTCGGAGTTCAACCACATGTTCGGCCTGGACCACACGAAGTCCGATGAGTTGGAGCGCAGCATCGAGCAGTCGCTCAAGCACAAGAAGCCCGGCGAAGTGGACAGCCCGGAAGTGCAGAAGATCAAGGGATTGATTCGGCGTGGCGAGGCCCGCGCGGGCGCCCGCGCCTGCGGCATTCCCGATACGCAGCTTCACTTCCTGGACATGCCGTTCTACGAGACGGGCCGCGTCCGCAAGGCGCCGCTGGGTGAAGCGGATATCCAGATCATTGTGGACCTGCTGCGGAAGAATAAGCCGCACCAGATCTATGCCGCCGGCGACCTGAGCGATCCGCACGGCACGCACCGCGTGTGTCTCTCGGCGATCTTCCAGGCGGTGGAGCGGATCAAGGATGAGGCGTGGTTCGCGGACACGGTGATCTGGCTGTATCGCGGGGCATGGCAGGAATGGGAGCCGCACAAGATCCAGATCGCGGTGCCGATCAGTCCGCAGGAGCTGCTGCGGAAACGCCAGGCGATCTTCAAGCATCAGTCGCAGAAGGATCGGGCACCGTTCCCGGGGAATGATCCGCGCGAGTTCTGGCAGCGTGCCGAGGACCGCAACCGTGCGACGGCCGAGATCTACGACAAGCTGGGCCTGGCGGAGTATGAGGCGATTGAGGCCTTTGTCCGTTGGGAGCCGGGGTCGAAGTATCTCTGATCACGCTGGTCACGCTGGCCGCGATGCGCCTAGACTGACCGCGCGGCGTTCCGCCACATTACGCTGGAGATTGCGATGAGAACCGCTGCCTGCTTCGCTGCCGTGGTGCTGGTGTCGCTGTGCTCGGGTGTGCACGCCACGGCCGCTGCGGAGAGCTATGCGATAGTCGTCTCCAAGGCGACGCAGTCCGACGCAGCGTGGAAGCCCGTCGTTGAGGCGTTGCAGGCCAAGCACGCCGGCGCGACCGTCATCGTCTACGACGCCGCAGTGACCGATGCACTGCCCGAGCTCCGCAAGCAGTTCCCGCGTTACGTCTGCTTCGTCGCCAAGCCCGCCGAGGCTAGCAGCAAGTTCGTCGCCGAGGTTCACCGCCTCACCCGCAAGCTCGATGATGATCCCTACACCGATTGCCTGTGGGGCATCCTCACGGGTTACGACGCCGCCAATGCTCTCCGCATTGCCAGACAGAGCGAGCCGCTGACCGTGAAGCGCGTCGCATCGGGCACCGAGGTTGCGCTCGATCAGTGCGTCGAAGGCCAGTGGTATTGCGAGCTCAACCAGTTCAAGCACATCACCAAGAAAGCCGGCGGCAAGCCCGAGCCCGACCGCGGCCCGGCCGACACCACGCAAGCCCTCGTGCAAAGCCTCAACGACTATCACCCCGACCTCTTCGTCACCTCGGGCCACGCCACCGAGCACGACTGGCAGATCGGTTACCGCTACCGCAACGGCCAGTTCCGCAGCGCCGCCGGCAAGCTCACTGGTTTCGACACGCACGGCGGCAAGTTCCCCGTCGATTCCGCCAATCCCAAGGTCTACCTTCCCATCGGCAACTGCCTCATGGGTCACATCGATGGCCCCGATTCGATGGCCCTCGCCTGGATGAACTCCGCCGGCGTCGATCAGATGATCGGCTACACCGTCCCCACATGGTACGGCTACGCGGGCTGGGGCCTGCTCGATTACTTCGTCGAGCAGCCCGGCCGCTACACGCTCGCCGAAGCCTTCTTCGTCAATGAACAGGCCCTGATCCACCGCCTCGACGCCATCTCACCCGAAGCCCGCAACCTCGCACCCGATCCCGGCGAGATGATGCAGTGCCGCGTCACGCCCGTCGAGGGCCTCACCGCTCAAGACGCCACCGGCCTGCTCCACGACCGCGATGTCCTCGCCTTCTACGGCGACCCCGCCTGGATCGCACGCATGGCCGATGGCCCCCGCGCCTACGAGCAGACGCTCACCGAAAAGGACGACGTCTACACACTCGACATCAAACCCAACCTCGGGGCTAGCAGCTTCGCCCCCGTCAACACCAACGGCGCCCAGCGCGGCTACCGCCCCTTCGTCGCGCTCCTCCCGCACCGCATCGGCGCCGCGAAAGTCACCGAGGGCGAGGACCTCAAGCCGCTGATCACCGACGACTTCATCCTCGTCCCCAATCCCCGCAAGTGCGACCCAAGCCGCGCCTATCGCATCGTCTTCCACGCCGATCCCCTGAAGTGATCCCACTCCCATCTCCCCGAAGATCATGGACTCCAGTCCGGGGGTCTCCGCCGCCCTCACTTACGCGCACCCCAGCGAAAAACCCCCTCCAAACCTGGAACCAAAAACTCCGACCCCGCTCTCAACTGCACTTACGTTGTCACCCCCCGGTTCCGCGAAATGATCGTGCGCATCAATATGTCGCCGACGCGTCTTTGAATAAAATCCCGGCAACCCCCGCATCCGCCGTGCATTAGTTGCCCTCCACGCGATTTCTCTACCCCTACCTTTTTGCAACCCAAAATCGTCATAACTCAAATTCCAATTCTCATATTTTCATCCCGCCGGCAAGCGTGTCTGCGGGTTGTATCGCCACGCTGTCCCCGCGGCACTTTGCTATCCACGGAGGGCTCAATTCCGGTGGTGTATTTATTGGTTTGAGGAGGAGAACACCGTCAGCCACGGCACAAAAAAAGCCCCGGTCGGTTTGACCGGGGCTTTTGTGTCTTATGGAGCGATCGTTCACGGGGCTTTAGATGTCGTTGGCATCGGAGTTGATGACATCGGTGCCGCCGCCGCCGACGAGGTGGTCGGCTCCGGCCCCGCCGGTGATGGTGTCGTTGCCCAGGCCGCCGTCGACGGTGTCGTCGCCGGCGCCGCCGAGCAGGATGTCGTTGCCGTCGTTGCCGTTGATGGTGTCGTTGCCGGCTCCGCCGTCGATGGTGTCGTTGCCGGCGTTGCCATTGACGGTATCGTTGCCCGCGCCGGCCTTGATGATGTCATCGCCGTTGCCGCCGTCGATGGTATCGACGCCCGACCCGCCGGTGATGATGTCGTTGCCGTCGCCGCCGGTGACGGCGCTGGTGCCCTTGGTGATCTTGATGATGTCGGCGCCATTGCCGCCGCTGATGGTATTGGTGAGGCCCAGAGCGGAGATGATGTCGTCGCCGTCGCCGGCGACGATGGTGTTGGCGCCGCCGACGTTACTGACCTTGATGGTGTCGACGCCCGTGCCGCCGGTGATGTCGTTGGTCAGGCCGCTGGCCGAGATGACGTTCGCGCCGTCGCCGGCGTGGATGGTGTTGTTCGCGGTCTTGTTGGTGACCTTGATCGTGTCGGCGCCCGTGCCGCCGGTGATCGTGTTGGTGACGCCCGCGGCGGAGATGCTGTTGTTGCCGTCGCCGCCATCGATGGTGTTGACCGCGGTCGCGTTGGTGGACTTGATGGCGTCGTTGCCGGCGCCGCCGGTGATCGTGTTGGTGACACCCGCGGCCGAGACGGAGTTGACGCCGTCCCCGGTGACAATGGTGTTAACGGCGGTCTTGTTGGAAGCGGTGATCTTGTCGTTGCCGTCGCCGCCGGTGAGTG
>JAYVTU010000024.1:0-8230 GCA_043788485.1 Planctomycetota bacterium
CTTCAAGGGAGAGGTCGGCGAGTCCGCGAGCCGGGTGAGGGTGAGACGTGGGACACGCCCGACGTCAATTGCGTGCAAGCGCACAGGGAGTTCTTGCAATTAGACCCTCACCCCGGCCCTCTCCCTGGGAGGGAGAGGGGGCGATCACTTCCGCGAGGCCGCCGCGGCGGCGATGGCTTCGTCGGCTTGGGCGGCGACGAGGATGTTGCCGGCTTTGCTCAGGTGCACGCCGTCGGCGGTGAGGACGCCTTTGGGCTCGTTCTTCGTGTTGATCTTCTTGAGCTCTTCGCCGAAGACCTTGTGCAGGTCGCAGAGCGTCGAGCCGGTTTCCTTGGCGACGCTGCGGCTCACGTCGGCGTACTCGTCGAGCATCTTGTCGAGCTTGTTGGTGCCATCGGTCTTCTCGCCGATCACCGTCGGCGTGGCGAGGACAACGACCGCGCCGGCCTTCTGAATCTGGGCGATGATGTCCTTGAGGCCCGCCTCGTACTCGGCCTTGGGCGTGCCCTTGCCGTGCTCCGAGTGCCAGACGTCGTTGATGCCGATGTAGATCCAGACGATGGTCGGCTTCTTGTCGATGACGTCCTTCTGCAGGCGGGCCTGCAGATTGGGCACGCGGTTGCCGCTGACGCCGGCGCCGATGACCTCGACTTTTTTGCCGCTCTTGGTGATGTCGTTGTGAACGAGCGTGACGTAGCCATCGGGTCGGACACCCGCGGCGGTGATCGAGTCGCCGAGGAAGACGATGCGGTCGCCATCCTTGAGCGGCGAATCGGCGCCGGCGAGCTTGGCGTCGGCGAGGGCGGAGTTGGTGACGGAAGCGATGAGAGCGAACGCGGCGAGCAGTGCGAGGTGGCGCATGGTTTCTCCAGGTGTTAGGGGACGACAATCGTACAACAGCGCTAGCCGGGCGGCTACGCCGCCCTGGTCGGATGGATTTGGCGCGCGGGAGGAGTCACGCGGTAACGAACGCCGAAATGGCTTCAACTGTGGTGGTCCACTGGCTGATACGCCGGCCTTCTTTTGTGATGTCTGTGTGCGCCCGTATATGTCTTACTTTTCCACTCGGATCAAGCTGCGGCCCAACACCAGTCAACATGAGCATTTGCTGAACGAATACTGTGGAACCAGAACGGTATAGCACCCATGTCATGTTGGATGCTGTCGGTAAACCCACCGCCGAGGCACCGTCGATCAGTAATCGGAGTTCGTCCAACCATCTCGCGGCGACTGACTCGACGGGGCCGGCGAACGGGTAGACGGCGAAACTCTCAACGAAAGAGCCGACGCGGATTTCACCGAGGCGCTGGCCGTCCGGACCGCACTCGCTTGTGGGGAGTAACCGAATGGAGAATGCATCTGGCTGCATAACAATGATTCTCAGACGCACGCGCCGCAGAACGTCTGCGGATCGGGTGGGACTGCGGATCATCTTGAGGGGTGGCGTGGTGGGGTGTCAAAGGGGGCGGGTGGCGCATGTTGAAAGTTCCGGTGCACCCTCACCCGGCGGAGGACCGCCGATCCACCGTAGGCGGACTTGCAGCCTTTCCCCGGGGGCGAGGTGGGAGCGCGCACAAACGTGGTCGAGAAACCGGACGTCCGGGTGGTTTCCCGGATGGGTTTTTGCAAGTTGTGGGATTCGAGGGCTTAAGGCGCGGAATCGGGGGGCAGCAGGAGGGGGTGAATGTGTCCGGTCGACGGGTTTGTGCGCATGGGGAGTGACCTGGGAATTGGGGGTCAGGGGTTGGGTGTTAGCGAGAAGGGGATTGGCCAACGCCCAACTTGTTACTCCAAACTCCATTGGGTTTGGTTTGATGATCCGCTCGCCGCGAAGCCGCAAGCGGCGGAGTTCCTGAACCCTGAACCCTTTCCCCGGGAACCGGTGATCGGTCACGGCGTCTAGGTACAATGCCGGGACTGCGGCGGTGTGGCGCTTGCGGGTCGGCGTGGCATAAGGATTGGATCACATGCGACACCTGGCTATGTTGGCGACGATCTGCGGTGTGATGTTCGCGGCGGGTGCGGTCAACGCCCAGTCGCTGCAGGAGCGCCTCGAAGGGATGCGGGCGGCGAAGGCGCAGCAGGTCGTGGCGGAGAAGCAGCAGGTCAGGCAGAGCAAGACTGGACAGGCGATCCGCAGCTCGATCCCCGTGACGATGCCCGTGGCTAACGGCGAGGGCATGATGGCGAAAGACGCGTTCACGTGGTTATCCAATGTGAGCGGGCTGGCGATTGTGGTGAACTGGGAGAAGCTGAAGGAAGAGGGCGTGGACCCGGAGCAGAAGGTGGTGCTGGCGGGCAACGGGCAGACGGTCGGCGACGCCATCGAGCAGATGGCGCGGCAGCTGGGGCCCAATGAGCCGCTGATCTGGGAGGTCACGCCGTGGTATGTGGAGGTGATGACCAAGTCGATGGCGAACCAGCGATTGGTCGTCGCGATCTATCCGATTGGCGACCTGCTGGTGAACATCCCGAACTTCACCGATGCGCCGGACTTCGATCTGGTGGCGATCACGAAGGGCGGGCAGTCGCGGCAGATCGGTGGCGGGAGCAGCGGGAGCGGAGCCGCGGGAAGCCCGTTCAAGACCGCGACGACGGCGGACACGCCGGAGAGCCGGGCGGCTCGTGGGCAGCAGATCGTGGAGATGATCCGCGAGACGGTTGAGCCGGAGATCTGGAAGGAAGCGGGGGGCACGGCGACGATCGTGTACTACAACGGGAACCTGGTGGTGCGTGCGCCGGCGTATGTGCAGCGGCAGATCGGCGGCGAAGTGCCGACGTTCGGTGCGGATGATGCGCGGGGCGGCGCGGCGGCGGGTGGCGCAAAGGCGGATGCGGGCGGCGCGGCGGGCGGAGCGGGGGCAGCGGCTCCTGCGGCGCCGGCGCTTCCGCGGGGCGTGGTGCGGAGTGATGGGGCGGGGACGGATGTGATCGCGGCGTCGGTGACGCCGACGGTGTATGTGACGCCTGCGATGATCCAGCCGACGACGCCGACGGATTCGGGGATGCGATACGGGCGTGAGCATCGGACGGCGGGGATCTCGCCGAAGATGCAGTATTCGCGGTGAGGGGTGATGCGCGGGGTGTGATGCGCGTATGTGGAATTCGTGGCGGGGAAAGCCGCGACGGTTTGCGTTACCATGTTCGCGGTGATGCCATTGATGCAGATATTGCGTGAAGATTATGTGCAGCAGGCGATCGTCGCGTCGCTGGCGATCGGGCTGGTGTGCTCGCTGCTGAGCGTCTTGGTCGTGCTCAAGCGCATGGCGTTCATCGGCCAGGGCATCAGTCACGCGGGGTTCGGCGGGATCGGGACCGCGGCGCTGCTGGGCTACACGGGACTGGCGATGCGGTGGGAGCAGGACGGCGTGGTGCTGGTGTTCTGCGTGGCGACGGCGATCCTCATCGGCGTGCTGAGCCGGTCGAAGCGTGTCGAGAGCGACACGGCGATCGGGATATTGCTGGCGTCGTCGATGGCGTGGGGAGCGCTGGCGCAGAATCTCAGGGTGCAATTGCAGTCGTGGCCGGCGTACAGCCAATGGGTCGGCGCGTTCGAGTACTCGCCGCCGTGGGACACGATCCTGTTTGGGTCGCTGCTGAACGTCGGGGCGGCGGGGATGTGGACAGCGGTGGCGCTGGCGGCGGCGGTGCTGGTGCTGTGCGCGGCGCTGTTCAAGGAGCTGAGCTTCTACGCATTCGACGAGACGGTGAGCCGCGTGTACGGCGTGCCGGCGACGGTGCTGCATTACATGGTGCTGATCGTGCTGGCGCTGGTGACGGTAGTGAGCCTGCGCCTTGTGGGCATCATCCTCGTCAGCGCCCTGCTGGTGATCCCCGGAGCGACGGCGATGCTGCTGACGCGGCGGCTGAGCACGGTGCTCTGGACCGCGGGAGCGGTTGGCGTGGTATCGACTGTCGGCGGCCTGGCGATCAGCCTCATCGCACGCAAGCTCAGCCCCGGACCGTGCATCGTGATGGTGCTCACGCTCCTCTTCGCCATCGCGTACGGTGTGCAATCCCTGCGGCGCACCGCGACGTGAGCGCCTCAGTTGAGCACGAGGTCGAGCATTAGACTGTCCATCGCAGCCCCAACCATGAGCGCCCCACCCCTCACACCCGATCCGACACGCACCGCACATGAGCAGCACGCCGCGCAGAAGGTTGCTCGCGTCGCGCTGCTGCTGGGCATCCTGATCACGCTGCTGAAGTTCGGCGTGTTCCTGATGACCAATTCCGCTGCCGTGCTCGGTGACGCGCTGGAGTCGATCGTGAATCTCGTCGCGGCGGCGATGGCGCTGCTGAGCACGTGGTACGCGGCGCAGCCCGCCGACGCCGAGCATCCTTACGGGCACGGCAAGATCGAGTTCGTGTCCGTCGGCGTCGAGGGCGCGATGATCATCTTCGCGGCGCTGACGATGATCTTCGAGTCGTCACGCCGCCTGCTGCATGGCATCGAGCCGCAGCGCCTGGGCTATGGCCTGATGCTGCTGTCGGCCAGCAACGTGCTGATGGTCCTGCTCGCCGTGTATGTCTGGCAGGCCGGTCGCAGGCTGCAGAGCCCGACGCTCATCGCCGACGGCAAGCACCTGATGACCGATGTCGTCACCACGCTCGCCGCGATCATCGGCCTCGCGCTCGTCTGGTACACCGGCAAGACGTGGCTCGACCCGGTGATCGGCATCGCCATCGCGGTGCTGATCCTCTTCGCCGGCGGTCATCTGCTCCGTGAATCGTTCGGCGGGCTCATGGACGAGGCCGACCCGAAGGACGATCGTGCGATCCGCGGCATCCTCGACAGCGAGGTCGCCGACCGCCGCATCCTCTCGTACCACAAGGTGCGTCACCGACACGTCGGCTCGTTCCACTGGGTGGACATGCACATCCAGGTGCCCGCCGAGATGACCGTCGCGGCGGCGCATCAACTGGCCAGTGAGATCGAATATCGCATCGAAACGCATCTCGGTCGCGCCAAAGCGACCGCGCATGTCGAGCCGCCCGCGTGATTAGCGTGGCTGGTTAAGTCGCCCCCGGATCGTGCCGATGTTGCAGAGTCGCCCCAGAGCGACGCGCAGCATCCCTTCCGCGGGGGCACTAACATGCGATATTCGACAGCCCAAGCCCAGCGAGCCGATGAGCGACGCAAGCCCCCGGAGAAGATCTTGCAAGGCGAGACTCGCCCGTTATCGATGGAGTCCATTCAGCTCGTCGCCATCGACCTCGATGGAACGCTGCTGCGCACCGATGGCTCGATCTGCTATCAGGCCGCCGAGGCTATTGATGCCGCCACGCAGCGCGGCGTAAAGGTCGTCCTCGCCAGCGGCCGCGCTCCGCGCTCCGTGCGCCCCATCGCCAAGGCCTTGGGCCTGACCACGCCACAGATCTGCCACAACGGCGCGACGATCTACGATCCCACCACCGACACGACCATCCTGCAGCACACGCTCGATAAGGAAGTCGCCAAGACCGTCGTCCGTGTCGCGCGTCAGGCCTCGCCGACGGCGGCGATCGGTCTGGAAATCGGCGACAACTGCTACACCGATAAATCGGGTCAGCGACGTCTCGCCGCCGAGCCCGCGATCCGCGGGCTCGGTGCACACACCGACTCCAACGGCACTAAGCCGACGCCCGGGATCGATGCCCTCGACCCCGCCACCGCCGCCGCCAACAGCAGCGACCTCGGTCCGCTCGCCGCCGTGCTCGATCAGCCCGTGTCGAAGGTGATGATGCTCGACGAGCCGCACCGCCTCGTCGGTCTCGAGGTCATGCTCCGCGAGCAGGTCGGCCGCCGCATCAGCTTCGCGTTCAGTCATCTGCGTCTGCTGCAGGTCGTCCATTTCGCCGCCGACAAGGGCGTTGCACTCGAGATGGTCGCCAAGCTCTACGGCATCGAGCGCTCGGCCACGATGGCGATCGGCGATGCTCCGAATGATACGGGCATGATCCGCTGGGCCGGCACCGGCATCGCCCTGTACAACGCCTGGGCCGAGGTCCGCGAGGCCGCTCACTTCGTGTTGCCGTCCAACGACTCCGCTGGTGTCGCGACGGCGATCCGCCAGTTTGTACTCATGCAGTGAATCGCATTTCTTCTCCGCCGCTTGCGGCTTAGCGCTCCCCGATTTGCCATTTACGCATTCCGCCTTACCCTGTGCACCTTGCGCGGGGCGATGTCGCTTCGCATCGACCGTCAATCGATCTCGAACACCGGATTCTTAACCATGGCCGCACGTCAGAACATCTCCAGCGGATCGCCCTACGAGCCGACCATCGGCTTCTCCCGCGCCGTCAAGGTCGGCAACCACATCGCCATCTCCGGCACCGCGCCCATCGGCGCCGACAAGAAGGTCGCCGGCCCCGGCGACGCCTACCTGCAGACCAAACGCTGCATCGAGATCGCCGCCGGCGTCCTCGAGAAGGGCGGCGCGTCGCTCAAGGACGTCACGCGCACCCGCCTCTTCCTGACGAACATCAAGGACTGGGAAGCCGCCGCCAAAGCGCACGGCGAAGCCTTCGGCGAGATCCGCCCGGCCTGCACCTTCGTCCAGATCTCCGCCCTCATCGACCCCGCCTGGCTCGTCGAGATGGAATTCGACGCGATCGTGCCGTCGTAATCTCCCGCTCCTCCATCGCGAGGCCTGGGCACCTTAGTGCCTAGGAATTCCGCTCCGTCAACAACACGAGCGGCCCTTTCGGGCCGCTCATGAGTGTGCGCGTGACGTAAGCCGAATTCTGTTCCCCGTCGCGCCGAAGCGTCACGGGGCGGCGACCATTTCTCTAGGCCCGCCGTTGCCGACGGGCTCGAGCAACCTACCCGCTCCCACAACCGCCGGACAGGCGGCGGCGACCTTGCGATCGCCGTGGAGCTGCTTGGTCTTGCACGCGGTGGGGTTTGCCATGCCCGCCCTGTCGCCAAGGCGGCGGTGCGCTCTTACCGCACCTTTTCACCCTTACCAACCGACACGCGGGAACCTTTGACGGGGGCTCGCGCATCGGCCGGCGGTCTGTTTTCTGTGGCACTGTCCCGCCGTCCGCCGTCGCCAGCGGACGGGGTGGGCGTTACCCACCACCGTGTCCTGCCGTGTTCGGACTTTCCTCCCGCCCGGTGTGACCCGGACCGGCGATCGCCTGTCGCACGCACGCAAACATCATAGCTGCGAACCGCTGCCCGCGCCCCGTCTTTCGGTTAATCTTCCCTCGTGCCCATCACCACCTCCACCGTCATCCTCTGGGTCGACGCCCAGCGTGCCGCACTCGCCCAGGCCGTCATGCAGCGCATGACCGACACCGCCGCCCTGCGCGTCATCGCTGTCAGTGGCCCGCGCCGCAGCGCTCTCGCCGACATCGCCCAACGCTTCGCCGCACCCGTCGAAGACGACCTCCGCAAACTCCTCCTCCATCACCCCGCAGCCTTCCTGCTCATGGCCACCGCCGACGGCCTGACCGCCGCCGACCTCGCCGCATTCCGCCGCGCCGGCACCGCCATCCTCGCCATCGAGCCGCCAGCCGCTCTGCCCGACTCTCCCGATCAATCCCTCGACGACGCGCCGCTCATCGTCGCCCCGTCGCTTACCGCTTCACCCGTCTGGCTCAGCGCCGCCGAACCCCAGGAAGCCCTCGGCCCAATCCACTCCGCTTCCCTCCTCACACTCGCCCCGCCCTCCGCCGGCTCCCTCGCCGCACGCCTCTACCTCGCCATGCAAGCCCTCGTCCAACTCATCGGCGTCCCACAATCCATCGACGCCCATCTCACCGGCCCCCTCGCCCAACCCCCCGACGATCTCCGCGGCCTCACCGGCCACCTCACCGCCAACCTCCGCTTCCCCATCGGCGCCTCCGCCGCGCTCCACGCCTCCGATCGCTCCGCCCAATGGCTCCGCCGCCTCCAAGCCCACGGCCAGCGCGGCGAGCTCATCCTCGACGACCTCAGCTACCAATTCTTCGACACCGATTCCAAACCCCTCGACAACGTCACCCTCGCCACCGCTCCGCCGGACCCCGCCGACCTCATCGCCGAGCAATGGCGCCGCGCCATCGACCAACCGACTCCGCCCCCCGCGCCCGGCTCCCCCAGCGACCCACGCACCATCCTCGCTTGCTGCCAGGCCACCCTCCTCAGTTGCCGCACCGCCCAACTCGAATCCCCCGAAACCTTCCTCCGCTTCACCTCCTGATCCCCATTCCGGGCCAAGCCCGGGGATGAGGTTCCTCCGAATCCCCGCGGGTCTTCCGGGTT
>JAYVTU010000025.1:0-7330 GCA_043788485.1 Planctomycetota bacterium
CAATGATGTGGATAAACGCTTCATAGCAGGAAAAGAAGCCATGACGTCCCGTGAGTAAGTAGGCTTCCAGCCAGCCTTGGCATTGATGTTCGCTGAGAACTTCCATGACCCGACCGTCGGGAGCCAGGTGATCATCTTCGGGGTAGATCTCACCCATGTAACAACGGTTGGTGACCTCGAGCACGTCCTGCCAACGATTGGAATTGTTTTCATCAGGACTGAAGAGACGGAAGTTCTTGCTCTCCAGATTCAATTTCATGACGTCGCGCAGGAACTTGCCCATCTCCCGTGCGGATTCCGCGCTGGTCGCGCCGGGGCTGGGGACTTCGACCGCATAGTCGCGGAAATCGGGCATCTTCAGGTCACGCAGCAGCAGGCCGCCGTTGGCGTGAGGGTTGTCGCTCATCCGCCGATGACCCGTGGGCGCCAGTGCGGCAAGCTCGCTCTTGAGACGGCCGCCGGTGTCGAACAGTTCCTGCGGTTTGTAACTTTTCATCCACTGCTCGAGGATGCGGATGTGTTCGGGCTTGTCCATATCCCCCATCGGCACCTGATGGGAGCGCCAGTAGCCCTCGCACTTCTTGCCGTCGATCTCAGGGGGGCAGGTCCAGCCCTTGGGGGTGCGGAAAATGATCATGGGCCACGCCGGTCGTGTGACGGTGGCGCCCTTGGCGCGTGCAACGGACCAGATCCGCTTGATCTCTCCCAGCGCTTCATCCATCGCGCCGGCGAGCTGCTGATGAACGGATTCGGGATCGGAGCCCTCGACGAACAAGGGCTTGTAGCCCATGCCTTCGAAGAACTTCTGCAGTTCCTCTTTGGGAATGCGAGCCAGGAAGCAGGGATTGGCGATCTTGTAGCCATTGAGGTGCAGGATGGGCAGAACGCACCCGTCGCGCGCGGGGTTGAGGAACTTGTTGCCGTGCCATCCGGTGGCGAGCGGGCCGGTTTCGGCCTCGCCATCGCCGACAACGCAGGCGACGATGAGATCCGGGTTGTCGAATGCGGCGCCATAGGCATGGCTGAGCGCGTAGCCCAATTCGCCGCCTTCATGGATCGATCCGGGCGTCTCGGGCGCGACGTGCGAGGGAATGCCGCCGGGGAAGCTGAACTGCTTGAAAAGGTGCTTCATGCCCTCGGCGTCCTGGCTGATGTTGGGATACACCTCGCTATAGGTGCCCTCGAGGTAGGCGTGGGCGACGAGGGAAGGCCCGCCGTGGCCGGGACCGATGATGTAGATCATGTTCAGGTCATCGCGTTTGATCACGCGGTTGAGATGCACGCATAGCATGTTCAGGCCCGGCGACGTGCCCCAGTGGCCCAGAAGCCGCGGCTTGATGTGCTCGCGTTTGAGCGGCTCCTTGAGCAGCGGATTATCGAACAGATAGATCTGTCCCACGGCGAGATAGTTGAGGGCTCGCCAGTAGGCGTTCATCTTGTCCAGTTCGTCGGCCGTGAGCGGGCCCGATGCCGATGCCAGTCGGCCCGCAGTCGGCTTCTGCTTCGGTGAGCTGGCGGCGATCTTCGCCTTGGCGAATTTCGTCGTGGAGGTTTTCATGGGGAGTCCTTCTGTGCAATGAGCTGCAATAGGTGGCTCGGATATGCGAACGTGCGCGGCGAACGATGCCGAATCATATCGCATTCAACCGACTGAACCCGGTAAAGAGCGACGCTCAGTCCGACATGATACTGGTGTTTGAACTTGCTCAATCACTTTACAAACATGGGGTCAACGGAACGAACCGCATCGAACCTCATGGTGCGGCCGCGTGATCTGTCGCCCATCCCAGACGAAAAGGGTATGAAAAGGGTATGGCGAGAGGTAATTTTGCCCAGTCTGGAAGGATGAAGGCGTAAAAAAGCCCCTATTTTCATAGGGGCTATCTTGAAAAGTCGGGGCGGCGGGATTTGAACCCACGACCTTCTGACCCCCAGTCAGACGCGCTAACCAAGCTGCGCTACGCCCCGGTCCGTGCTCCGAGAAGTTGCATGTTGTAGCCGCATCCCGGCTTACTGGCAAGTATAGCCGCGCCGCGACCGAGTCACTTGAACAGCATGCCTTTGAGCGGGCCCATCGTCACGGCCCACGCCGCGGCTCCGAGGATCGCCAGCACGATGATCAGTTTCAACATCCCCCCGCTCTTCTTGCTCGAGCGTGCCGAGGACATTTCCTGCGCACTGCGTGCCTTCGAGACGCCGCGCGCCACCTCGCTGCGCTCTTCCGCCTTCAACGCCCGCTGCTCATCCTTCTCGCCGCCGGCCTTGGTCATGGCTCCGTAGTAGCCGCTGCCGTCCGACTTGGGCAGGGCGTAGAAGATGCGCCCCTCCGAATCGCGCACCGCTTTGCCGACGTCCTGCGGACGGATCTTCACGGGCTGGCCGTTGAACGGGCTATTCACCTCGATCGACATGGGCATCTCCTGATGTCGGGTCTCGCCTCGTGTAGGAGAGACGGGCGGCGGTGATTATAACGGCGTAAGGATTTCGGGTAACGTGTCGGTGTGGAGCCGATCACGACACAAGACATGAATGGGACCCTGGGGCGGTTGCCGTGGGGCGCGATGGCGACGATGGGCGGCATCGTGGCCGCTGCGGCTGCGGCGTGTTATGCGTGGGTGGACCGGCCGGTCGCGAAGTGGGCGCACGGGCTGAGCGACGCGTGGCACAAAATGGGTGCGTGCGGCAGCGAGATCGGCGAGGCGGTTTACGCACTGATCGCGATCGCGATTGTCGCGGTTTTGCTGTGGGCACGCGGGCGAAAGGCGGCGGCGTGGCGGTGGATCGAGGTGTCCATCGCGGTGGCGGTGTCGGGGTTGCTCATCGCTGATGTGATCAAGATTGCCGTGTCGCGTGCCCGGCCGTCGGCGCTGTATCCCAACGACAAGATTCCCTATGAGATGTGGGGCTTCTTTTATTCACAGCGGTGGGATTCGCATTTTCAGAGTTTTCCATCGGGACATGCGACAACGGCGGGGGTGGTGGCGGCGGCGATCTGCATCGTGAAGCCGCGATGGTGGTGGATTGGCGTGGCGTTTTACGTGATGGTCGCCGCGTCGCGCATCCTGGCAGAGGCTCATTTCGTCAGCGATGTGCTGGTGGGCGGATACATCGGCGCAGTGACGATGATCATGGTGCGTTGGGCGGGGGCAAGGCGGGCTGTCCGCGCCGAAGGGCGATGACCTCGACGGAACTTCCGGCAGAGTAGTTGACGATGCGCTGCGAGAAGATCACGGGCATGAGCGGCAGCGGAGTCTTGAGAGATGCGAGCGCCTGATTGGTCGTGACGAGGACACCGGGGCCGGGCTCGGCGAGCCATGCGGCGATGGAGGCGGGGGAACTGACGATCGTCACGGGGTGGTCGGGTTTGTGCATGAGGTAGAAGATGAGCGATGCCTCGGCGAAGCTTTTGGGCGCTTCGAGCATGGCGACCGGGGCATCGGGACCGATGGCAAGGCGGATCGAAGTTGCGAGACGTGGAGAGGGCTTGATCGCGGGTTCGAGATACGGCATGACGAGGAGCACGACTGTAATGGCGACGGCGATGGTTCCTCCGAGTGCGATTCCGCCGGAGCGCGCGAGTTGCTCTCGGAGTTGTGCGCGGTAAGCGACATTGGCGACGACCGTGAGCATCACGCCGATCACGGGACCGGCCCATTTGAGCGGGGACTCGGGCATGAGGAGTGCGGTGCTGCCGATCACGGCGGCGATGCCAAGGGCGACAGGGCTGAAGAACCAGACACCGCCGCGGAGCCAGGCGTGGACGCGCGGCGGCAGGGAGGCGGGCTTAAGGCGATGCACTTCGAGCGTGGCGGCGATCGTGAGGGCGAGTGCGGGGAAAATCGGCAGGATGTAGTGGGGGAGTTTGGTGACGACTAGGCTCATCATGATGAACGTCGGCACGATCCAGCCGAGGAGCAGCGAGCGTTCCTTGCGTGTGCCGATAGCGCCGCGGGTCAGCGCGGTCCAGGCGCCGGGGAGGTGGAGCGTCCAGGGGAACAGACCGGCGATGGCCACGGGAATGTAGAGCAGCAGTGAGGCAACGTAGAGCAAGAATGTGCTGGCGCCGTGGCCCTCGGCGGGTTTGATGAAACGGTCGATGACGTGTTTGCCGACGCCTATCTTGTAGAACTCACCGTCGGTGGCGTTGTTGGCGGGGATGCCCCAGGCGAGGAACATCGCGATGCCGATCACGGCGGCGATGGCGAAGCTGATCCAGATGCGGCGGGGGATGCGCGAGACGGTGTCGCCGCGCGCAAAGATCGCCGTGCCGATGACGGTGAGGAGCGGAACTGCGAGGCCGACGGGGCCTTTGGTGAGTTGTGCGGCCCCGAGGGCGAAAGCGAGCAGGGCGGTGTTGCGGAAAGTGGAGCCGCCGTAGTGGAGTTCAATGAAGGCGTAGATGGCGAGTGTGGTGAATGCGAGGAGCGTGCCGTCGGCGGTGGCCAGTGTGCCCATGATCATGGGTAGTGCGCTGGTGCCGAGGATGAGCGCGGCGGTGAAGCCGGCGCGGCGGCTGAACATCCGGCGGCCGATGAGTGACGTCAGGAGACAGGAGGCGGTGACGCCGAGGATGGACGGGAGGCGGACGGCGATCTCGGTGGGACCGAGGAGGCGGATCGGTGCGGACATGAGCCAATAGATGAGGATCGGCTTGTCGGGGCGGAGGTTGCCATTGAACTTGGGGACAAGGTAATCGCCGGACTGCACCATCTCGACGGCGGCGCGGGAGAAGCGGGGCTCATCGCGGTCGAACAGCGAAGTGCTGCCGGCGATGATGAGCAGGAGCGTGAAGATTAATGCGAGCGCGACGAACTGACGGAGCGGACTAAGGCGCGGATCGGCGACGGTTGCGGCGTGGGCCGCGGTGCTTAGCGGTGATGGGGTGGGCGTGGTGCGGCTCATCGGATTCATGGCTTGCCGGCGGGCGCTGGCGCGGGTGCGGCGGCGGGCTTTTCACGCTCGATGATCGCCAGCAGTTTCGAGACGGGGACGCATTCCTTGAAGACCATCTGGAGTTCGGGGCCTTGTGGAGGGCCCTCGGATTGCGGGGCCTCTTTTTCCTTGCCTTGCTCACCGGCGTCGCCGGGCTTGGATTTTTCCGTGGCGCCCTTGTCATGACCTGCATGCTGCGGATCCGGCGTGGCGGAGGGATCATCCGAGTAGGCGTCCATCGTGCTGCTGACGATGCCGACGACAGCTCCGCGGTCGTTGAGGATCGGCCCGCCGCTTGAGCCGCCGGCGAATTCGGCGCTGGTCTCGAGGAGCGTGGTGCGACCGTATTCGTTGTGATAGACGGAGTACCTTGTCACGTAGCCGCGGCCGAGTGTGTAGTAGCGGCCATCGGGGTGGCTGACGACGCAGACCTCCGAGCCGATCGGTGGATCGGTCGCCAGTTGCAGCGGCGGGACCTGCAGGCCCGGCACTTCGACGATCGCCAGATCATTGACGGCACTGGCGGCGATCACGCGCGTCACCGGCAGTACCTTGCCGTCGCGCGTCATGGCGACGATGGTGACCTGGTCGTCGGAGTGAACGACGTGGTGGCAAGTCACGACGGCGCCACGGTCGTTGATCGCGAAACCGGTGGCAACGCTCGACTGCCACTCATCAGAATCCTTTGCCTTAAAGAGCCCTGCGATGATGACGATGCTCGGCTGACACTTGGCGTAAATCTGTGCAGGACTCAATGCAGCACCGGGATCGGTCGCGGCGGGAAGCGAGACGGCGACGCGTCGGCCGATGACCTTGTCGAGTTGCTTGATCAACCGCTCGATCGCCACGGTCTTCTTTGCCGCAAGCAGCTCGGCGCCCTCGGTGGTGATTTTCTTGGCGATCGCCTCATCGTCGACGACCTGATCGACTTGCACGGCGCCAGTCGGGGCGGCGGGTTTTACCGCGGGGGTTGCGGTGGTCGTCGTAGCGGCGGCGGCTGTCGTGTTCGTGGCCGGCGGGGCGGCAGCGGGTGCATTCGGAGGGACTTCGCCGCGCAGGATTACCGGGCAGAGCAGCGAAAGGATCAGGGCCAGACGGAACGTGCGGCGTGGCGTGGTGTGCATGGTTGAGGTCCGGGATCGCGCGGCCCGAGGGCCGCCGCCAATCGGGGCTTCGGTTCAGAAATGCACGGGCAGGCCCTCGGCCTTCCACTTCAGGATAAGCAGCTTCATTTCCTTAAGCGCATCGGAGAGTCGGCCGGCGGCGTCCTGCATGTTGTTGTAGAGCGCAGGATCGCCGACGAGCTTGCCGAGCGTGCCCTTGCCGTTGCGGGCGTCTTCGAGCATGGCGGTGGCCGAGGCGAGCGTCTTACTCATGTCATCGGCGAGTGCGACGTAGCGCGTCGTCAGCGCCTCGAGCTTCACTTTGACATCGCCCGTGAACTGCCGGACCTCTCCGGTGATCTGCTTGGCGTTGGCGATCGTGTCCTTGATGCCGCTCTTGAGCTCGGGGTCGCCGATGAGGTCGTTGATGGATTTGACGGTCGACTTGAGGTCACGCAGCCCCGCATCGGTGCGCGCGATGATGGTCGTCACGTTCGCCGCGACCTTCCCGGCGTCGACATCCTCGATGCTGCGTTGTTCAAGCAGGCTATTGAGCTTCTTGCCGATCGCGACGTATTCATCGGTGAGCGTACCGATGCGGTCGGAAAGCTTTCCGAGGCCGCTGAGCTGGACGTGCAGATCGGTCTCGATGCGTTCCGCGAGCTTCTGGAAATCGCGTGTGACGTTCGAGGCCTTGCCGCTGAGGTGCCCGGTGCCGTCACGCGGCAGGGCTGGGGATGTCATCGGGGCGGATTCGATTTGCAACTGGGCGCCGCCACCGAGCAGACCGGCGACTGAGGTGACGCGCGAGCCTTCGGGGATGCTGTACTTCGTCTGGATGCGGCAGTAGAGATCGACACCTTTGGATGGGTCGGTCTTGAGCTGCACCCGGTCAACCGAGCCGATGTCCACGCCTGACATGCGCACGCGACTGCCGCTCGCGACGCCGCTGGAGTCGTCGAGTTCGATGACGATTCCGTAACCCGGCTCGATCCACTTGGGCAGCAGGCCGAAGAGCAGGATCATCACGGCCAGACCCGCCAGCCCGCCCAGTGCTGTGATCCCGACGACGATATTGCGTGTGCGTTCAGTCAAGTTTCGCTTCCAGGCCCGCCATGTCGATGTCGGAGCGGCCCTCGACGAAGCCCCGCACGACCGGGTGCTTGCTCTTGCGGATCTCGTCGGGTGTGCCGTCGGCGACGATCTTGCCATCGTAGATCATCACCATGCGGTCGGCAATTTTATACGCGCTGGCCATGTCGTGCGTCACCACGATACTCGTCACCTGCAGCTCT
>JAYVTU010000026.1:0-10094 GCA_043788485.1 Planctomycetota bacterium
ACCCCGACGCGCTTGCGCGGCTCTACATCACCGCCAACAACGGCAAACTGATTCCGTTGAGCGCCGTCGCCAAGCTCACGCGCAGCGTTGGGCCGATGACCATTACCCACGTCGGCCAACTGCCGTCCGTAACGCTTTCCTTCAACCTCGTCCCCGGCGTCGCGCTCGGCACGGCGGTGGAAAAGATCAAGCAGATCCAGGACGAACTGCATATGCCTGCGACCATCACCGGCAATTTCCAAGGCTCGGCGGCGGTGTTTCAGTCGTCGCTCAACGGCCTCGGCTTCCTGCTCATCATGGCGATTCTGGTGATCTACATCATCCTCGGCATCCTCTACGAAAGCTTCATCCATCCGCTGACGATTCTCACGGGCCTGCCCTTCGCGGGGTTCGGTGCGCTCGTCACGCTCTGGGCCTTCGGCATCGACCTGAACGTCTACGCTTTCGTCGGCATCATTATGCTCGTCGGCCTCGTCAAGAAGAATTCGATCATGATCGTGGACTTCGCGATCGAAGCGGAGCGCGAGGGCCAGACCGATCCGGCCAAGGCGATCTACGAAGCCTGCGTCATCCGATTCCGTCCCATCATGATGACGACGTTTGCCGCGCTGATCGGCACGCTGCCCATCGCGCTGGGCTGGGGCGCCGGCGCTGAGTCGCGCCGCCCGCTGGGCCTGGCCGTCGTCGGCGGCCTGCTCTTCTCGCAAATCCTAACGCTCTACGTCACGCCCGTCTTCTTCCTCTACATGGAAGCGATGCGACGCGGCATCAACCGCTGGCGCGGCGTCGAGCCGCTCTCGCCCGAGGCCCACGCGCACGGACATCCGGTCAAAGCCCCGGCACATCACAAGAAGCCCGAGCCCGCGGTGGCTGTTCGCTGAGAGTTTCAGGCTGCGATCAGCTATATCCGAGCTTCAGCACGAAGAACAAATACCAGATCAGCACGTAGATCGGGATGAGCACCGGCAGCGTGTACTTGAAGATGTAGCCGAAGAAGCTGGGCGTCTTGACGCCCGCGGATTCGGCGATGCTCTTGACCATGAAGTTCGGCCCGTTGCCGATGTAGGTGCACGCCCCGAAGAAGACCGAGCCCATCGAGATCGCGATGAGGAAGAGTTCGAGGTCCAGGTTCGAGATCATCATCGCGATGCGCAGGTCCGGGTCGGTCACCTGGCCTGCGCGGATCTTCGGCGAGTTGTACTGCACGAGTGTGCGGTAGGCGTTGATGAAATGTTCGTCATAGCCGACCGGTTCGGGAGGCACGACGCCCTTGGCGTGGTCGTCGAGGTAGTGGCGCATCTGATCGATTTGGGCGTTGTATTGCTTCTGGACCTGGCCCTGCTTGGTTTCGAGGAAGACGAGGTACGTCGGCGCGTTGTCGAGCACGGCGGAGAGCGTGCCGGAGCAGAAATAATACTGGCCTGCGGTTTTCAGCGGCATGTCGTCGGAGTGGTTGTTGAGGTAATTGAGCGCGGGGACCATGGTCGAGAAGATGCCGATGAAGAGGATCGCGACTTCCTTGATCGGGCCGAAGCCGAACTGATTGCGTTCGTAGATGTAGGGCTTGGTCATGTAGCGCGATCCGAGCGCCGCGGCGAGCATCAGGATTTCGCGTGACGCGGGGAGCAACTCGAATCGCTTTTCGGCGATGCTCTCGAACATGGAGGGGCGGAAGACGCCGATGATGATGAGCCCGATGAACAGGAAATTGTGGAAGCCGAAGATCTCGACGGCGGGACCGGCGTCGTGCTGATGGTGCCGCTCGGTCTTGCCGTGGTCGATGGTGTCGATGACGAAGAAGGTGATGAGCAGCAGGGCGAGGCAGGTGACGTAGATGGGCCAGACGGCCTGACCGATCCAGAGGAACGGAACGCCCTTGAGGAAGCCCATGAAGAGCGGCGGGTCGCCGATGGGCGTCAGCGCGCCGCCGCAGTTGGCGACGGTGAAGATGAAGAAGATGATGTGATACGGCTTGATGTGCTTGTGATTGGCGCGGATGAAGGGGCGGATGAGGAGCATGGCGGCGCCGGTGGTGCCGAAGAGATTTGCGGCGACGGCTCCGACGAGCAGGAGCATGGTGTTGACGGAGGGCGTGGCTTTGCGTGAGACGTGGATGACGATGCCGCCGGAGACCATGAACAGGGAGCCGAGCAGGGCGATGAAGCTGACGTACTCCTGCATCTCGTGGAGCCAGGTTGCGGGCGCGGCGGGGTGTTTGAGGATGAAGCAGTAGTATCCGCCGACGAGCGCCGCGAGGCCGAGCGCGACCTTCGGGTAGTGATGCTCCCAGAATTTTGGATAGAAGAGCGGTGCGGTGGCGATGCAGCCGAGCAGGAGCGCGAAGGGGAGGATCCAATAGGCGGAGACATCGGGGACGGATGCATCGGTCTCGAATGTGACGGTGATGTTGGCGACGGCCGGCGCGGCGGGATTTTGCGCGCCGCTCAGGACCTCGGCGGCAGTGGCTGTACCGGGCGGTTTGGTTGTGGCGGGGGCCTGGGTCGTCGCGGCGGACGGTGCGGTCGGCAGGGGCTCGACGTCCGCAGCCTGGACCGGGGCTGGCGCGGCGAAGCTCAGCAGTGCGGCGAGCATGACCAGAGCGATAGCACACAGAGTTGGGGCGATTCGATGTCGACGCATAATGCATCAGCTCGCAGGGGTTGGTTCCGCCTCCCTCGTCTGACGGTGGGCCATTGTGGTCGTAATTGGCGGCGCGTCAAATGGAGGCAATGAGTGCGGTGAGAATCTGTTGGGCGGTGACGCGCACGAGATCGGATTCCGCGGGGTCGGAGGCGAGTTGTTCGATGCGTGTCTGAAGAGGGGAGGAGACACGGCCCGCTGAAGCGGGCCGCGCCGAGGGGTGTTCGCGGCGGAGATGGTTGCCGGCGACGATCAGGGCGTTGCGCTTCATTGCATCGAGCTTGGCGCGCTTCATCGCGGAGCGTGTGAATGCGATGCGGCGGTCGTCTTCGGTCCAGTTGAGGACGTCGAGCGTGTTCAGGGTTGATGTGCGGGGCGGGCCGTAGGCGGTGTGCGTGGTGCGATGCTCGGCGCGACCGGGCGTGTTGAAGGGGCAGACGTCCTGGCAGACATCGCAGCCGAAGATCCAGTCGCCGATCGATTCGTGAAGCGCGGGATCGATGGTTCCGCGGTGTTCGATGGTCAGGTAGCTGATGCAGCGAGAGGCATCGACGGAGTTGGGTGTGATGCAGTGGGTGGGGCAGGCATCGATGCAGCGGGTGCAGGAGCCGCAGCCGTGGAAGGTGTCGGGCAGATGCTCGGCGGGATCGGGGGCGAGGGGGAGCGTGGTGATGATCTGACCGAGGAGCAGATGGGAGCCGAGCGTGGGGTGGATGAGCAGGGTGTGTTTGCCGGTCCAGCCGAGGCCGGCGCGGCGGGCGTGCTCGCGCTCCAGTGTCGGCGCGGTATCAACGCAGGCACGGAACTCGTGGCTGGGGGCGAGTGTGCGCAGCACGTCGGTCAGCTCGTGCAGACGCTTTTTGATCACCGTGTGATAATCGTTGAACTGGGCGTATCGGGCGATTCTGCCTTGGTGATAGCCCCCCGCGGAAGCAGCGGGGTCTGCGTCGTCTTTGTGTCCGATGTCATCAGCGACGCTGATCACGGCCCGTGCGCCGGGCAGCAGCTTCGCCGGATCGAGGCGCAGTTCGAGGTTCTCCGCGAGGTAGTGCATCTCGCCGTGTTTGCCGGCGGCGAGCCAGTCGATGACCTCCTGGCGGTGGTCGGCGGGCAGCGCTTCGGTCACGCCGCACAGGGCGAAACCGAGCTCCGCGGCGATCTGTCTGACACGGCCCGATGCGATCATCGGCACAGTTTATCCGGTGTGCGGCGGTGTGGCCGTTTTCCATGCAAGCATTGCGGCGGAGCGGCGTTAATAGTTGAAGGTAGAATGAATAGCTCTTTTCAACGGAGATCGCCGCGATGAAATCGATTCTGCAAGCAGCACTGTTCGGGATCCTCTTGACGGGTGTATCGGTCACCCCGTTGTCGGCGGTCGACGCCAAGGCCTGGACCGACCCCGTACTCGCCGCGAAAGAGAATCCCGACTTCTCCCTTCAGGGTGAATACATCACGCCCACGGATTCCAAGCACGAGGGCAAGATCGCGGCGCAGGTCGTCGCACTGGGTGGCGGCAAATTCAAGCTCGTGCGCTACACCGGCGGCCTGCCGGGCGCGGGGTGGGATGGTCACAACATCCATGTGCTATCCGGAGAGTTGCACGACGGTGCAGCGAGCTTCAAGGAAAGCGTCGGCGAAGAAGTGCTGACGCTCGCGCACAGCAAGATTCAGTCGAGCATGTCCGGTGAAGCGGAGCGTGTGGAACGCAAGAGCCCGACCGAAGGCGCCGCCGCGCCCGCCGGCGCGACCGTGCTGTTCGACGGCACGGAAGCTTCACTCAAGAACTGGGCCAAGGGCGCTCTCGACGGCGATCTCCTCAAGCAGGGCACGCAGACCGCCGCGGAGTTCGGCTCGTTCAAGCTGCACATCGAGTTCCGCGTCCCGTTCAAGCCCGATGTCTTCCCCGGCAATCAGGACCGCGGCAACAGCGGCGTCTACATTCACGACCGCTACGAGGTCCAGGTCATCGACTCCTTCGGCCTTCCCTATTTCCATCAGCCCGAGGCCGAGTGGGCCAAGGCGTTCAATTCGGACTTCGGCGTCAAGCCGCCCAGCGAGCGCACGCAGTGGCTCGGCTCGCTCTATCACTTCAAGGCGCCGCCCGTGAACATGGCTTTCCCGCCGCTCGCGTGGCAGACCTATGACATCGACTTCACCGCGCCGAAGGTCGATGCGTCCGGCAAGAAGACCGCCAACGCCCGCATCACCGTGATCCTCAACGGCGTCAAACTGCACGACAACGTCGAGCTACCGCAGGGCACAGGCGCCGCCGCGAAAAAGCCCGAGATGGCCAAGGGCCCGATCGTCCTTCAGGAGCACCACAACGCGGTACGTTTCCGCAACATCTGGATCGTGGCGAAGGATTGATGTGCCTCGATATCTGTGGTGCGCATTGGTAAAACAGACCGTTCGATCGCCTATTTGATCACCATCGACCCCGACGGCAGGCTGATCAGCAAGGTGCTGGATGATGATGACGATGATGCCGCTGCGAAATAATCCGACGTGCATCACCAAGAGCGTGTAACTGAAAGGATGTGTGGCGTCACTGGCTGTTGGACGATTTGTCAGGGTCTTTGTTGCGGTTGGGGCAGATGCGTGACGCGGCTTTGCGGGGGAGCCTACCTCTACGCCAAGGAGAATGCCGCCGCAGCGCCTCGGCGAACCTGAATGGCTCTGCAATGGGCTTCTGCGATGGCCGAATCTCGGCTCGAACACAGGGAGTCTGGCGATGGCTTGGGCGCCGCACACATTTTTCGGGCCGGTGATCTGGTGTGTCGCCATCGTCGGCGCGCTGGCGGCCGACCCGCCGTTGTTGCGGGAGACCGGTGACGGTGCGAACTGGCCGCGGTTCCGCGGCCCGGGCGGCGCTGGCGTTGACACTGGCGCCGATGTGCCGCTGACCTGTGATGTGAAGACCGGGGCGAACATCGCGTGGACCGCCGCGGTGCCTGCCAAGGGATTCAGCTCGCCAGTCGTCTGGGGCGACCGTCTGTTGCTATCCGGCGGTGACAAGGCCCGCTGTGAGGTGATGTGTTTCGACGTGCGATCAGGCAATTTATGGTGGCGCAGCGTCGTGCCCAAAGCCGTCAGCGGACCGGTCAACGCCAACAAGCTGCCCGACGAGTGCGACATGGCCGCCGCGACCGTCGCCACCGATGGCCAGCGCGTCTACGCCATCTTCGCCAGCGGCGACCTCGCGGCCCTGGACCTTGATGGCCACGTCGTCTGGTCGAAATCGCTGGGCGTCCCGAAGAATCTCTATGGCCACGCCACGTCGCTGCTGACCTGGCACGACCGCGTCATCGTTCAGTTCGACCAAGGTACGCCGGCCGATCAACTCAGCAAGATCTACGCATTTAACTGCGCGACCGGCGCTGTCGTGTGGTCACAGCCGCGCCCCGTCGGCGCATCGTGGGCGACGCCGATCGTCATCGAAGTCGCGGGCAAGTCGCAGATCGTCGCGCTCGCGGCGCCGTGGGTCATCTCATATTCACCGCAGGATGGCTCGGAAATCTGGCGGGCCAACTGCCTCGACGGTGAGGTCACCCCCTCGCCCATCTTCGCCGCGGGCACGCTCTACATCGTTAATCCGACCATCAAGCTGCAGGCCATCCGCCCCGATGGCCGCGGTGACGTGACCCGGACGCATCTCGGCTGGATGGCTGAGGACGGCATCCCCGAGCTGACCAGCCCCGTCAGCGACGGCAATCTGGTCTTCGTCGTCACCACCGCCGGCGTGCTCACCTGTTACGACGCGAAGGACGGCCGCAAACAGTGGGAGCACGATTTCGACGACGAGTGCAACGCCTCGCCGAGCATCGTCCGCGGCAAACTCTATCTCATCACGAAGAAGGGCACGCTCGTTGTCATCGAGGCATCGCGCCAGTTCAAGGAACTCGGTCGGTCCGAACTTGGCGAGCAGGTCGTCGCCAGCCCCGCGTTCGCCGGCGGCAGAATGTTCGTGCGCGGCGATAAGCGCCTGATCTGCATCACCGCCAAAGACGTGGCGCCGGCCAAGCCCTGAATCCGTGCCCGCAGCTACTTGCCCGACGCCACGGGTCCGGGCGAAATCTTCGCGCCCTTTTGCACGCACCACAGGTAACTCTGCGAACCGATGAACAGCGCCCCATTGGCCGCGACAGGCGTGGCGTACGGTGTGGAACCGAGCGAAACCTCCGATAGCACCTTCATCTCCCGTCCCGCGGTGAGGACGATCAGTTTCTTCGACGTGTTGATGAAAACTTTGCCGTCGGCGACCAGCGGAGTGCTCCAGGTCTCGGCGTTCGATTCATAAACCCAGCACACCTTCCCCGTCTTCGCATCGAGGCAGTGCACGTGTCCGGCGAGGTCCGTGGCGTAGAGCAGGCCATCGCTGATCGCCACGCTCGAGACGCTGCGCTCCAGCGCATCGTAGCTCCACACGCAGCCGGTGTGCGTGATATCGCCGGTCTTCGTGGCGTCGATGCATTGCAGGATGCCGCGGCCGCGGCCGTGCGACGGATCCTGACCGATCGTGCAGTACACGCGGCCGTCGTGGAACACCGGTGAGGCGATGATCTCGCTGGGGCCCAGGAATTTTCCGTCGTTGCTGTTGGTCGTGTAATTCTTCCGCTTGTCGCCGATGTAATAGTTGAACGGCTTGCCGTTGCCCAGCGGGTCCCGATAGTTCGGCGGATCGCAGTCGAAGGACCAGACCTTCTTGAAATGGACCGGCTGCGACGGCGACTCGGTCAGCGCCTCGAACGCGTAACAGACGCCGTCGGCGCCGCCGAAGAAGACCAGCTTCTTGCCGTTGACCACGCCGACCGTCGGCGGGGACCAGAGGCAGTGCCACATCCGGTGGCCGAGTCCTTCGGTGTCCGTGGCCAGCAGTTTGCCGGTCGTTGCGTCGAGCGCGATGAAGCTCGGCGCATCGGGCCGCAGGCAGAATGTGTGATCGTGATTCACGCCGTTGGCCGAGACGGTGTACAGGATGTTGCCATCGACCAGCACGGAGCACGCCGCCACGTCGTGCGGGCAGATGCCCAATTGATCGATCAGGTCGAATTTCCAGACGATGTCGCCATCGGTCTTTTCGAGCTTCACCGGCGCGTTGCCGTCGCCGGCCATGTAGTGCGCTTCGTCCTGAAAAGTACCGTCGTTGCCGTCCGCCTGGCCGTTGACATCGAGGCAGAGAATCTCGCACGCGCCGGTCATGACATAGACGCGATTGCCCACGACCGCCGGCGACGAGCAGATGCCCAGCCGCTGCTCACCGTAGTGCGCATCCTTCGGGAGCCTGCTCTTGGGCCGCGCCGGCACTGGCAGCCGCCACAGCGTGCGGCCCGTCTTCTCGTCGAGGCACCAAACCATGCCGCCGCTGGTGCGTTTGAATCGGCTGTCGTGCTGCAGGCTGAAGTCATCGGTGCCGATGAACACGCGGCCGCCGGCCACCGTCGGATTCCCGCAGATGTGCGAGCCGAGCTTGGCGACCCACCGCACGTTCTCCGTCGTCCCCGCAATAACGCCCTCACCCGTCGTCGATTTCTCGCCGGGTTTGAACGTCTCGGGCAGCCCCGTTTCCGTCGAAACCATGTTGCGCCCCGGATCACTTCCGCCCCACGCCGGCCAGTCCCCGGCATCAAGCGAAGCCACCACCAGGAAAACGACCAGGATCGCCGATGCAATGATTGATTTGGTCATGATTGTTTCCGACTGGTACTTGTGTACCTGTGTTTTTCGGTAGCCTCGTCTTCCATTTCTTCTTTGTCGCGACAAAAATGCATGGGCTACTTCCCTGTGCTCTTGTTCGGACTCGTCTTGTTAAAGTCCAGCACGAGTTTCTCGCCGCTGAGTGGGCCGGTGAGGGTGACCACGCCGCTGCCGTCCGCGCCCTGGAGCCAGGGGCTGTCGAAGGTGGGACAATTATAGCTCAGGTCTTTGCCGTCGATCTTCGCCGGCTTGTCCGTGGCGCAGTTCAGATAAAGTTCCTTCGCCTCCTTGCCGCAGCCCTTGTAGGTCAGGAGATAGCCCGAACGGATGACTTGTCTCATGCGGATCGGGTTCTTCAGCACGTCCTTTTTGAAATCCTCCAGCGAGGCGTGGTGGGGTTTGCGTGACGCCTCGACGATCAGCGCGGCAAGCGGGTCCTTGGATTCAAACGTGCGGGGCTCGCCCGGATTGCTTTGCTTCCATGCATAGGGGGCGGGTTCGGGCTTGAACAAGCCGAAGCCCTCGTCGTCGAGGGCGTAGGGTATGGGCACCGCGGTTCTCTTGTCGGTGCTGGCATTGATCGTGTCCAAGGCCGGAAACACGAACCGGAAGGCGACGTAAGCGTTGCCCTCCTGGACGAAGACCCAGCCGTCCTGCTCCTCGATCTTGTCGATGTCGGGGCTGAAGGAGATCGCCGGCACCGACGGCTGGGAGGGGGTATATCCCGGGAACCAATCCGGGCTCTGCACACGGAAGGACTTCTTGGGATGGATCAGGGCCACGCCGCGATCCTGGACGACCATGTTATTTCCGCCCCAGACGATCGTCGCCTTCGGCCCGGTCGAAAAGGTGATGCCTTCGGCGGCTCCGCCCAGATGGTGATAGAGCGCGTCGGGGTGGTCCATGCGCGTGCCCATGACATAGTCCGGAGTCACCCAGCTATAGCGCACCAGGCGCGAGTCGGGGCGGACGATCATGGTGTATTCGGTTCCCGGAGGCTGCGGCCAGACGTCCTGCGCCTCGCCGGGCTTGCGAGAAACAAAGGCATACTCGCCCATCTGCGGGCGTCCGAGCGCGATCTCCCAGACCTGGCGCGGCCATTGGTAGTCGCTGATGGCGAATGCGGATGCACTGCCCGTCGGACCGCCGAGGAAAAACTCCGACATCTCGCTCATCTTGGTGTAACCCGGCTCGCCGCGCGAGCAAGCCCCGCCGGTGGTCCCCATCATTTCATCCTGCGCCCACTGCGCCCAGGACAAGTCGATGAACATTCGCGACTGCTGGCGCAGTTCCGCGTCCTCGCTCCATGCGTAGATGTCATTGAGAAAGCGGTGCGTGTGCATCATGTAGCCCGCGGCATGGTGCTCGATGAAGAAGCCGTGCCGCGCCCGTTCGGCAAAGTACTCCTTCCAGAAGGCGACCCAGGCCTGGTAATGATCGGCGGCGTTGTATTTCTTGCCGTCCTTGTAGTGGCCGCTGCCGAGCTTCGGTTTCTCCGAGACCGCGCCGACCCGGAACGCCGGCCCGTCTCCGTAGAAGTAGCCCTGCATGCGCCCCAGGTCCGGGTAAATGCGATCCTTGTAGTCCGCCTCATGCATGAAGAGCTGGCTGGACAGCAGGTTGGCCGACTTGAAGTTGATGTCGTGATTCTCACTGCCGGTCACCCACCATGTGCTCTGGCGGGCTGTGGCGATGTCGTTCTTCACCTCGCAGTGTTCCCAGTAATAATCCAGCACCGCGCGCTCCGCTTCCGGGCTCAG
>JAYVTU010000027.1:0-43619 GCA_043788485.1 Planctomycetota bacterium
TGTGTTGGTGGTTCCCGCGGCGGTGATGGAGTTCACGCCGTCGCCGGCGTCGATGGTGTTGGTGGCGGTCTTGCCGGAGGCGGTGATCTTGTCGTTGCCCGTGCCGCTGGTGAGGGTGTTGGTGACACCCGCCGCGGTGATGGAGTTGTTTCCGTCGCCGGCGTTGATCGTTGCGGTTCCGAGCTTGTTGGAGGCCGTGATCTTGTCGTCGCCCGCGCCGCCGGTGAGGGTGCTGGTCACGCCCGCCGACGAGATGGAGTTGTTTCCGTCGCCGCCGTCGATGACGATTGTGCCCAGGCCCGTCGCCGCGAGCTTGTCATTGCCGCCGCGGCCCAGGAGCCGGGTGCTGGCCACGGCGCTGGAGAGGCTGTCGTTGAAGTCGGAGCCGCTGAGGTTCTCGGCGTTGAAGATCGTGTTCTTCTCGGTCTTGCCGTTCACGCTGTTCTTGGCGGTAGCCGTGCCGGTCCCGTCCGCCTTGAGCTTCGCGGAAACGATGCCGAGGACGTCGACGAAGTCGATGGTGTCGATGCCCGCGCCGCCGTCGAGGGTGTTGACGCCGGTGCCGCCCAGGAGCGTGTCATCGCCGGTGCCGCCGGTGAGGATGTCGTCGCCGGCTCCGCCGCGGAGCGTGGCTTTGCCGGTGAAGGTCGCGGCGGTGATGTTGTCGTTGCCGGCCGTGCCTGTGATGTCGGCGCGGGTGATGTTGGCCAGGGTGTCGGTTCCGTTGCCATTAAATGTCGTATTGGTCAGCGTGGCGCTGGTGGTGCCGTTGAGGCTTTCAACGAAGGTGTTGATTCCCGCGCCGCCGTCGATCGTGTCGTTGCCCGCGCCGCCGGTGATCGTGTCATTGCCGGCGCCGCCGGTGATCGTGTCGTTGCCGGCGAGGCCATCGACCGTGACGTTGCCGGTGAAGGCCGATGCGTCGATCGTGTCATTGCCCGCGGTGCCGGTGAGGTTGGCGACCTGGATGCTGGCCAGCGTGTCGTTGCCGTTGGCATCGGAGGTGGTGTTGGTCAGGGTGGCGGTGGTGCCGGCGAGGGTTTCGGCAAACGTGTTGGTGCCCGCGCCGCCGTCGATGGTGTCGTTGCCCGCGCCGCCGGTGATCGTGTCGTCGCCGTTGCCGCCGTTGATGATGTCGTTGCCGGCGCCGCCGCTGAGCTTGTCATCACCGTCGCCGCCGTTGATCGTGATCGTGCCGGTGAAGGTGGATGCGGAGGCGTCGATGGTGTCGTTGCCCGCGGTGCCGTTGAGGATCGCGAGTTGGAAGTTGGCCAGGGTGTCGGTGCCGTTGCCGTTGAAGGACGTGTTGGTCAACGTCCCGGTGGTGGTGCCATTGAGGATTTCGACGAAGGTGTTGATTCCCGCGCCGCCGTTGATGGCGTCGTTGCCCGCGCCGCCGGTGATCGTGTCGTCGCCCGCGCCGCCTGTGAGGGTGTCGTTGCCGGCGAGACCGTCGATCGTGACGTCGCCGCTGAAAGCGGAGGCGTCGATGGTGTCGTTGCCCGCGGTGCCGGTGAGGTCGGCTTCCTGGATGTTGGCCAGAGTGTCGGTTCCGTTGCCGTCAAACGCCGCATCGGTCAGCGTTCCGGTGGTACCGGAGAGCGTTTCGATGATCGTGTTGGTGCCGTTGCCCCCGTCGATGGTGTCGTTGCCCGCGCCGCCGGTGATCGTGTCGTCGCCTGCGCCGCCGGTGATGGTGTCGTTGCCGCCGAGGCCGTCGACTGTGACGTCGCCGCTGAAGGCCGAGGCGTCGATGGTGTCGTTGCCCGCGGTGCCGGTGAGGATGGCTGCCTGGATGTTGGCCAGGGTGTCGGTTCCGTTGGCGTTGAGCGAGGCATCGGTGAGTGTGGCGGTGGTGCCGGCCAGGGTATCGATGATCGTGTTGGTGCCATTGCCCCCGTCGATGGTGTCGTTGCCGGAGCCGCCGGTGAGCGTGTCATTGCCGTCGACGCCGTTGATCGTGACGTTGCCGGTGAAGGCGGAGGCGTCGATCGTGTCGTTGCCCGAGGTGCCGTTGAGGGTCGCAGCCTGGATATTGGCCAGCGTGTCGGTGCCGTCGGCGTTCAGCGAGGTGTCGGTCAGCGTAGCTGTGGTTCCGGCGAGGGTGGCGACGATCGCGTTGGTGCCCGTACCGCCATCGATGGTGTCGTTGCCTGCGCCGCCGGTGATCGTGTCGTTGCCCGAGCCGCCGGTGATCGTGTCGTTGCCGCCGAGGCCGTCGATTGTAACGGTGCCTGTGAAGGCCGAGGCGTTGATGGTGTCATTGCCCGCGGTGCCGGTGATGTTTGCGGCTTGAACGTTGGAGAATGTGATCGTGTTCGCGTCGGTGAAGGACGTATCGGTCAGCGTGCCGGTCGTGCCGTTGAGCGTGATGTCGATCGAGTTGGCGCCGGCGTTGCCGTTGACAGTGTCCGTTCCGGTGCCGCTGTTGAGGGTGTCGTTGCCATTGCCGCCGTCGAGGGTGTCGTCGCCGGAGCCGCCGAGGATGGTGTCATTGCCATCGCCGCCGTTGATGATGGCATTGCCGGAGAAGGCGGACGCGTCGATGGTGTCGTTGCCGGCGGTGCCGGTGATGTTGGCGATGAGGATGTTGGCCAGCGTGTCGGTGCCGTTGCCGGTGAAGGAGGAGTCGGTCAGCGTGGCGGAGGTGCCGGACAGGGTTTCGACGAGCGTGTTGACGCTCGCTCCGCCGTCGATGATGTCATCGCCGGCGCCGCCGGTGATGGTGTCGGCGTTGATGCCGCCGTTGATCGTGTCGTTGCCGGCTCCGCCGTCGATGATGTCGTTGCCGATGCCGCCGCTGATGAAGTCGTTGCCATTACCGCCGTTGATGACGTCACCGAAGTCGCTGCCGGTGATGTTGTCGTTGCCGTCGCCGCCGTTGATGGTGACGCCATTGGTCAGCGCGGTGAACTCCGCCAGGTCCACGGAGTCGAGGTTGATCGTGTTGTTGCCGGCATCGCCGTTGACGAGGATCGAGGTGATGGCCGACGTCAGAGACGCGCCGCTGCCGGGGTCGGCGCCGTTGATCTTGACCTGGTGGGCGACGTTGAAGGCGACCGTGATGGCATCGCCGGCGTCGCTGGAGATCGTCAGCAGCCCCGCGCCATCGACCGCGGAGGTGACGGTCAGCATCTGACGCCGCTCGAGCGTCTCAAGGCTAGGGGCGAGGGCGCGACGGAGGGCGTTGGTGCGACGGGCGCGGCGGAGGATTTTCTTGAACATAGGGGGTCCTTTGTCTGTTTATTGAGGAGAGAGAGGGTTGCAGCATGATTTGGACGGTCGGCGGTGTCAACTCCCATTTTGGCAGACTTTGCAAAACAGGCCCGCGTTTGCAGGAGCCTTTTGTAAGACATTTCCCGACATGTACCTTGGGGAAAAACAATCACAGGGAAAATCCTTGTTGATTTAGACCGATAATCTTGGCAGAATAACTTCAACCAAAACATGACCACCGCGCGTTCCGGCACGTCACGCGTACTTTGGCAAAAGGAGATTAATAGAGGCGTGAAACAAAAATAATCGACCGCATCCCTAAACTCGGAATACTTCCTCCTGTTGAAATCGTGGAGAAACAGCCCATGAGTAAATTCTTCGCCTCACTGATGACCGTCCTCGCTTTGACGCTCGCATTCGCCGTCGGCACCGCCCAGGCAGTCCCGATCAATGGCGACATCTCGTTCACCGGCGCGTACACCATCGACAACACCTCGGACCTGTCGGCGGCGACCGCATTCCTCAGCTTCAGCGGCGTGACGGTCACGACCGGTGAAGCAACCGGCGCCTACGCCGGTACCGACGGAACGTCCGTGACGTTCCAGCCCTTCGCCATCGCCGACGCGGGCGTCACCCCCCTCTGGACGTTCACCATCGGGGCGGTCACCTTCAGCTTCGACGCCACCACCATCACCAAGCCTTTCGCCAACACCAACAACCTCGTTGTTGAAGGCGTCGGCGTCGCCCACATCACCGGCTTCGACGACACCCCCGGCTTCTGGAGCATCACGGCGAACAAGGCCGAGACCTCGTTCTCCTTCTCCTCCTCCGCCTCGACCGTCCCCGAGCCCGCCGCGATCGGCGTCGCCGCCCTCGGCCTGGCCACGCTGCTCGTCCGTCGCCGCAGGGCCTGATATCGACTGATCATCCCAGCATCTCACGAAAACCCCGCAATCAATTGCGGGGTTTTTGTTTTGATGCCGGAAGGTAGTTGAGGTGGCGGGCCGTCACAGTCACAGGGCGCCGAGGTTTGCTACCATCCACCACCATGCCGACGGACTTCGACATCATCGTCATCGGCGGCGGGCACAACGGGCTTGTGGCCGCCGCGTATCTCGCCCGCGCCGGGAAAAGTGTCTGCGTCCTCGAACGCCGCGCTGTCCTCGGCGGTTGCGCCACCACGGAGTCGCCGTGGCCGGGATACAAGGTTTCCACCGCGGCGTATGTGATCAGCCTCTTCCTGCCACGCATCATGCGGGAACTCCACCTCGCCGCGCACGGCCTGGAGATCCTCCCGCGCAATCCTTCGTCGTTCACGCCGCTGCCCGATGGCCGGTTCCTCCTGCTCGGCCCCGATGCGGCGCTCAACGCCCAGCAGATCGCCAAGTTCTCCGCCGCAGATGCCGCCGCTTATCCGAAATACGAAGCGCTGCTCACACGCATCGCCACGCAGCTTGAGCCGATGATGATGGCCCCCATGCCGCAGATCCCGCCTGTTCTCCGCGACCTGCCGAAGCTCTGGCAACTCCTGAAAGTCATCAAGCGCCTCGGCGCCGATTTCCGTCCCGCAGCCGAGCTGCTCACCGGAGCCGCGACGCCGATTCTCAACCGCTGGTTCGAGTCCGAAGCACTCAAGGCCACGCTCGCCACCGATGCGATCATCGGCGCGATGGTCGCTCCCTCGTCGCCCGGCAGCGCCTACGTCCTGCTCCACCACGTCATGGGCGAAGCCGGCGGCGCACGCGGCGTCTGGGGCTACGTCCGCGGCGGCATGGGCGGCCTCGCCGATGCCCTCGCCGCCGCCTGCCGCGTCTCCGGCGTCACGATCCGCACCGACACCGCAGTGCAGCGCATCAACCTCGGGGTGCCACGGGTCGGCGGTTCCTCCGCCGCCCCGTGCGGCCGCGTCTCCGGCGTCACACTCACCACCGGCGAAACGATCACCGCCCCGATCATCGCCTCCAGCGTCGATGCGAATCAAACTTTCCTCCACATGCTCGGCCGCGAAAATCTCCCCGCCGATTTCGCCGACCGCATCGATGCGATCGACTACTCCTCCGCGAGCCTGAAGATCAATTTCGCCCTCGATGAACTGCCCGACTTCAACACCGGCGACATCGACGCGCTCACCGCCCTGCGCGGAACCATCCACATCTCCCCGACGCTCGACTACATCGAACGCGCCTACGACGATGCGAAATACGGCAACGCCAGCGCCGAACCCGTCATCGAACTGACGATCCCCTCGATACTCGATAGCACCCTCGCCCCGCCCGGCAAACACGTCATGTCCGCCTTCGTGCAGTACGCGCCTTACAAGCTTCGCGAAGGGAACTGGGATGCCATCAAAGAATCCTTCGCCGACCGCTGCGTGGACGTGATCGCCCGTTACGCCCCGAACATCAAGCGCATCATCCTTCACCGCCAGGTCCTGACTCCGCTCGATCTCGAGCGCACCTTCGGCCTGACCGGTGGCAACATTTTCCAGGGCGCAATGTCCCTCCACCAACTCGGCCCGATGCGCCTGCCGTATCGCACCCCCATCCCCGGCCTCTTCCTCTGCGGAGCCGCCACCCACCCCGGCGGCGGCGTTATGGGCGCCTGCGGCCTCAACGCCGTGCAGGAAATCCTGCGCGGGCGGTGAGACGCTCTCGACTCCGAATTTGAGGAGCTGTCGTTCTCCCGCTCGACCTGCCGGTCTGCCGGAGGTGGAGAATCAAAAGCGGTTATGCTTTGCAAAGTTCAATTCGCGCAAAGGATGAAAATCATGCCCGAAGAGAATGGGTCGGCGGAGGTCATGCCAGCGGTGAGAGGGACCGGAGGCGGGCAGCGAACTTGTTTGTGGAGCAGGCTGCTCATTTCGATGCTGGTGTTGTCAACCATTGTCCTGGCGGGCTGTGCCACAACTCCGAGCTACCAGGCCAAGGCCGGCAATCGAAGCGATGGGGCGATCGTCCGCGGCTTGAATACCGGGCAATTCATTTTCTTCACGTACACCGAGTTTGAAAAAGTTGACGGGCTGCCTCTTTCGATATGGCATCAGGTTGGCGGAGGATGGATGGTTGATCCCGGATTGCGAGTTTTGACCGTTTCGGGGACTTACGTTGAAGCGTTCGGCGGGCGGGAAACGGGACGGGTCGAACTCCATGCGACCCTCAAGGCTGGTCATACCTACCGAATCAAGGCTGAGCGCAAAGGAAATGTGATGACCTTCTGGCTTGAAGATGAAGAGACGCAGGAGGTGATAAGCGAAAAGCAATCCACAAACACGACCCACTGGATCCAGTGGCTTTGAGCCGGGTTCTACGCAGTGGCACCGTTCCGCAGACGAGCCGCGGCTTACGACTTGATTGCGTCAAGCAGTACGGCCGGGGCCTTGGCGATCGGAAGCGTGAATCGCCTGACGTTGAACCGGGCGCCGCCGAGTTGCTTCATCACGCGGACAAATGAGATGTGCTGCGGGTCGGTCTTGTAGATATTGCCCATGAACTGGATCAGGATCTGAGGGTCTCCCTGCTGCCCCTGATACCGCGTGACTTCCAGCAGGTGCATCAGTTGCCGCAATTCTGCCATCGCCTGCTCGGGGCTCAGCGGCACGTCCTCGAGGGTGAAGCGTGCCGGTTCACGCGTTTCGATCGTCCGTGGCCTCGTCCGCTGCGGAGCCTGCGAGGTTGCCGTGAAATCCAGGCCCAGAACATCCATGACCAGGCCCAGCTCACGCGAGTTGATCGTCGCGGTGCCCGCGATGAATTCCCGAACCGCTGGCGCAGCAAGCTGGCCATCGAGCGCTCTGGCCAGCTGGTCAACCGACCAGCCGATGTCGTCTAGGTGTTCCTGAATGGCTTGGCGAATGTTGGGCATTGAGAAGTTGTAGTGGTATGCCGCCCCGAAAACAACTCAATCCGCCAAGAACCGTCTCACCGGTGGCGGCGTCATGGGTGCCTGCGGCCTCAACGCCGCGCAGGAAATCCTGCGCGGCCGGTGATGTTTCCCCGGCGGCGTGCGGTCTGGTCCACGGCTTCCTTATTACCCGCCTGGCACTTTTATAGGAGAAAACACAAACACGATGTGCCTCTTTTTTGCAATTCTTTCCATTTCTCCAAACCACTCCTCAAACGGATAATCTTTGATTTTATGTGACTTATCAACATCACGAATAACGACAACACTTCCATCGGGCAAATCGCAAACCCTTAATAGCGCCCTGCCAAATGCAACATTTCCGTCGCCTAGACTTTTGCCATTCCAAAAATAAATTTGAACGTCATCTTGAACAATACACCAATTGATTACACCGTCGCTCTCGTCAGGGTGTGCGTCAAAATCGATCCATACCTTCCAATCCGCTTGACTGTTAATCGCATCAGTTAATCGGCCACTACGCGACCTCTTGATGGATGGGTCGCAACCACCGACAACCAGCAATATCCAACACAATGCCGTGATCGCCACGTAGTCACTGCGCATCTTGCACTCCGATCTTCGGAAATCGCCGCCAATTTCAAACAATTCCCGTGGTGAACCGTCTCACCGACTCCGGCTCTTGCGGTCCTTCTTCTTGCGGCCGGAGCGCTGCTTCATCTTGAAGCTCGGGCCGCCCGACGAGCCGAAGCTCGCGAGGTCCGCCTTGCCGAGGTCGCCCACCGCGCGCAGGCGCTGCAGCGCGCCCATGCCGGTCATCTGTTTGGTCATGTTCTGGACCATCTCGAAGCCCTTGACGAGGCGGCTGATGTCCTCGGGCTTCGTTCCCGAGCCGCGCGAGATGCGGCGGCGGCGGGAGTGGTCCAGCATCTCGGCGTTGGCACGTTCCTTGGCGGTCATCGACTGGATCATCGCCTCGGTCTGGTCGAGCTGCTTGTCATCGATGTCCGGCAAATTCTTGAGCTGCGCCCCGACGCCCGGCAGCATCCCCAGCAGCGACTTCATCGACCCCATCTTGCGGATCGAGCGGAGCTGATTGAGGAAATCGTCCATCGTCATCTTGCCCTTGGCCATCTTCTCCTGCATCTCAAGGGCCTGCTCCTCGCTGACCTGCTCCTGCGCCTTTTCGACGAGGCTCACCACGTCGCCCATGCCGAGGATCCGGCTCGCCATGCGCTCGGGGTGGAATTCCTCGAGCGCCTCGATCTTCTCGCCGGTGCCGACGAATTTGATGGGCTTGCCCGTGACGCTCTTGACGGACAGCGCGGCCCCGCCGCGCGTGTCGGAATCGGTCTTCGAGAGAATCACGCCGTCGAGCTCGAGCTGGGTATTGAAGGCCTTGGCGGAGTTGACCGCGTCCTGGCCGGTCATCGCATCGGTGACGAGATAGATCTGATGCGGCGTGAGCGAGCGGTTGACCATCTTCAGCTCGTTCATCAGCTCATCGTTGACGTGCAGGCGGCCCGCGGTGTCGAGCACGAGCACATCGACGCCGGCCTTGCGCGCGGCGGCCATCGCATGCTCACAGACGCGCACGGCGACGCCGACCGCCTTGCCGTATTCGGCGCACTTGTCGGGCTCACCGTAGAACAGCACGCGGCCGGAGCCGGTGATCTCGGTGTTGACCTGCTCGCTGAGGATGCGGAGCTGCTCGACGGCGGCGGGCCGCTGCAAATCGGCGGCTGCGAGCATGACGCTCTTGCCCTTCTTCTTGAGGTACGCCGCGAGCTTGCCGCAGGTCGTCGTCTTTCCCGAGCCCTGGAGCCCGCACATCATGATCACGGTCGGCCCCGGCGTGACGTACATGATGTGCGTATCGACCGGGCCCATCAGCGCGACGAGCTCATCGTAGACGACCTTGATCATCTGCTGCGAGGGCTGCAGGCTGTGCAGCACATCCTGGCCGACGGCCTTGGCGACAACATTGTCGCAGAACTTTTTGACGACCTCGATGTGGACATCGGCTTCGAGCAGTGCGGTGCGGACCTCGTCCATCGCCTCGCGGATGTTGGATTCGCTGATCTTGCCGCGGCCCGAGAGCTTGCGGAGCACGCCGGAGAATTTTTCGGTGAGGTTGTCGAGCATGGCGGGAGTCTTTCGTGGGGGAAGTGGAGCCTGAAATGATATCGGATCAGAGAGCTTCAATCACGGGTGATGATGCGGACGTCCTGCGGGGCGTGAATATCGTAGGTGATTCGGCCCCACTGGATGCGTTTGCCGAAGGTGCTGCGGAGGATGAGCAGGAGGTGCGCGAGCATCCAGAAGGGCGTGGCCCAGCGGTCGAGCGTGAGGACGGGGCGGAGCTGATTCGCGGCTTCATCGCCGAGCAGTTGCCGCACGGCGCGTGAGCGGAAATGGGCGCGCACGATGTCGAGGAGATAGACGATCACCCACGCGGCGAGGCCCCAGGCCCGGCCGCGCGTGCCGGTGCCCACGGCGGTGAGGACGCTGATCCAACCGGCGGTGTAGAGCGCCGTGCCGAAGATCGCGGCGAGCCAGATGAGCGGGGCGTGGATGCGGGTGATGAGGTACTGGCGGCGTGTGAATTCGAGCAGCGAAGTCCAGGTGAATCGCGCGGGCGAAGTGACGAGGCAGCCGGGGACGAACTGCACGACCTTGCCGAGGTCTTCGACGGCTCGGGTGAGCTGATAGTCGTCGCTGAGGGCGCCGTTCCAGCGCTCGAGCAATTTGGAGTCTATGAGGTTTTGGCGTGTGATGGCCATCGAGCCGCCCCAGGCGAAATTGTGGCGCGGGCGACCGAGGAGCGTGGCGACGGAGGCGTTGATCTGCGAGGCGAGGCGGCAAGGAAGATTGTCGGAGCCCGGGGCGGGGACGAGCCAGCGGTAGCCGGTGCTGGCGCCGACGTGTTTGTCGAGCAGTGTCATGACGAGCCGCGTGAGCCACTGCGGATGCGCGGCGGCGTCGGCATCGGCGAAGGCGATGATTTTGTCGTCGTCGCGGAGGGAGCGGACGGCGGCGATGAGGTTGTGGACCTTTTGTCCGCCGCGCTCCGCGAGACCGGCGACGATGAGCTCGATGGGCGGTCCGGGCTGCGCTGGGGCGTCGGAGATCATGCGCTGCAGCGCGGCGTGGGCGGGGTCCTGCTGCGACTCGACGACGAAGATGATGCGGTAGGCGGCGTAATTCTGGCGGCGGAGCTCGGCGACGTGCGCCGCGAGGTGATCATCGGCGCCCTTGATGGGCATGATGACGACGGTGCGCGGCTGCGGCGCGGACCAGTCGAGGCGACGCTGCCAGCGATTGGCGCGATTAATGAAGGCCCAAGCGTT
The DNA here is from genome assembly GCA_043788485.1 of Planctomycetota bacterium. Taxonomy (GTDB): domain Bacteria; phylum Planctomycetota; class Phycisphaerae; order Phycisphaerales; family Zrk34; genus JAYVTU01. The sequence continues at coordinate 10,428 of JAYVTU010000027.1, forward strand.
GAAGCAGCACCAGGAGGCCTGGAGGATCCAGAGGATCCAGAACGCGGCGAGAAGTTGTGGGGGGCCGGAAAACATGGGCGGATTATACGGTGTCACGCGCGGCGTTGCGGCAGCTTTGGACGCCGTACCAGAGCGTGTGACGACGCAGGCGGGCGGTGCGGGTGTCGGGCTCGTCAGCGGTGCGCAGCTCCTGAAGGCAGGCGAGGCTTTCACGGAGCGTGAGGCCCGCGATGGAATCGGCGAGGATGGCGAGCATGCGGTGGAGCTGCGCATCGCTGCGCTTTCGGCGGATGCCCACGGGGTCGATGAGGACGGGCTGCGCGGAGCCGGTTTCGCAGCCGGGGGGGATGAGGATGTTGCTGCCCTTGTGATCGCGGTTGACGAAACCGGCGGCGAGGAGTTGCGCGATCTGTTGGCCAACGAGCCGAGCGACGGTGCGGCGATGCGTCGCGGGGATCGAGCGATCACGCGCGAAGAGGAAAAGCGAGCGGCCCGGGATGCTGGGCATGATCAACGCCTGGTCACCGGCGGCGCAACCTGGGCGGTGCACGAGAGCGAGCGGTTGCACTACGGCGAGCCCGCGCTCGGCGAGGTGACGGGCCATGCCCCATTCGCGCCACGCTGGTGTTGCGGCGAGCAGATGAGTGATCGCATTTTTAATGGCGGTGAGGTGGTAGGTTTTCAGTATCCAGTCGCGGCCGTTCAATTCGAAACGGATGACGGAAGAGCGGGCATCGTTTTTAAAAGTCTTAGTAGGCGTGCGCGACGCTGCCAGCGCCCGGTCGATCCACTGCTGCGCGGCGGCGGCGTCGTTGGGCAGACCGGTGGTCGCGCAGGCGGCCGGATCAATCCAGCATGTGCCGGAGAGCCGTGTCAGATTGGATGGCGACGCATCAGACATGGCGACATGATTCAGGCAAAGCGAGTCGATGGCAAGCTTCGCCGCGGCGTGGCGGAAGTGTTTGACACGCTTTGGGGGCGGGTTAAGAATGGTCGCGAATGAAAATTTGCCTTTTTACGCCGACCTTTCTCCCGGCTGTCGGCGGCACCGAAACGGTCACCGACATTCTGGCACGCCAGCTTCAACGGGCCGGTCACGAGCCGGTCGTGCTGACCCCCGGCCGCCCCGCGCCGCTGAAGCTTCCCTACACGGTGCGCTGGTACGCCAAGCCGCTGGGCTCGCGCCTGTTTCCCGAACTGCACGCGAGGGCGCTGCGGCAGGCGCACGAGGAATTCAAATTCGACATCTGGTGCGTCAATTACGGCAATCCGACGGGCTACGGCGCGGTGCGGCTCGGCAAGCGTCTCGGTGTGCCGGTCGTCGTCGTGTCGCACGGCGGCGATCTCTATGTCGATGGCGGGGACCGGCGTCGACCGCGCATCTGGCAGCGCGTCGTCATCGCGTACCGCGAGGCCGATGCGCTGGTGGCGATCAGTCCGTATCTGCAGGAGTTGATCGCGGGCGTTGCGCCGGAGCATAAGGATGTCACGCTGATCCCCAACGGCATCGACATCAGCGGGATCACGGAGCCGGCGGCGCGACCGGCGGATTTCACCGATACGCGGCCGTTCTGTTTGTGCCTCGGGAATCTGGGGCGGTTCAAGGGATTCGACGATGCGATCGCCGCCTTCGCCGCGCGTCGAAGTGATCTGGGCGGCATGGTGATGGTGATCGTCGGCGACGGCCCGCTCGAAGCGCAGCTCAAAGCGCAGGCGAAGGAGATGGGCGTCGGAAACGAAGTGATTTTCACCGGCCGGCGCGTGGGCAACGACAAGCGCTGGTTCCTGCAGAACTGCCGTTTTGGGCTGATGCCCTCGCTCGAAGAGGGGCACCCACTGGTCGGCATCGAGTTCCTGGCGAGTGGCAAGCCGCTGATCTGCACGACGAACCGCGCGTTTGACGGGATGTACGATGAGGGAGTCAACGCAATCCGTGTGACGGCCCGCGACCGCCAAAAGCTCGGCGAGGCGATGGTGAAGATGAACGCGATGGACTTGGCGGCGCTGGGACGCGCGAGCTTGTCACGGGCGCCGCGCTTCGATGCGCAGGCGATGGCCGAATCGTATATTCAGCTTTTCAATCGGTTGCGGGCCGAGCGGTGACGCATGCTCAACCGTAGCCGTAGATCGGCGAAAGCTCTTTACGGAGCCGCTCGGTGAGCATTTCGATCTGCTCGGGCGTGAGGTATTCGACGTGGCAGCCGATCTTCGCGTGACGCATCTTGAAGGATTCGGCGTCGAGTTCGCCCTGATCTTCGGTCGCCTGCGACAGCCCGCCGGATACGCGGCGCATCACCATGCGCTTCATGTTCTGCAGCGAGCCGGTGTTCACGGCGTCGGCGACGAGGGTGTCGGCGGGGTTCTTGACGCCGGAGAAGGCGAGCATCTTGCGCAGCCCGCCCGCCGGATCGGTGCGCAGGTCCTCGTAGCGCATGAGCAGAAACCGGCGGGGCACGTCGCGGTTTTCCGCCCAGATGTTGTAGAACGCGATGATCGACGAGACGCTTCCGCGCTCGGCCTTAAGAAACGCATCGAGCCCGCCCTCGTAGTGGCCGCCGCGGCGCGTCATCTGGAAATAGGAGGCGACGACCAGATCGCGGATGTCGCGCACCATGAGGATCACGCGCACATCGCGGTATTCATTCTTGCGCTGGACGAGTTCGGCGGGCGTCTTGAGGTGCGGGTTGTCATCGTGCGTCAGTCGGACGCGCGGGACGGCTTCGTTGAGATCGTGGAGCGCATCGATCTTCAGCGAGAGCGTTGAGTCGTCCAGTGCGTAATGGCGCTGCAGCGCGCGGCCGAGCATGACGCGGACCCAGCTTCGCCCGGTCTTGGGAAAGGAGAGGAGGCAGACGTCGGAAGTTTGCCTCCAGTGGCGTCGATAGACCTGCCGACCGAGCCAACTGCGGCGGACCGCCGACGCCAAGCGGTGGCTCACCGGCGGCTCCTGCAACGGACCACGCGCGGGGATATGGCGTGTCTGCTCGTCATCTTCTTCATCGTGGTCCATATCGGATTGTGCCGCGATTCGTGTTCCGCGATCCTGCGGCGCGGCAGCCGTGGCAAGCCCCGGCGGGGCATCCCTCTGATGGTTAAGATTACCAAATATGAGCACGACATACACCCACATCCGACCGCCCGCCGTCGCCGGCCGCTTCTATGAAGGGGATCCGGCCCGCTGTGCCGTTGTCGCGGCGAAATTCTGCGAGCCCGGCCCCGTGGCCGCCGCCGTCCCCGCCGTGCTCCACGGCGCCATCGTCCCCCACGCCGGCTGGATCTGCTCCGGCCGCGTCGCCGGTGAGACGCTCGCGCTCCTGGCGCGCCGCACCGCCGCTCGCACCGTCGTCCTCACCGGCTCGGTGCACACCATGGCGATCTGGGCCCCGGCGCTCGAGAGCGCCGACGCCTGGCAGACACCCATGGGCAACGTCGCCGTCGATCATCAGCTTCGAGCCGCCCTCTCACGCATCGACGGTTTTGCCGCGATGGACATGGCACACGAGCGAGAGCACAGCCTGGAGGTCGAGCTGCCCTTCATGATCCAGTCGATGGGCACGCGAGTGAAGATCGTGCCGTGCCTGATCCCGCCGCATGAGAAGGCGGTGGCGTGGGGCGAGGCGATTGGTGCGGTGCTCAGCACATGGCACGAGCCAGCCGTGATGATCTGCTCCACGGACTTCACGCACTACGGTCCGAACTACGGCTTCACGCCGCGCGGCGATGGCCTGACCGGCATCCGCTGGGCGCACGAGGAAAACGACCGGGCCCTGCTCAACCGCATTGCGAAGATGGAGGCCGAGCCGATCGTCGCCGAGGTCGCGGCGACTCACAGCGCCTGCGGCGCTGGCGCGATCGCGGCGACGGTCGCGTGTTGCCGCAAGCTCGGCTCAACCGCCGGTTATCTGCTGCGGCACACCAATTCGCAGGACGTTCTCGCGCCGCTGGGCTACGCCGACGGCCGCAACTCGGTGGGTTATGCCGGGGTCGTGTTCGGCTGACCCTGATCAATTCGGAACTCGCGGTCATGTTCGGCGTCAAATCCTGACGCGAGACCTTCCCCTCATCAACCGTTACGATCTCCCTCATGCGACGTGTGCGACACCGAAAAGGCCTGCGGCGGTTCATCATCGGCTCGGTCACGAGCGCGCTGCTGTGCGCCTCGGCACTGACCGTCGCGGCGCTCTATTACTCCGACGACCTGATCCGCTGGGTCTACATGCGCCGGCTCTACAGCAGCAACGAAGAGACGCGCGCCTCGGGCCTCAGCTTCATCTACAGGCACCGCGAGGACCCGCGCATCGCCGAGACCGCGAAGTGGATGCTCGACGGCGCGGACCCCGATTCGTTCGACAAGCTCGTCGATGCGATGGGGACGATCGGGCAGTGGGGGCCGCAGTTCGAGAGGTCGTGGGTGCGGTATCTCGTGGAGCGTGCGCCGCGCGTGACGCCGGAACGTCGGCGCGGGATCGCGGCGGAGTTTGCCCGAATGATCTGGCAGCGGCAGCCGGCGTTCGACGACCCGCGGATCGAGGCGACGGTACGGCAGATGCTCAAGGACGCCGATGGCGGCGTGCGGCTCAATGCGGTGACGGCGGCGGCGGTGATGCCCGATCGCGCCAAGGCGATCGAGATGCTGCGACCGCTGGGCACGGACAGCGAACCGGTCGTCGCGTGGCACGCCTCGATTATGCTCAAACTGCTGCAAGGCCTGAGCACCGATGAAGGGACCGAGCCCGGCCCGCCGGATAGTGCGCTGGCGTCGGCGAAGGAACTGGCGCGGCTGGAGCGTTTGCCGACGGCATCGCAAACGGATGTAGAACTGCCCGATGGTCAGGCGCCGCTGAGCCTGTTGCAGGCGGTGCGCGTCTCGAAGACATCGAAGCCCGAGGATTTGCTGCCCGTGTTTGAGGCGGGGCAATCGACGATCCGTGACTACGCGGTGTGGACGGCGATCGAGCGGTTCACGCCCGCCGAGTGTCGCGGCTTGGCGGAGCAGCTCATCGGCAGCTTCGATGATAATCAGCGGATGGCCGGGGCGATGCTCGCCGGAGTCTTGCCGGCGGACGCCGTGGACAAGAAGCTCTCGGAAATGCTCACGGTGCGTCAGCAGAGTCCGGGGACGTGGAACGTGCTGCAGCATTACAACCTGGCCCTGACGATGCGCGGTCAGAAGATCGACAAGTTCGACACCGCGGACCTGCTGCTGCGCCCGGACTTTCCCAAGAGCACGACGGTGATGGGGCTCCTGCAACTCGGGCGGATCGAGGGGGCGGACTGGCTGCTGAATCCGCTGGGCGAGCCGCCGATGAAGGGGACGGAGGGGCTGCGGCAGCTTTTCGACACCTTCCGATATTGGCCCGTGTTTCATCACTACTTCCCCGATGCCCCCTCGCTGTGGCTCTGGGCGGAGCCGGCGGTGCAGAGGAAACAGATCGAGGTGATCCGCGACTGGTATCTTCTCAATCGCAACCGTTTGAAATTTGATCCGGTCAAGAAGATATTTAACGCTGAGGGCGCCGATCGAGCCGAGAACGCAGAGAAGAAATAGATGAAGAAGCACAAATTCAAAGTGGTGCTCACGGAGCATCTGGACGACGAGGCGGCGGACTGGCTCGCGGAGCGCGTGAATCTCGTGCGCATCAGCCACGAGGATTCGGCGGCGCTGCATCGCGAGCTGGCCGACGCCGACGGGCTGATCGTGCGCACCTACACGCAGGTGGACGGCAAGCTGCTCAAGCTCGCGCCGAAATTGAAGGTGGCGGGGCGTGCGGGCGTGGGCCTGGATAATTTCGATCTGTCGGTGTGCGAGAAGGCCGGTGTCCGCGTGGTCTACACGCCTGATGCGAATACGCAGGCGGTCGTTGAATACGTTTGGTCGCTGATTCTCGACGCCAAGCGGCCGCGGAAATATATGGAGACGTATGCGCCGCCGCCGCTGTTCCACGAATACCGCAAGAAGTATGTCGGGCCGCAGCTTAATGAGATGGTGCTGGGCATTTTGGGCATGGGGCGGATCGGGCGGCGGATCGCGGAGGTTTCGCACGCCATGGGGATCCGTGCGCTCTACAACGATGTGCTGACGCGCGCGGAATTGAAACTGCCCGACGCCGAGCCGAGCGAATTTGTGGACAAGGCGACGCTCTGGCGCGACTCGGACATCATCACGATCCACGTGGATGGGCGCAAGGGCAACCGCGGGCTGATCGACGCGGCGGTGCTCACGCAGGTCAAGCCGACGGCGCTGATCATCAACACGTCTCGCGGCATGGTGATCGATGCCGCTTCCCTGCGCGACTGGGCGAAGCGCGTCGAGGCCAAGGGCGGCGTTGCAGTGCTCGATGTGCATGACCCCGAGCCGCCGCCGGATGATTATCCGCTTTGGAATCTGCCGAATGTGAAGCTGCTGCCGCATCTGGCGAGCCGGACGCACCGCGCGATGAGCAACATGAGCTGGGTGGTGCGGGATGTGATGAAGGTGCTGGAGGGACAGGAGCCGAGTTTCCCGGCGTGAAAAACAGAAGGGGAATTTAACGCAGAGGCCGCAGAGAGCGCAGAGAGAAAGCTTTTTCTACAAGGCAATTTCTCGGCGTCCTCTGCGGCCTCTGCGTAAAATACTCCCGCTCGATTTATATACGGAAGATCGCGCCGAGTTTTTTGCCGAGCATGAGTGACGCGCCGACGAGGGTGATGGTGAGCAGGGCCATGCCCCAGACGCCTAGGGCGCTGGCGATGTGCGGGCCGTCGCCGAGGCGCTCGAAGAGTGAGTAGATCGCTTTGGTGATCGGGTAGTGCTCCTCGCGCTGGGCGAGGATGAGGGAATCGGAGACCTCGAGCATGGCGAAGCTGAAGGCGAGCAGGGCACCGGCGATGAGGTTCGCGGCGATGAGCGGGACGACGATGCGGCGGAGCGTTGTCATGTGCGAGGCGCCGAGGTTGTGCGACGCTTCCTCCATGTCGCCGGAGATCTGCTGCAGGCCGGCGGTGGCGGAGCGGACGACGTAGGGGAGGCGGCGGATGGCGTAGGCGATGACAAGGAAGAGGATCGGATCGGGATTCTCGCCGACGATCTGGAGCCAGCGCGGTGCGGCGTAGCCGGCGCGGGTGAGGGCCTGCGTGATCTGCAATGAGATGGCGACGTAGCCGAACGCGAGGACGAGGCCGGGCACGGCGAGGGGGAGCATGGCGAGGGAATCGATGAGCGTCGAGCCCCAGACTTTGGCGCGGACGATGAGCCAGGCGAGTGACAGGCCCAGTGAGAGATCGACGGCCATCGCGAGACATGCGTAGACGAGGCTGTTGCGGATGGAATTGCTGGCCAGCGGATGCGTGAGCGCGCCGGCGAAATGGGTGCCGGTGAAGTGTGCGGGGAGAACGGAGCGGTACCACGTCCCGGGCTCGGCGACGCTGGCGAGGATGACACCGAGGTGCGGCAGGACGGCGAGGCCGGTGACGATGAGGAAGGGCAGCGCGACGAGAGCGGCGGGGAAGCCGCGGAGTTTTTTGGCGGTGGTGACGCTTGCGGCGCGCGTCGCGCCGGCGTAGCTGCGGCCGCCGAAGGCGAATTTGCTGGTGGCGTAGATGAGGACTGCGAAAGCGAGCATGACGGCGACGAGGGCGTAGGGGCGCGGCGTCTGGTTCATCTCCTGGATGCCGTAGAAGATTTGGACGGGTGTGATGGCGTGGAAGTCGAAGACGAGCGGAGTGCCGAGCTCGGTGAAGGACCAGATGAAGACGATGGTGCCGCCGGCGAAGAGGCCGGGCAGGATGAGCGGGAGCGTGATGCGGCGGAAGCGGAGCCAGCGCGAGGCGCCGAGGTTTTCGGCGGCCTGCTCGAGCGCGGAATCGATGTTGGCTAGGGCGGCGGAGGCGTTGAGATAGATGATGGGGTAGAGGTGCAGGGCTTCCATGATGACGATGCCGAGCAGGCGTTTTCCGCCGAGGAACTCGGCGGGGTGCGCGGGATCGACGATGCCCAGCGACATCAGTGCGCTGTTGAGCGCTCCGTAACGGCCGAGCAGGAGTCGTAGACCGATCGCGCCGACGAAGGGCGGGAGGATGAGCGGGATGAGCAGCAGGGCGGAGAGGATGGCTTTGCCGCGGTAGTCGTAGGTGACGGCGAGGACGGCGAGCGGGACGGCGATGGCCAGGGAGAGGAGCGTGACGAGCGTGGCGACGAGGAGGCTGTTGAACAGGCCATCGCGGAGGATGGGATCGGTGAAGACGGAGAGGACGTATTTGGCGGTGAAGGATGTCGATCCATCAGGCGTGGTGGCGGTGAAGCCTCCGGCGATGGAGAGGATGATGGGATAGATGAGCAGCGCGCCGAAGAGGAGGAAGCAGAACGTCACGAGTGTGTAGCGGCCGAATCGCATGGGGAGAGTGTAAACGACGGGGCGCAGATCGGACAATGAGAAGGCGACCCACGGGGATTCGGAGGAACCTCATCCCCGGGCTTGGCAATTCAAAGCAGCGCGAGGAGTTCGATGGGTGTAGCGATCAGGTGCTGCGCCCCGTTTTCGATCAGTTCCTTGCGGTCGCGGAAGCCCCAGAGGCAGCCGACGGCGGTCATGCCTGCGGCTCGGGCGGTGAGCATGTCGGTTTTGGAGTCGCCGACGAAGATGCAGTTTTGGGGGGCGACGTTGATGTCGCGCGCGAGCTGGAGTGCGGGGGCGGGGTCGGGCTTTTTGGGGACACCTTCGCGGTGGCCGTGCAGGGCGGCGAAGTGATGATTGGGGAAGTAGCGCTGCATGACCTGTTCGGTGGCGGCCTGGAGCTTGTTGGTGAGCACGGCGAGGGCGATGCCGCGCTGGGTCAGAGCGTCGAGCAGAGGGATGATGCCGGGGTAGGGGGCGGTGTGGTCGAAGGCGTGGGCGCTGTAGTTGGCGGCGTAGAGGCGGAGCATCTCGGGGGCGAGGGTTTGCTTGTCGGCAGGCAACACGCGGCGGGCGAGGACATCGGCGCCTTCGCCCACGTAGATTTTGTAATCGCTCTCGGGATGGGGCGGCTGACCGAGTTGGGCGAGCGACTTGTTGGCGGCGTTGGCGATGTCGGTGAGGGTGTCGAGGAGGGTGCCATCGAGGTCGAAGATGACGGCGCGGGCAGGCATATTTTTGGGACCTTTGTGGGGGCGTTGGCGGGGGCCGGAAACCGGAATTCAGCTACGCGGAAAATGGCGACGGGCACTGGCAATCTCGCCAACGGGCCGCTATTGTAGGAGGCGACGTGAGCGGGGCAACCCGCTGGATGGAGACGCACGGGCGCGACCCCTTGTCCAATCCCAAGCTTATCATCGGTCTGGCCGGCGGCATCGGCTCCGGCAAGAGCACCGTCGCAAGGCTCATGGACACGCTGGGCGGGTACGTCATTGACGCCGACGCCATCGCACGCCAGGCTCTCACGCTGCCCGAGGTCCGCTCGCAGCTTGTCGCGTGGTGGGGCGAATCGATTCTCGACGCCACCGGCAATCCCGATCGCGCCGCCATCGCCAAGCGGGTTTTCACCGACCCCGCTGAGCGTCAGCGGCTCGAAGGCGTGATCCACCCCATCGTCGCTCGGCGTCGCGCCGAGTTGATCGATGTGGCCAACGCCGACCCCGCGGCGCGGTTCATCGTCCTCGATGTGCCGCTGCTCTTCGAGGTCGGGCTGGACAAGGTCTGCGACCGGGTGATCTTCGTCGAGGCGGATGAAAAGGTGCGTCAGGAGCGGGTCCAGCGCACGCGTGGCTGGGACTCGTCGGAACTCCCGAGGCGAGAAACCAATCAAATGCCACTGGACAGGAAGCGCGCCATATCGCATGATATAGTTCGATGTGACCGGGATGAGGCCCATTGCCTCGCCCAAGTCCGCGACCTGCTCAACCGAATCCTTCCCCATTAAATCCCCCACCCCATTTTGCTAGTCCAAGCCGATCGTTCGGCTTTCTAGAACCCAACGGAACATCGCAGCGCTTTGCACCACGTCGTTCATCCTTCACATTCACGTTCACCCCGCGGCCCACTGGGGGACACCACTCGCGCCAAGACGGCGCACGTCCTCCACGCCATTTTCGGAAGATAGGCTACCAATGCCCAGAGTCACCAAGTCCACAACCAAGTCCACCACACGCACCACGCGCAAGCCCACCACCAAGCCCCGCAAGAAAGTCGGCGATGAGCTTGACGCCGACGTCGCCACCGAGGCGCAGGATGTCATTGAGGTCGCCGCGGATGAACCGGACACGGAGCAGGAGAACCCGATGAGCGATCAGACCGAGCAGACGCCCGACCCGACCGTCACCGCGGAGCCCGTCGCCGCTGCCCCGACGCCCTCCGCTCCTGTCCGCTCGCCCACCAGCCGCGCCCCGGCCGGCCTGCCGTCCCTCGACGGCGAGCCCAAGTCGATGATCTTCAGCGAAGAGGATGAGGAGCGCATGGCCCCGCGCATGGGCGTCTCGCATCACTCCGTCACCGATCGCGATGTCGCCCGGTTCGACTCCGATTCGCAGAAGCGCTATGAGTCGGTCAAGAAGGGCGCGATGCGCATCGCCGACCTGCAGCGCATGGAAGTGGATCAGCTCCACGGCGTGGCGCGCGAAGAGGGCATCGAAGATTACACCGGCCTCAACAAGCACGAGCTCATCTTCCGCATCATCAAGAGCCGCATCGCCAAGGCCGGCCTCATGTACGGCGACGGCGTCCTCGAAATCCTGCCCGACGGCTTCGGCTTCCTTCGCAGCCCCGAGTACAGCTACCTGCCCTGCCCCGATGACATCTACGTCAGCCCGTCGCAGATCCGCCGCTTCGGCCTCAAGAACGGCCACGTCGTCCAGGGCACCATCCGCCCGCCGAAAGAGTCCGAGCGCTATTTCGCGCTGCTCCGCGTCGATGCCGTCAACGGCGAGACGCCCGACCGCCTCAACGACATGACCGCCTTCGAGGACCTGACGCCGCTGCACCCCGAGGAGCGCTTCGTCCTTGAGACGACGCCCGACAACATCGAGATGCGCATCGTCGATCTCGTGACGCCGGTCGGCAAGGGCCAGCGCGGCCTGATCGTCGCTCCGCCGCGCACCGGCAAGACGGTCCTCCTGCAGAAAATGGCCAATTCGATCATCAAGAACTATCCGGCCGTGAAGGTCTTCGTGCTCCTCATCGACGAACGCCCCGAAGAAGTCACCGACTTCCGCCGCAATACGCCGACGAGCGTCGAGGTCGTCGCGTCCACGTTCGACGAGACCACCGAGCGCCACGTGCAAGTGTCCGACATGGTCATCGAGAAGGCCAAGCGCTACGTCGAATTCGGCTACGACGTCGTGATCCTGCTCGACTCGATCACCCGCCTCGCCCGCGCCCACAACGCCGAGGTTCCGCACTCCGGCAAGATCCTCTCGGGCGGCGTCGATGCCAACGCCCTGCAGAAGCCCAAGAAATTCTTCGGCGCCGCACGCGCGATCGAGAACGGCGGATCGCTGACGATCCTCGCCACCGCGCTCGTTGACACCGGCTCCAAGGCCGATGAAGTGATCTTCGAAGAGTTCAAGGGCACCGGCAACAGCGAACTGCACCTCGACCGCCGCCTCGTCGAACGCCGCACCTGGCCCGCGATCGACATCGCCGCCTCCGGCACCCGCCGCGAGGAGCTGCTGCTCCATCCCAAGGAGCTCGAGCTCGTCTACCGTCTCCGCAAGGTGATGGCGGACATGAACGTCGTCGAAGCGATGGAACTGCTTAAGGGCCGACTGATGAAGGTCAAGACCAACGCAGAATTCCTGATGACGATGAACCTCGACTGATGATTTGGGGCGCTTGCCGCTTGCGGCTTAGCGCTCCGGATTCTCACTCACCACGTTCGCACCAGCCCCCGCCGGAAGGCGGGGGCTTTCTTTGGAAGCCGTGTCGCCCGAGCGGAAGATCATCACGACGCCCAGCAGGATCAGCGCGATGCCCGAGATGCGCATTACACCGATGTGTTCGTGGAAGTAGAGTGCCGAATAGCCGACAACAAGCAGCAGGCCGACGGAGGTCATGACGGGGTATCCGATCGACAGGTCGATTTTCGTCAGCGCAAAGGAATAGCTGACCAGCGCCAGGCCGAATGCGACGAGCCCGCCGATGAGTGCGGGCTGCGCGATGGCGCGGACGAGGAAGTCCGCGGAGACGTTCGCGTCGGTGAGATTGCGCATAGCCGCCTTGATCATGATGTTGGCCGCGGCGTTGAGGACGATGCCGAAGATGAGTGCGATGTATTGCATGGTGGGGGCTCGTGTGCGGTGGAGTGCGGCGGAGGCGGGATCACATTTTCATTCTCTTGAATACACGCTCGGGGACGGAGCAGACGATCGTCATGATGATGCGCCAGAACCAGGGCGTGTAGAGCACGTTCTTGCGGCGGCGGATGGCGCGGGCGATGTCGCGCGCGACCTTTTCGGGCTTGGCGACGATCGGAGAGTTGGGGTTGACCTTGCCGACGGTCATCGCGGTGTCAACGAAGCCGGGCTTGATGGTCAGCACATGCACGTTGGATTTCGTCAGGCGGTTGCGCAGGCCCTGCAGGAACGCGGTGAGCGCCGCCTTGGATGAGCCGTAGGTGTAATTGGACTGCCGCCCGCGGTCGCCGGCGACCGAGGAGATCGCTGCGATCCAGCCGGTTTTCTGCGACTCCATGTGGGCCGCGATGAGGTGCAGGATCGACACCGCGGAGGTGTAGTTCACGTCGATGGTCCGTCGCGCGGCGGCGAAATCGGTTTCGGTGACGGGTTGATCGACCATGTAACCGTAGCAGAGGACGACACCGTCGAGCTTGCCGCCGAAGTCGGCGAGCACCTTATTGAGGAACCGCGGGTGTGAGTCGAAGTCGAGCGCATCGAACGGCTCCGCAGTGACCGTGACGTTGTGGCGGATCTTCACGTCGTCGGCCAACCGCTGAAGCTGCGTCGCATCGCGACCGGCGAGGATGAGCCGATGGCCGGCGCTCGCCAGTTCGAGGTTGAGGGCTTTGGCGATGCCGGACGTGGCGCCGAGGATGAGGATGTTTTCAGGCATTTGTGTTCTTTATCGGCAGATGGGAGTCAGCCGGGCGCGAGGATTCCCAGGCGACGTGCCTGGGAGGAGGCGAAGCGGCGGTTGGGATCGAATTGTGTTTTGACACTCTGGAACTCGGCAAGTCGCGGATACATGGCGGCGAACACGCCGGCGTCGGTCGCGGCGTCTTTGGCCATGTAGAGTCGACCGCCATGCTTGAGCAGGATCTGGTCGAACTCGCGGAGCAGCTTCAACAGGCTTTCGCCGGTGTTGGCGAAATCCATAGCGAGCGTGAATCCCGGATAGAGGTACGAGAGCATCCCATGGCTCGATTCGCCGGATCGCTTGAGCACGGCGAGGAACGAGGCTTTCTTCGATGCCGCGGCGCGCTCCAGCAGCTCGCGCAATCCCCGCCGCGCGGTCTGGGGGGGAAAGAGCGCCTGATACTGCACGAACCCTCGCTTTCCGTAGATGCGGTTCCACTGCATGATGCCATCGAGCGGATAGAAGAACGTGTCGTAATCGACGATGCGCTGGCCGTCGCGATTCGCGGAGTAATAGACGGTGTTGAATGCTTTGATGCTCAGCGAATTCAGCGCAAAGCTGGGGAAGTTAAACGGCACACTCTTCTTCCGCTTAGCGGGGATCACGTACGGGTTCCGCCGCACCGCTTCGGGCAGCACGCTCGGTTCGGCGCTGTTGCCGAGCATCATCACGCAGCGACCCAACGCCGGCCCCGACGCGAGACAATCGATCCACGCGACGGAGTAGCGGTACTCGGCATCGTGCGCGGTGAAGGATTCGAGCGTTTCATCGAGGCCGCGGGTCCTGCGGAATGTCACGTCGTAGTACGCCGAGGGAACGCGCGTGAGTTGGAGCCGGACGGTGAGGATGACGCCGGTCAGGCCCATGCCGCCGATCGTGGCGTTGAAGAGCTGGGTTTTCTGCGTGGGCGAGCAGGTGATGATCTCGCCGGACGCGAGCATGAGTTGCAGGTCGATGATGAAGTTGCCGAAGGAGCCGTCGGCATGATGATTCTTGCCGTGCACATCCGCGGCGATGGCTCCGCCGAGCGTGACGAATTTGGTGCCGGGCGTGGTGGGGGGGAAGAAGCCGAGCGGCAGGAACACATCAATGATCTCAGCGAGGGAGACGCCGGCCTCGGCGTGGAGGATTCCGGTGGTAGGGTCGAAGGAGATGAAGCAGTTGAAGGCGGTCTGAACGATGACGCCGGCGTTCTGGTTGAGAGCGGAATCACCGTAGGAACGGCCGAGGCCGCGCGGGATGTAGCTGCCCGATTCGCCGCGGGTGATGAGATCGTGGAGCGCTTCGCGCGTCTGGGGCCGGGTGACGTCGCAGAGCTCGACGGGGCAATTGCCCCAGCCGGCGAGCTTCTGCCGTGCGGCGGCGATGGCGGGATGTGGATCGCTCGCGGCGGCGTTCATGGCAGACCCAGCTTGTGCCACGAAATGGCCAGGAGCACGAGCACAGCGATCATCGCGGCGACGGCCCAACTGATCTTGTCCTTGGCGGCGAAGACGAGCGGGTCATCGTGTACGAACCCGCGGTCGGCCATGAACCACATGCGGCTGTTCCAGTAGATCAGCAGGGGGCAGATGAGCCAGAGCGCGGTCGGGTTGGCGTTCAAGGGCTGATCGGGCGACAAGAGATGCTTGACTTCATCGCTCTTGAGATAGAGCGCGAAGATGACGACGGCGGCGAATCCGCTGGTGACACCGATGGACTTGATGAGCTGCAGGTCGCTGTGCATGTAGCCGCGCGAGCTGTTGTGCGCGGTTTCGAGCTCGGCCTGGCGTGCGAGCTCGGTGTAACGTTTGACGAACGCCAAAGAGACGAAGATGAACATCGAGAACGCGAGGAGCCAGTCGGTGACCGTCACGCTCACCGCGAAACCGCCGGCGAGGAGGCGTAGCGTGTAGAGGCCCGCGAGGAGGATGACATCGACGAGCAGCTTGCGCTTGAGCCAGAAGGAGTAGAGGAGCGTGATGACGAGGTAGCCGGCGAGTGTCGCGGTGAAGCGATGCGGCAGGGCGATCAGCGAAGCGGCGAATCCGGCGATGAGCAGAATCGCGGCCAGTGGGGGACCGAGCTCGACCGGCAGCCGCCCCGCCGCGAACGGACGGCGATGTTTGCTGTGATGCCGGCGATCCGATTCGATGTCCAGCAGGTCATTGGTGATGTAGACCGACGAGGCGACCACACTGAACGCCGCGAACGCCAGCAAACTCAGCAGCAGATTTTCCGGCGTCCATTTGTGAGACAGCACGACCGGCAGAAACACCAGCACGTTCTTGGCCCACTGATGGGGCCGCATCACCTTGACGATCGCCGCGAAGATCGGCGTGCGTTGGTGCACGACGGTGTGTTTCTTGGCATCGGCGGCGAGCCGGCGCGTGAGCTTCGGCGTGGCGTTGGCGACGTAGACCTCTTCACACCTGCGCCAGATCGGCAGGTCGGCCCAGGTGTCGCCGAGGTAGCCGAACTTCGGCCAGCCTCGCTCGGTGCAGAGGCTCTCGATGTGTTCGAGCTTGCGGGCGCCCTTGAGATTCCGCGAAGCGTCGCTGCCGATCGCCTCGTCGAAGAGGCCGAGGTGCGTTGCGACGGCGTCGGCGATCCGCTGGTCGCTGGCGGTGATGAGGATGATGCGCCGGCCCGCGTCCTTCTGCTGCTTGAGGAAGTCGAGCACCTGCGGCCGGTAGGGCAGGTGCGTGACATCCGGCATGACACGGTCGGCCAGATGCCGCTTGAGCGCCGCCTTGCCCTGCATCAGCCACCCCGGTACGCGCAGCAGCGACGTCGGGCTCTCCTTGGCCAGCAGCAGCAGCGACTCGAAGAGCATATCGGTGGCGATGAGCGTCCGGTCGAGGTCAACAAAGAGCACCGGCGCGGAGGCGGGCCCGGTCTCGGTGATCATCAGTGGCTTTTGCGATTCGATTGCCATCGTATTATTGGCCGTCCAGTGTGTGCCGACACACATCATTTATCGGATAACCAGGATCATATCGCCACGATTACGCGAAAAATGCCTCGAACAATATCGGAACCAGTTTGTGTCACGCCGTTCGTTGCGTGTGTTTCAACTCGTTTCACTGCATCCCGCCGCTTGCATCCCGCCGCCCCGCGGTCAAAATGTGCCCGTTCCACAGAGACCTTTTTGATATGAACCAATTGATGCGTTTCATCGCCCTCGCTTCGGCGGCGCTATTGTTAAGCGGGTGCACCGGTCCCACACCGCGGCAGGCGTCCAAAGGCTTTTCATTCGCCGACGTCAGCCGCATCGCCGCCGAAGCCGCCGCCAAGCCCTACGTCTCGCCCGAAAAGCCGATGCCCCCCGGTGCCGAGAAGTACACCTACGACGATTTCCGCACGCTCCTCTGCACGCTCGCCAAGGCCCCCTGGGACGAGAAGAAGCACCCCTTCAGCCTCCGCTACATCCCGCGCGGCTGGCTCTTCAAGGTCCCCGTCGAGATCAACATCATCCGCCCCGATGGCCATGTCGAGCCCGTCCCGTTCCAGCCCGATTTCTTCCACTTCGAGATCAAGGGATGGCCCAAAGCGCCGGAGAATCTGGGCTTCGCCGGACTGCGCCTCAACTACCATACCTACAGCAAGGACGGTGACGGCTGGCCGGAGGTCCTCACATTCCTCGGCGCCAGCTATTTCCGCGCACTCTCATGGGACCAGGTCTACGGCGCCTCCGCTCGCTCCCTCGCCATCGACACCGGCACGGACCACGAAGAGTTTCCTGTCATTACGCGCTTCTGGATCCACGAGCCCTACAGCGGTCCGGCCACGGATGTCACGTCTCTGTACATGCACAACACGGTCGAGATCGACGCGATCATGGAGAGCCCCAGCGTCGTCGCCGCGTTCAGTTATGTCGTCTTCCCCGGCGAAGACACGACCGTCAACGTCACCGCAAAAATCTACGCCCGCAAGGACATCGCCAAGCTCGGCATCGCGCCCATCACCAGCATGTTCCTCTACGGTGAGCGCAGCGACCGTCGTTTCCCCAACGACTTCCGCCCCGAGGTCCACGATTCCGACGGCCTGCTCATCCACGACGGTGCCAACAGTATCTGGACCTGGCGCCCGCTCAACAACCCGCAGCAACTCCGTACCATCGACCACCCCGTCAAGCAGATGCGCGGCTTCGGCCTGATGCAGCGCGACCGCAACTTCGACCACTATCTCGATCTCGAAGCGAGCTACCACAAGAGGCCCAGCGTCTGGATCGAGCCGCTCGGTCAGTGGGGCGCGGGCAGCGTCGAGCTTTTCGAACTCGCCACCGAGCTTGAATACAACGACAACTCTAATGCGTATTGGGTCCCCAAGCAGCCGCTCCACGCTGGTCAGTCCCTTGAGCTGCACTACATCGTCCACTGGCTCAGCACCGAGCCCGCGGACAATGCCGTCGGCAAAGTGATCTCGACGCACCGTCTCACGCTCAAGGAGAGCAAGGACGGCCGCGAGGGCAAAGAGACCGGCCGCATGCGCTACATCATCGAGTTCCAAGGTCCCGCGCTCGCGAAGCTGCGCTACGATCTGCAGAAGCCCGAGACGCTGCCGCAGCTCTGGATCAATCCCAAGGGCGGCAAGGGCAAGATCCTCGGCGCCCGCGCCCAGCCCAACCCGTACACCGGCGGGTGGCGAGCCGTGTTCGAATTCGATCCGGAGGGCGCGACGACCGTCGAGCTCGAAGCGGGCCTCGCACGCGGCGGCGTGAACCTGACCGAAACGTGGAGCGAACGATGGGATCGGTGAACCAGGATTCTGGCCGCCGTTCGCGACACCCCGAAGTCGTGACCCGGATCGCCCGCTATTTCTACGCCTGGGGTCTGACCGATGGTCCGACGCTCGCGCGCGTCACCTACGGCATGCTCCGCGAGTCCGAAGCCGCAGGCCAGGGCAAGCCCGCCGAGCAGCTCCAATTCGCGATGGATCGGCTCAACCAGTGGGTCGATCACCTCGCCGCCCGAGTCGAGGGCGACCCCGACCTCGACACGCGCCGGCTCCGCATCGTCGCGCGTCTCAAGGAAGCGTTGGGCCAGTACCCCGACGCATTTCTCGAATCCGAACCGCCCGCCGACTTCATCGAGATCGTCGCCTCGCCAACGCCGCGTGTCACTCCGCCCGCCGCGCCGTCAGCGATGAAGCCCCAGCACTTCGGCCATCACCCCTCGCCGTTCCGCTCCGTGTTCTGGTGGCGTCTGCTCCGCCGAATCAAGGCCCGCCTCATCTCCGCCGCGGACCATGCCTCGCCGGCCGCTCCCGCGCCGCGCGATTCCTCCATCACCATGTCTCCGCCGACCGAACCAACCGAGCCGCCCCCCGATCATTCCGCATGACACCCATACCCTCTCAAACCCGAAAGACGCCGCGCATCTGGCTCGCCGTGTTCACCGCCGCGACCAGCCTCAGCGCCGTCTTCATCTTCACCGAATCCGCCGCATCCGACGGCTGGGACGTCCTCGACGTCGGCCTCATCCTCCTCTTCACCATCCTCTTCACCTGGGTCGCGTTCTCCTTCTTCGCCGCGACGCTCGGCTTCTTCGTCACCCTCACCGAGCCCGTCAAGCCGCTGCTATCGAGCCTCCACTCGCCGACCCGCAAGGAAAAGCCGCTGCCCAAGACCGTGCTCCTCGTCCCCGTCTACAACGAGGACCCGACCGAGGTCTTCGCCGGCCTCCGTGCGACCTGTGAATCGCTCCGCTCCGCCCGTGTCACCGACAGCTTCGACATCTTCATCCTCTCCGACACCCGCGACCCGCGCATCTGGCTCCAGGAAGAATTGGCGTGGGCCGCGCTCGCGTCGAAATTCTCCAGCATGATGGGCATCTTCTACCGCCGCCGCTCCGTCAACGAGGGCAAGAAGGCCGGCAACATCTCCGAATTCTGCCGCCGCTGGGGCGGGCAGTACAAATACATGGTGATCTTCGATGCCGACAGCGTGATGTCCGGCGCCACCATCGCCGAGCTCGTCCGCCGCATGGAGCAGCAGCCCGACGTCGGCATCATGCAGGCGCCGCCGCTGCCCGTCGGCCGCGAATCGCTCTTCGCTCGCATGCAGCAGTTCGCCTCCAGCGCCTACGGCGACATCTACGCCGCGGGCCTCGCATCCTGGAGCCAGTCCGATGCGAATTACTATGGGCACAATGCCATCATCCGCGTCGATCCATTCATCAAGCACTGCGCCCTCCGCAAGCTCCCCGGCAAGCCGCCGCTCGGCGGCGACATCCTCAGCCACGACTTCGTCGAAGCCGCGCTCATGCGCCGCGCCGGCTGGAAAGTGATTCTCGCCGACGACCTGACCGGCTCCTATGAGCAGTGCCCGCCCACGCTCATCGACTTCGCCAAACGCGATCACCGCTGGTGCCTCGGCAATCTCCAGCATCTCCGCATCGTCTTCCGCTCCGGTCTCCACCCCGTGAGCCGCATCCACCTGCTCTCAGGCGCGATGTCCTACCTCTCGGCGCCGATCTGGCTCACCTTCATGGCGCTCGGCGTCACGCAGGAAGTCTGCCGCCACTTCGGCTGGCTCCCCGGCGATCCCTCAGCCGTGCTCCTCGACCGGACGCCCGTCCTCATCCTCCTCGCCGTCACGCTCGGAATGCTCCTGCTGCCCAAACTCATGGCCTGGCTCGTCCTCGAACGCGATGAGCTCCGCCTCGTCGGCCACGGCGACCACTTCGAAGCCTTCGTCTCCGCTGGTTTCGAAACCTTCATCGGCATGCTCATCGCGCCCATCATGATGATCTACCACACGCAGTTCGTCTGCGCGACTCTGATCGGCCACCGCGTCCACTGGACCGCGCAGCAGCGCGGCGAATGCGGCACCACGTTCCGCGAAGCCGCCTCCGCCCTCCGACTCCACACGCTCATCGGCGTCCTCGGAATGATCTTCGTCGCCGTCTACGCGCCCTCGCTTTTCTGGTGGCTCCTGCCCGTCGGCCTCGGCCTCGTCCTCGCCATCCCCATTGCGATGATCCTGCCCAGCGTCGAACTCGGCCGCGCCTTCCGCCGCCACAACCTCTTCATGATCCCCGATGAGCAGTTCGAGTCACCGATCCTCACCCGCCGTACCATGGCCGTGCAGCGCATCCGAGCCCGCCTCGAACGCGACGGCGAAGCCGACCTCATCGGCCGCGTCGTCCTCGTCCCCGAGGTCCACCACCTGCACCTGACCGTTCTTCGCGCCTCCGCCGGCGCCCCCGACCCCGCCGCGCCCCTCGCGCAATCCCCATCCCCCGAGCCGCCGCCGGAGCCTAAGACTCCCGCAGAACTTGATGCGCTCACCAACCCGCAACTCATGGCGCTTCTGTGCGACGAACGCGCGATGCGCCAACTCCACCACCACGCGTGGACCAATTGGCCCCTCGAAGAAATCCTCCGCCGCTCGTCGTGATCCGTGTGCCACTGACAACCGGTTCCTCCGGTTGTCAGTGAATGTGCGTAGAGCCACCCAAGACACACTGACAAGCTCCGCAAACTGCGATTGTCAGTGGCACACGGAAACGGACGCCAAGCCTCAAACCCCCGCCTTCTCATTCCTCATCGTCTTCCGCGTCCCCTGGATCTTCGCGATCCGCTGCTCCGCGGCCTTCACTTCCGCCTTGCTCGTGTGGATCAGATAATCGATCGCACCGGTCCACGTCTGCCCCGGCTCCAATCGCATCACGCGGCCCGCCTCTCGCTCGGCCGGGCGTGAGAGCGGGAAGTTCGTCCCGGGTTCCAGGCCCGTCACGTAGCCGTCGCGCTCTTCGTGCTGGCCCTTCCACAGCGTGAACCACGGCAGCGAACCCGTGTCGTAACGCATCGAGCAGCCGCGATCACCCACCTTGTTGCGCAGCATCGCCTCCGTCACGCCGCTGCGATCCGCGTAGAGCTTCATCAGGTACGCCGTCTCGCTCGATCCCGCCACCGGCCCGCCGTATTGATCGAATTGCTTGATGCCTGCTTTCACCGACGGTTCATCACGCGGCGAAACCCATTCCACCGGCGCGACCATGCGTGCCCCCGGTTCCAGAATCGGCGGGCCGAAGTTCACGTGATACAGCAGCCCGAATTCCTGCGTCTGTCCGCCGAAGTTGTTGATGCGGTCCTCGACGCGGAACCCCGCCTTGCCGGGGATGAAGCTGATCTCCGTCGCCAGCGCGTACTTCGGGCCGTAGTGCATCATCTCGTACACCGCGCCGCGCAGCGTCACTCGGAAGGGCGGCCGCGTCTGCACCTCGATCTCCAACTCCGACGCTGGGATGTTGGCGATCTTGCCATGCAGCGTCAGCTTCGTCGCGGGCACCTCGCCCTTGCCGATGTGGTGCGTGTCGCTGCACGGTGGGCCGAACCATTCGATGCCGCAGCGGACGAGCCATTCGTTGAACCCGTCGAGCCACGCCGTCCCGCCACGCGATTCGAGGTTGATGAACGCGGGATTCACGACCTCGTGCACCGCCGAGTCCCAGCCCAGGCGGACATCGTCCATCACGACGTCCAGTATCCCCATCCCGCGCGTCGGGATCACGCGCATGACCCACGCACCCGAATCGATCTCGACAATCTCCGACCCCTCCTGCCGCCCGCCGTGCAGCCGGCGTTTCTTCACGGACCACGCCACCGGGCACCCCGGCGCGACATTCGCCGCATGAATCTCCGCGGATTCAAGGTTGAGATTGAGCGTCGAACTCGTGAGCATCTGACGAAACGGTTCGGACATCGCGGGGCTCCTCTATGAGTCGGCGATGTTAACGCTGGACGAGGTGAACGTCGATGTGCGGCACCCGGCCGTCACCCCCCGTGCGCACAAACCCGTCGACCGGACATTTTTACCCCCTCCCCCCATCCCATTTTTACACCCCGCTCCCGCCGAACCTCCCGTCTTAACTCCCCGCCGATTCCACACCTTAAGCACACGAATCCCACTCACGCCACCCGCACCTCCGGGAAACCCCCCGGACGTCCGGTTTTCGAACCACATCCGTGCGCGCCCCACCTCGCCCCCGGGGAGAGGTCGGCAAGCTCCGCGAAGCCGGGTGAGGGTGTATCGTGAAGTTCAACGTGCGCCCCGCGCCCGCCACATCCCCAAGCCGAGCGAAAGTCCGGCGAGCTCCGCGAGCCGGGTGAGGGTGCGTCAAGATTTTCAACACGCGCCCGCGACCCATTCCCCGTTTCGCGACGCCGCTTGCGGCGTATGTCATGAGCCCGTGGACCAACCCGACCCGCGACGTCTTTGATTTTCCGATGCCCCGGTAGGGGCAAAAGTGTGTAGCCACGGGTGGAGCGCAGCCCGCAACGCGGGCGCAGCGCAACCCGTGGAAGACGACGCCCCCCTTTTTCCCCTTCTTCTCTTAAAGCCCCGGATGGGGCGACAGAATTCTTTCGCCCCATCCGGGGCTCGTGGAAAGAAAGAAGAAAATATTTGATGCGACCCCGTCCACGGGTTGCGCTCGCGGCCTCGCTCCACCCGTGGCTACACTCTGGCCGTCCCTCCGGGACTCAGTGGACCAACCCGCGCCGCGGCGGTACGTTGTCTTGGACTCGGCGGCCGCGGCGAATCGTCCTTACGAAGAATTGAGGAGCCCGGTGGACGAACAAAAATACCTTGGTTTTATTTCCGCTCTCGGCGAAGCGTATTGTGAGGTTGTTGACCCACAGAACAAGTTGGGGTCCGATCCGCACGATGGTTTTGAGGTCTTTGCCAAGATGTTTGGAATGTATGAGATCACACCTGAGAAGCTGCACGCCGCTCATATTTCAAATTCGCAGCTCGCCGAACTTCGCGATATCGCTTGCAAATGGCACGAGACAGATCAGATTCAAGTTGATCAAATCCGCGAAGTTCTGCGGCGCGTTCTATGGCGATGGCCACCTGCCTCTTCATAATGATTCACCGTCGTAACCCCGCCAACATCGGAAAAATCAAGCGCACCTTGGAGCCTCCCCATGCCCACCCCTCTCATCCAACCCTATCTCTTCTTCAACGGCCGCTGCGAGGAGGCGATCGAATTTTACCGTGGCGCGGTCGGGGCGAAGGCGGGGATGTTGCTGCGATTCACGGACAGCCCCGTGCCGATGCCGGAGGGGAAGCTGGCGCCGGGGTTTGACAAGAAGGTGATGCACGCGGAGTTCACCGTGGGGGATTCGACGCTCCTGGCGTCCGACGGCATGGGGCCGACCGCGGAGTTCAAGGGCTTCGCGCTCACGCTGATGGTGGCGACGGAGGCCGAGGCGCGGAAGGCGTTCAACGCGCTGGCGGTCGGCGGGAAAATCCAGATGCCGCTGACCCCGACGTTCTACTCGCCCTGCTTCGGCATGGTGACCGACAAATTCGGCCTGGGCTGGATGGTGATGGTGCCGGCGGAGAAGAAGTAATCGCATCCGCGCTCCCCATTTAGCCGGCGGGCTTGCCCGCCGTGGGGCGTGGCGATGCGTCACGCGCGACAATCATCACGGGGAGTGCGTGCGGCGTTGCCGCACGCAACGGCGGGCAAGCCCGCCGGCTAAATAAAGGCCGCTGATGCATCACCGCTTTACGAGCAAAAACGCGAGCAGGTCGCGGATCTCCTCGGCGGTCAGGGTGTCGAGTTGGTTCGGCGGCATGAGGGAGTTCGGCAGCGGTGTGCGGGTCAGGATTTCGACGGAGGGGATCGCGGTTTCCTTGCCGGCGGCGTCGGCGTAGATTTCATCGTCGCTGGTTTTGTTGTGCGGGACGTGGCCGGTGAGCATGCCGGTGACGGTTTTGCCGTCGCGTGTGGTGACGGACCAGAGGGTGTAACGCGGTGCGATCTCGGCGCTAGGTTCGAGAATGGATTTCAGCAGCGATTCGCGCGTGGCGGAGTGGCCTAGCATGGTGAGGTCGGGGCCGATGGAGGAGCCACGGTTGTCCACGGTGTGGCAGACGGCGCACGCGGCGACGGCTTGGTTAAAGAAGATGCGGCGGCCGGCTTCGGGGTCGGCTGGGCCGCCGGCGCTGTCGGCAAAACGAAGCCAATCATTGAGGCCCTGCGTACCCGGATGCGGAAAAGGCGGATGATCGATGACGGGGCGAAGCGTGCGAAGCACATCAACGCCGAGATCACTGCCCATCAATTTCAACAGCAGCGCTCTGTAAGTTTTCGGATCGCCGCCGAGACCGACCACGGCGTCGATCCGCAACGGCTTGGAGTAGGTGTTGTCGTCCGCGATCTCGGCGAGCAGTTTCATGCGCTCGGCATCGGGGCTCGCCGCGAGCCAACGGACGGCGGCGGTGCGCAGCGGTTCGTTGTCCTGCTTCAGAAGCTCACGGACGACGTCGAGCTTGAGTTCCTTGTTCTGCGAGGGCAGCATCTGCATCGCCATCGTGCGGACGGTGAGCGGCGATTTCTCGTCGACGATCCGGCGGAGCAGATACTGATCCATCGTCGTGCCGGGCATGCCAAGGAACGCGCCCTTTCCATCGAGCCGCTCGAGCGCGGCGAGATACGCGGCGAAGAGCCGCTGCGTCATCACCGGTTCGGTCATCGCCTTCTCGATCGCCGCGCGGTAATCGGTGAGCCGGTCGTCGGCGATCCAGCGCGTGGCGAAGAAACGGATGTCGGGGTCGGGGTCCTGCAGAGCTTTAGCGAGTTGAGATTCATACTTCTTATCGCCGCTGAGACGCATGGCCCCGAGCCAGCCGAGGCGCTTACGCGGTTCCCAGACGGGCCAGTCGACCACCTCGAGCGATTTGCATCCCGTGCATCTCAACGTGGCGGCCTGACGGATAAACACATCCTCACTGACAATGGAATCATCCATCATGGGTTCATGGCCGTCGTGGAGATAACGGAGACGATCGCCCTTGATCATCGCCTCACCGGGCTTCGGCGGATCGGGCAGCGGCCCGAGCGTCGGCCCGCCCTCGGTGCAACGGATCCGCCAGATGCGCCCCTTGCCGTGGAGCTGATAGCTTTTGTCCACCCAGTCGGTGACGAAGATGGAGCCGTCGGGCGCGACGGCGAGGCCGACGGGGCGGAAGTCGTCGCCGCCGGTGATAAGGGATTTCATCGTCGCGCTGAAGCCGGCGCCGCGTTCGGTGAGTGTGTAGATCTCGATGCGGTGGTCGCCCCAGGAGGCGACGAAGAATTTGTTCACGTACTCGGCGGGAAGATTTTTGCCGCGGTACTGGAGGAGCATGCAGGGCGCTTCGCCGGTGCCGCAGATGGGCGGGAGCGTGCCGGGGAGCTCGCCGTCCCAGCCCTGGAGCGGGTGATGGCCGGAGCGGCCGTAGCGGTATTGGTAGCCGTAGTCCCCGCCGGGCACGACGTAGACGAGGCGGCACGGCGGGCGGCCGTCGGGATCGTTGTCGGTGGCGATGAGGCGGTCGAAGGTGTCGAACGTCAGGCCGAAGGGATTCCAGAAACCGGTGGAGAATCGGCGGAGCTTGCCGCCGCTGGAATCCATGACGAAGATTTGGCCGGCGTTGGAGCCGTCGTCCTGTATGGCGTCCCCGTTAGCGGGGATGAGTTTCCATGGCATGCCGAGGTTTTCGCCGATGCCGAAGTAGATATTTCCATCGCGGCCGAGGGTGATGCTGTCGAGGCCGTTGTGCGGATATTCGCTTTTGGTGTCGAGGTGCGCGAGGACGGTTTTCTCGTCGGCGACACCCGTGCCCTTCGTGTCGCGCAGACGGAAGATCTCGTTGCGTGCGGCGACGAGGATCGAGCCATCGGGCGCGGCGGCGAGGTTCATCGTGGCGCGGCTGCCCTCCCAGAACGTGGTGAATTTGCGGGCCCGGCCGTGCTCATCGAAATCGCTGATGATGCGGATGCGGTCGGCGGGCGGGCCGACGTAGTCTTTAGGCCGAAAGTGCGTGTGCGACTCGATGACGAGCAGGCGGCCGAGCTTGTCCACGGTGCAACCGACGGGCGTGACAATCTCCGGCGACTCGGCGACGAGCTCGATCTTCACATTGGGATCGGAGCTTCGCGGCGGATCGGCGCGAGCGATGTTGGAGGAGACAGCGAGGATGATGAGGAACGCGAGGGGGAGGCGGGTGGCGTTCATGAAAACAGTTTAACCACGTGGCGCATGACGAGGCGAATTCCGGTCCCCTCTCCCCTTGGGAGAGGGTTAGGGTGAGGGCTGTCTTTTTCTTTTCGTCGGCGCGAGCGAACAAGGCAACAAGGCAGCCCTCACCCCGGCCCTCTCCCGGGGGAGAGGGGGCGGCGGGATCACCCGAGGCTGACGGGCATCACGACGTAGAGGAAATCGGCGCCGACGCGGAGGGTGCCGGGCTTGTTGGCGGCTTTGAATTCGAAGGTGACGTTCTGGGCGTCGGCGACCTTCAGGGCATCGACGACGAACTGCGGATTGAAGCCGATTTCGAGCGAGTCGCCTTGGAAACCTTCGACGGGGACGGTGACTTCCGCTTCGCCCATCTCGGGGGCGCGGCTCGACAGCACGAGGCGCTCGGCGCTGAAGGCGAAACGGACGCCCTTGGATTCCTCGTTGGTCAGCAGGGCCGCGCGGCGGACGCCGGACGCGAGGGCATCGGTGGAGAAGGTCGCCTTCTTGTCCTGATCCTTGGGGACGACGTCCTTGTAGGGCGGGAAGTTGCCTTCGACGAGATTCGTCGTGAGTGTGGCGGTGTCGGTGGCGAAGTGGGCCTGGTTGCCGTCGAGCTTCACGCGGACGGTCTCGCCGGGATCGTTGAGCAGGCGGACGAGGAGGTTGAGGGCCTTGGTGGGGATGATGCTGGTGGACGTCTCGGCTTTGGTGGTGGTGTTGCAGGCGGTGCGCGCGACGGCGAGGCGGCGGCCATCGGTGGCGACGAGCGTGAGCTTCTTGCCGTCGCGCTCGAGGAGGACGCCGTTGATGGCGTAGCGGCTGGTCTCGCGCGCGGTGGCGAAGATGGTTTTGTTGATCACGTCGACGAGGGCGCCGGCGTTGATGTCGAAATCGGGCTCGCCCTTGAAAGGGGCGATGGGCGGGAACTCCTCGACGGGCTGGCCGAAGATCTTGAAGCGGCTGTCGGCGCCGCGGATGGTCGTCGATTCGGCATCGGCTTCGATGGTGATGGTCGGATCGACGCTCTCGCGCACGATCGCGGTGAACTTGTCAGCGGGGACGAGCACGGAGCCGGGCTGCTGGATGTCCACCTGATTGAGCGTCAGGTGCAGGGCGACCTCGAGGTCCGTCGCGGAGACGTTCAGCCCGCCGTCGCCGGCTGTCAGCTTGACGTGGAGCAGCACGGGCTTGGGCGTGCGCGAGACGACGACGGCGCCCATGAGGTTCATCGCTTCGACAATCACGCCACGATCGCAAATCACTTTCATCGGCCGATCCTCTTCCATGAAGTAAGGGCGTTAAAGTACCACGCGGGGGTTTCGATGCAAGCCGCAGCCGCGCGGGGCGGGGCGAAATCCGACCGGGGCGGCGGTAGCCGCCCGGCTGTTGGGATATAAGCAGGATTACTGATTCGACGCCGCGTGGAGCACAGGCTCGATCTCGTGGCGGAAGACTTCCTGCAGGATCTCGGGCGTCAGGCCGCGCGGCGAGTCGTGGTAGTGAACGGTCCGCGCCAGGCACGCCACCTTCTCACACGTCGCGGCGACGGCACGCAGATCGTGGCTGACGACAATGACGGTGAGCCCGAGCTGATCCTGCAACCGGCGGATCATGTCCGCGAAGATCTGCTGGCCGGCGACATCGATGCCGACCATCGGTTCGTCGAGCAGCAGGATCTTCGGCCCCGCCGCCAGCGCCCGGGCGATGAATGCCCGCTGCTGATTGCCGCCGCTGAGCGTGCCGATCGGGCGCTCCGCCACATCCGCGAGGCCGACCTCGGTGATGAGCTGTTCGACGCGGTCGAGGTCCGCTTTGCTGTGACGCCGCAAGAGGCCTGTCTTGCCGACGAGTCCCATGCGCACGACCTGCCGCACGCTGACCGGGAAACGCTGCTCGAAGAGGTGGCGCTGCGGGACGTAGCCGACGATGTCGCCGCGGCGGCAGACTTCGCGCGGGGTCATGCCCATCACGGTGACGGAACCGCTGTAGCCATCGAGCAGGCCGAGGATGATTTTGAGGAGCGTGGTTTTCCCGCCGCCGTTGGGGCCGATGATGCCCAGGTTGCAGCCGGCCTCGACGTGCATGGTGATGTTCTTGAGCGCCTGCGTGTCACCGTAGCTGAAGCTGAGGTTTTCGACGCAGAGGGCATCGTGTTTCGCGTCGTGGTGGCCGAGGGAACCGTGCGTGCAGACGTGCGGCACCGGTGCGTGGGAGTGCGCGTGATCGTGATCGTGGGAATGATCGTGGCCGCAGCCGGGGCCGTGATCATGGTCATGGTCGTGCGCGTGGTCGTGAGGTTTTGCGGCGGGGTCAGTCATGCTTCGTCGAAAGCCCTTGGAGGAGCGACTCCAGATTGTATCGCATGAGATGCTGATAGGTGTCGCGCTTCGGGTCGGCGGGGTTGCCGAGGTCGTCAAGGATATGCACCGCGAGGCCGTGTGACGTGATGGCGATCGGTGTGTCGGGCGCGAGCGGCTCACTAAACACCGCGGCGATCTCCTGCTTCCGCATCACCTCGACGGCCTGCTGCACGCTCTCGACGCTGAGCCCGCCGGGCGCTTCGATCGGGGCAAGCGTCGCGGCGACGGTGATGCCGTAGCGCTCGGCGAGACGATTGAATGCGTTGTGGAACGTGATGATCTTGCGGCCGGCGAAGGGCTTGAGCTGTGCTGCGTAGTCGGTGTCGAGCTTTTGCAGGTCGGCGGCAAGCGCGGCGGTGTTTTTGAGTATCTGTTCGCGATGTTCGGGCAGCAGCTCGGCGAGACGCGGGCCGAGTTTTTCGACGAACTGCCGCATGAGCACGGGATCGACCCAGAGGTGCGGGTTCGGGCCAAAGCGATCGTCTTCATCGTCGTCATGATCGTGAGCATCATGCTTGTGCGGCGCGGCGGGCGACGCAGCCGGCACCGCGGCGGACTTGATGTCGAGGCTCTCCGCCATCTCAAAAATCGGCGCATGCGCACCGCCCTGTGACATCACCGCCCGGCGTGCCCACTCATCAAAATTGAGCCCCACCATCACCAGCAGCTTCGCGCGGTGCAGATCCGCCGTCGCATCCGCCGTGAGTTCGTAACCATGCGGATTGGTGCCCGGCGGGATGAGGCTCGTCACGTCCGCCGCATCACCCACGATCTGCCGCGTCACATCCGCCAGCGGAATGATCGTCACCGCGATCACCGGCTTGCCCGCCGCCGCCGGCTCGGGCTTCTCGCAACCGCTCAGCGCAGCAAACATCCCGCTCAAGACCACCACCATCAAAGCGTAAAATTCATTCCGCATCCGATCATCCTATTTCATGCCAATATGCCGCTCGGAATCCATCATACGCCCCGCAACGCAACTTGGTGCGTCCCGATCCTTGCAGCGACGCCCCGCCCCGCATAAACTTCCCCGTCTCAAATCCCGGGGCGGTAGCTCAACTGGGAGAGCGCTTGAATCGCATTCAAGAGGTTGAGGGTTCGATCCCCTTCCGCTCCACTTCGAAAAACCCACCCATCGCGGTGGGTTTTTCAGTTTCAAGTTTCAAGTTCCATGTTTCAAGTGACCGGTGCAAACCCCAAATGACCTCCCCCAACTTGAAACTTGAAACTTGAAACCCGACACTCTCCCCATGTCCGAGCCCGCCCACGTCACCCCCGCCATGCGGCAGTACTTCGAGTTCAAGAGGCAGCACCCCGACTGCCTCCTGCTATTCCGCATGGGCGATTTCTACGAGCTCTTCTACGAAGACGCCAAGACCGCCCACAAGGTCCTAGGCGTCACCCTCACGCAGCGCACCGAGGGCGTCCCCATGGCTGGCGTCCCCTACCACGCCGTCGAGGGCTACCTCCGCCGCCTCATCGCCGCCGGTCACCGCGTCGCCATCTGCGAGCAGATGGAGGAGCCGTCGCAGGCCAAGGGCGTCATCCGCCGCGAGGTGACTCGCCTCGTCACACCCGGCACGCTCACCGATGAGTTCCTGCTCGATGAGGCGACCACCGCCCCGCTCGCCGCCGTGCAGTTCCTCGATGAGGAGCGCGCCGCCATCGCCTTCGCGGAGATAAGCACCGGCACGTTTCACGTCGCCGAGGTCACCGCCGCGTCGATCGCCGATGAACTGGCACGCGTCGGTCCCCGTGAAATTCTCTACGTCGAGACGGCGAATAAAGTCCCGCCGCCGCGCATCAAGCTCGTCGCCGATTCGCTCGGTTGCGCCTTGACGCCGCGGCCCGCCTGGCAGTTCCGTCACGCCGAAGCGACCGAAACACTCCGCAGACAATTCCAGGTCGCCACGCTCGCCGGCTTCGGCCTGACCGATGGCGACATCACCGTCGGCCCCGCCGGCGCCGTCGTCGCCTACCTCCTCGAAACGCAGCAAACCAAAGACGGCCGCCTCGCACACCTCCAGGCCCCCCGCCACTTCCGCGGCTCCGATCACCTCGTCATCGACCAGACCTCGCTGCGATCCCTCGAAGTCGAGCGCACACTCCGCAGCGGCGAAGTCGCCGGCTCCCTGCTGGCCACATTGCAGGACTGCCGCACCGCGATGGGCAAGCGAATGCTCCGCCAGTGGCTCTGTTTCCCGCTCAAGGATCTCACAGCGATCGAGCGGCGTCAGCGATGCGTCGCGGCGATCATCGAGGACCCGCTCTTTTCCGAATCGCTCAAAACGACGCTCGAAAACGTGCAGGACGTGCAGCGCATCTCCGCGCGCCTCTCGATCGGCCGGCCCACACCGCGCGATCTCGTTGGCCTCGGCCGGTCCCTTGCCGACCCCCGCAAGCTGCTCGGGCTCATCGCGGAACGACCGGCATTCGCCCACTATCACACCCGCCTCGCCGCCGTCTCCGATCCGCTCCACAAGCTCGGCGAATCGCTGCTCGGCGCCTGCGTCGATGCCCCGCCCAATCATCTCCGCGAAGGCGGCCTGATCCGTGACGGCTACGACGCCCAGCTCGACGAGAGCCGCACACTGCAGCGCGACTCCGGCACGTTCATGTCGCAGTACCAGCAGCGCCTCGTCGAAGAGTCCGGCATCAACTCCCTCAAGCTCGGCTACAACAAAATCTTCGGCTACTACATCGAGATCACCCACGTCCACACCGCGAAGGTCCCCGCCAACTTCGCCCGCAAACAGACGCTCAAGAACGCCGAGCGCTACATCACGCCCGAGCTCAAGGAGTTCGAGGACAAGATCCTCGGCGCCAGCGCCAAAGCGATCGACCGTGAGCAGCAGCTCTTCGAGGAGCTCTGCAAATCCGCCCGCGCCCGCATCGGCGAGCTGCACGAGTACGCCGAGGTCGTCGCCGAACTCGATGTGCTGGCCAACTTCGCCCGCCGCGCGATCCGTTACAAATACGTCCGCCCCGTCATCGCCGCCGAGCCCGTGCTGCACATCACCGACGGCAGGCACCCGGTGCTGGACGAACTCCTCGCCGACCGTTTTGTGCCGAACGACGTCAATCTGGGAGCAAGGGTTCAGGGTTCAGGGTTCAGGTCCGACCCTTCCGAACCTGAACCCCGAACCCTGAACCCTGAACCCTCCGCTTCCCTTGCGCTGATTACAGGCCCGAACATGGCCGGCAAATCCACCTACATCCGCACCGCCGCCCTGCTCACGCTCCTCGCACACACCGGCTCGTTCATCCCCGCTTCCGCCGCGACCGTCGGCCTGACCGATCGCATCTTCACACGCATCGGCGCCAGCGACGAGATCCACCTCGGCCAATCCACCTTCATGGTCGAGATGACCGAGACCGCCAACATCTGCCACCACGCCACCGCCGCCAGCCTCGTCATCCTCGACGAGATCGGCCGCGGCACGAGCACGCTCGACGGCCTCGCCCTCGCCTGGGCCATCACCGAGCACCTCGCCGCCCGCGGCTGCCGCACGCTCTTCGCCACGCACTACCACGAGCTCACGCAGCTCGCCGAGCAGATCCCCGCCGTGGCGAACCTCAGCGTGCTGGTGCGCGAGTGGGCCGATCAGGTCGTCTTCCTCCACCGCATCGCCCCCGGCGCCGCAGACAAGAGCTACGGCATCCACGTCGCCCAAATCGCCGGCCTCCCGCCCGATGTCACGCAGCGCGCCAAAGAAGTCATGTCCCAACTCGAAGTCCACACCGGCGGCCCCCTCGCCTCCATCACCCCCGCCGCCGCCACCCCGCCGCCGCGCTCGGCCCAGATGAGCCTCTTCACCGAATACGTCGAACACCCCGCGATGACACAGCTCCGAAAGATTGATTTGAATCAGCTCTCACCGATGCAGGCGTTTGATTTGCTGCGGAAGCTGCGCGAGGAACTTGGTGAAGGAACCAAATAACCTAAGCCCATTATTCCATCAGCCCGGCGGTGGTGACGAAACTGGCCGACCGCGGGAGCGTCGAATCGACGGGGATCGTGACGGATGTGGGGTTGCTGCTACACATTCTGGTTGAGCGGCTGTGCAGGCCCGCGTAAGAATTTGTTTCAAGGATTTGGTGAATTTGCAGCGCATGATTTGCCATTTACTACTAAGACGATATCATCATGTGATGAGCACGATTCCCCGACTGCTGAGACTACCCACCGAACTCGCCCGTCACGCAGATCAATTTGCTGATCGAATCGGGCTTTCTTTCAACGATTTGGCAATTGCCGCATTGTCGCGATACCTAAAACTCTCAAACGACCGGAGCATAGAAATGCTAACCGACCTATCGAATTGGGTAACTGTCCAATACGGAAACCGATTTCCTGAAAATGTCACGCAGTTGGTATTCGCCCATATCAAATCCGACTCGGTTTTAAATAGACGGTACAAAACCGAAATTAGGAATCAGAACGGCGCAGATGACCGTCTCAAGCGAGCCCACTTGCATCGGAAAATCGGCCTAATGGTAAAGCGCACGCTAAATGCCAAAGTCGTCGGGCGGCTCGGCCCACTTGACCCAGATGTCCACCTCATTCGATCATGCGCGAAACTGCGTCGCCAGTGAATGTTTTAGCGAACTCCTTCACCGACGTATACTCCACTAGCAGCTTCCAGCATTGGGCCAGAGGAAACCGGACTTTTATCCGTATACTCTCCGGGACCTAAATAGCCCGGCGTAATTCGGCGTCAGGCTTTTGGTGTTTTCGGCGGTTGCGTTGGACGAGGAAGTGGACCACGTCGGCCATCAGGGCCTCGATA
>JAYVTU010000028.1:0-3017 GCA_043788485.1 Planctomycetota bacterium
CACATCGACCTCCGCCTCGATCAGCGCCGCGGCCCGGTCGATCTGGTGCACACCGATCGCCGCGCCGACGCGGAGCCGGCCCCGGGCATCGCGGCAGGCGTTGGGGAACTGGTGCAGCAGTTCGACGTCGCGCATCGTGATCAGGCCGCGGAGCTTCCCCTCGCCGTCGATGAGCAGCAGCTTCTCGACCTTTTTTTGATTGAGTATCTGTTCGGCGGCGGAGAGCGTGCTGTCGGGCGGGCCGGTGACGAGGTTCTCGCACGTCATGACCTGCGAGATCGGGCGCTGGTCGTCTTCGAGGAACTTGAGGTCGCGGCGGGTGAGGATGCCGACGACCTTGCCGTGCGTCGTGCCGTCTTCGGTGATGGGGACGCCGGAGATGTTTTGTTCACGCATGAGCCGCCGCGCGGCGGAGACGGGGGCGCTGGGCGGCAGCGTCTGCGGATCGCGGATGATGCCGTTGGCCGATCGCTTGACCTTGACGACCTCGCGGACCTGGTTCTCGATGGAAAGGTTCTTGTGGATGACGCCCAGCCCGCCCTCCTGCGCGAGCGCGATGGAGAGCGCGGCTTCGGTGACGGTGTCCATCGGGGCCGAGAGCAGCGGGATGTTCAGCTCGATGCGCCGGGTGAGGCGGGTGCGGGTGTCGGCGTCGATGGGGAGGAAATCGCTGCGGGCCGGGAGCAGCAGAACGTCGTCGAAAGTCACGGCGTCGGTGATGATCTTGTTTTCCATGGTTAAGAATTATCCGCCTCGGCCACAGAAGTCAAGACACCGGAAGTCCAGGGTCCAAGGTCCAAAGTCCAAGGTCAGGAAAAGCGGAGTCGGTGTCGCATGCCTTCGACTTTGGACCTTGGACCTTGGACTTTGGACTCCCTTCGTTGTACCTTCCGCGATTCACCCCGCTACGGAGATTCGCATGGGCTTGATGGACGGCAAACGCGGCTTGATCTTCGGCGTCGCCAATGAGCGCAGCTACGCCTGGTACATCACCAAGCAGCTCCTCGCCCAAGGCGCCCAGTGCTGCTTCACCTACCTGCCGATCGGCAAGATGGAGCGGCGCGTCACGGGGGCTGTCGATGAACTGGGCGTGCAGAATCCCTGGATCGTCCCCTGCGACGCCAGCAAGGACGCCGACCTCGACGCCACCTTCGCTAAATACGCCGCCGATTTCGGCAAGCTCGATTTCATCGTCCACTCCATCGCCTTCGCCGACCGCGCGTTCCTCGGCATGACGCCCGGCAACTTCACCTCGACCACCCGCCTCGCCTTCACACAGGCCTGCGACATCTCCGCCTACACGCTCCTCGCCATGGCCCAGCGCGGCGCACCGCTCATGACCGGCGGCGGCTCGATCCTCAATATGTCCTACTTCGGCGGCGAAAAAGTCTGCCCCGGGTACAACGTCATGGGCGTCGCCAAGGCCGCGCTCGAACACACCGCCCGCTACCTCGCCTTCGACCTGGGCCCCAAGAACATCCGCGTGAACACGATCTCCGGCGGGCCGCTGCGCACGCTCGCCGCCTCCGCCGTCGGCGGGATCGACCTGATGTTCGAGCACCAGGAACGCAAAGCCCCGCTCAAGCGCAACATCACCGGCGACGAAGTGGGCAACACCGCCGTCTACCTGCTGTCGGACCTGAGCAGCGGCGTGACGGGCGAAACCATCCACGTCGACGCGGGCTTCAGCATCGTCGGGGTGTGAACGGGTTGACGAGTTAACGGGTTAATCAGTGAGGCGAGGGCACTTCAGTGCCCGGGTGCCTTGTAAGCCTTCGTGCGCCCAACCGCACACCACCACGACACCCAACGCCGTTGAACCGTGAAACCCTATCCCCGGTAATCCGGCATCGTCGGGGTATGATGCCCCTTCATGCCGCAAACGCTCTCTGAAATCAAGGCCATATTGGAAGCACGCGGCATCCATCCGCGCCACCGTTTCGGCCAAAATTTCCTCATCGACGCCAATAAATTGCGTGTCATCGTTGACGCCGCCGCGTTGCAACCCGGCGACATCGTCCTCGAGGTCGGCCCGGGCACCGGCGTGCTCACCGAGGAGCTGCTCGCCGCCGGGGCGCGCGTCGTCGCCGTCGAGATCGACCGCGACATGACGGAAATCCTGCGCCAGCGCCTCGGCGAGGACTCCGAGCGCTTCATCCTCATCAACGACGACGTCATGGCCGGCAAACACGCCCTCAACCCCGCGATCGCCGCCGCCTTCGAACGCCTTTCCGCCTCCCAATCGGCAATCGGCAATCGGCAATCGGCAATCCCCTTCAAGCTCATCGCCAACCTCCCCTACAACATCGCCTCCCCCCTGCTCGCCGTCCTCGCCGCCGACTGGCCCGGCATGACCGCCGCCGTCGTCATGGTCCAGCGCGAGGTCGCCGACCGCATGACCGCACCGCCCGGCGGCAAAGACTACGGCCCGCTCACCGTCATCCTCCAAGCCCTCTGCGAACTGAAGATCATCGCAAAGCTCTCGCCCGGCTGCTTCTGGCCTCCGCCGGACATCGACTCCGCCGTCGTGAAACTCACCCGCCGCGCCACGCCACTGACGCGCGACCCGCACAAGCTCTCCGCCCTGCTCCACACGCTCTTCAGCAAACGCCGCAAACAGATCGGCACGACGCTCGGCCGCGCCACCCCCCTGCCGCCCGGCATCGACGCGACGCTCCGCCCCGAGCAACTCACCGTCGAACAACTCGTCGAACTCGCGGAGTGTGTTAACGGGTTAACGGGTTAACGGGTTAACAGGTATACTCCTGCGTCGAGCCGCGCGTCGCGTTGCCGGCCACAAAGCGTCGTCCGTTAGGCAACTTCACACGATTGCCATGAACAAGATTTCAGACCGTCACCAAATCATGAAAGACGCGCTCTTCTGGACGCGGTTGGCCTTCACCAGTTGTGGATTGCTTCGCGAATCGGCTGACAAGTCGCTACGCGGGTTTTGGATAGACGATTTCCGGCCCGAGAGTGCTGCCAACACGAAGCATGGGGTTGATGTTGAAGGCACA
>JAYVTU010000029.1:0-44261 GCA_043788485.1 Planctomycetota bacterium
CGCTCTCGCTCACGCCTATCCGATGGCACCCAAATCAGCGGAGCCCGCAGCACAGGCGGGATTGTCCGCCAGCGACATTGTCCGCCGGGATGCGGATGCCGTGTGCCAGGAGTTCATCCAGCAGCTCGTCGAGAAGAAGTTCGCCCTCGCACTGGAGCGAACGACCGATGCGTTCAAGGCCGAGGCCGCGATGCTCAACGACGATGCGACCTCCCTGTCTCCGGCGGAGAACGGTCTGTCGCGCATGCTCTTTGGCCCGGCCAACGCGACCAATAAGCCGCTCTGGAGCGGCTGGGACTCGGGCATCAAGTCCGCCACAGCCAGCGAGGTGCTCATCACCGGCCGGATCAACGGCGAACCCGAGGGCCACTACCACGCGGCGTTCACGATGACGCTCGTGCAGCAAGCCGCTGCGGGCGGCAAGGTGCGCTGGCTCGTCAATGGCATGACGCTGGAGCGACCCGACGCACCGGCGGTCCTGCTGCCGCGCGAAGCCGATCGCTGGGCGACGCGGAGTGTCAGCGAGCTGTTCCTCAAGTCGCTGGTCGCCGGTTACATGCCCGGGGCTGTTGAGCATGTGACCGAGGGATTCAAAGCGCAGCTCGCCAAGGGCGGCGACGATCCGCTCGCGGCCAATGCCGCCGAGAGCGGGCTGCACCATCTTCTCAACGGCGACCTGCCGCTGGGCCGCTCGGTCTGGTTGCAGTGGGAGACGCGGAGCCAGGCGGCGACGTACGCCAGGAATTGGCTGGTCACCGGACGCCTGCTCGGCGCCGACGCGACGGCGATGTTTGTGATGTCGCTGTCCCGCGCCGCCGGCGACAAGCCGTGGCAGGTCAGCGAATTCAAATTCGACAAGGGCCGCGCGCTCGTCGACTCCTATGCCAAGCGCACCGGCGTCCACTCGCTGGGCCTCTTCGACCTCGGCACCAATTCGCCGATGGGCATGGTGCTGATCCCCGGCGGGACGTTCCTCATGGGCAGCCCGCGCACCGAGGAGGGGCGGTCCGTTGAGGAAGACCAGCGCTGGGTCACACTGCCGCGCGGGTTCCTCATCAGCGAGACGGAGGTGACGCAATCGCAGTGGATGATGGTGATGGGCACGAACCCCAGCAAGTTCAAGGGCAATTCTCTGCCCGTGGACAATGTGACGTTCGAGGAAGCGCAGGAGTTCTGCAAAAAGCTCAACGCGAAATCGTGGCTCCGCAAGTACCGCCTGCCCACCGCGGCGGAGTGGGAGCGTGCGGCCCGCGCCGGGGCGACCACGCCGTACCCGGGCTTCCCGAGCACGGAGATGCTCGCGGAAATCGGCTGGGGCCACGACAACTCCGGGGACACGACGCACGACGTCGCGAAGCTCAGACCCAACGCGTGGAGGCTCTATGACACGCTGGGCAATGTGTGGGAATGGTGCGTCGAGAATCCCGGGGAGGCGAGCGCCAGCGGAATCCTCCGCGGCGGGAGCTACGAAAACGGCGCGATGTATCTCCGCCCCGCGGCGAACGTGCGGCTGCCCACCGGCGGTTTTCGCGTCGTGCTGGAGGTCGATCAACTGACGGTCGGACTCGCGACCGGCGTGACGATGACCTTCGCGCACCTTCCGGCCGGCGATGTGGTGCTCGGCGGTCAGGATGCGGAGCGCGGCCAGTTCAGCAGCAACACGGCGCACTGGCATCGCGTACGGATGCCGCAGGATGTGCGTATCGCCGTCACCGAGGTCACGCAGGCGCAGTGGCAGGCCGTGATGGGCGCGAATCCGAGCCGATTCGTGGGCCCCGATCATCCCGTCGATCACGTGTCGTGGAATGATGCCCAAGCGTTCTGCGAGAAGCTCGGGCAGAAGGAAAGCAACTGGACATTCCGCCTGCCGACCGAGGCCGAGTGGGAATACGCCTGCCGGGATGGCGTGACGGGTATGTACGGCGGGACCGGCGACGCCGACGACATGGGCTGGAACAATCTCAACTCCGGCGGGCAGACGCACAGCGTCGCCTCGAAGCTGCCCAATGCGTGGGGCCTGTACGACATGCACGGCAACGTCGCCGAGTGGTGCCAGGATGAAGTGCCCGGACAAGCCAAGGCGCGGGTACTGCGTGGCGGAAGCTGGGGCGCGCCGGCGTCGAACGGTCGCTCCGCGGCGCGGAACTGGGACGCGCTCGACAGCCGCTACGTCGGCACGGGGCTCCGCGTCGTGATGGTGCCCAAGCCCCAGAATCCGGCACCGGTCCGCACCCAGCCCGCCCCCGCCCCTCAGCCCGCCGTCAACCTCATCACCAACCCCTCGCTCGAAGAACCGCTCCCGGTCGGCGCACTACCCAAAGGCTGGTCACGCTACAACAACGACGAGACCGGCTACCGATGCGAGATCGTCGCCGGTGGGTTCACCGGGCTTAAATCGCTGC
Source organism: Planctomycetota bacterium (assembly GCA_043788485.1). Classification (GTDB taxonomy): domain Bacteria; phylum Planctomycetota; class Phycisphaerae; order Phycisphaerales; family Zrk34; genus JAYVTU01. The sequence continues at coordinate 2,403 of JAYVTU010000029.1, forward strand.
TGATCAGCGGCGAGGGAACACGCGCCGCGGTCTTCACCAACGGCATCAAGATCGACCGCACCAAGCGCTACGCCCTGCGCGGCCGCGTCCGCTTCGAGGGCGATGAGCACGGCACGGCCATCCTCAAATTCAACTACTTCAACGCCGGGAAATGGCTCGGCGAAAACGACCTGGTCGGCGCGACCTCCGGGCAGACCGGCTGGACGCTGCAGCAGAAGACCGATCACGCCGATGCGATCGTCGATGCCACGGAGATCTGGGTCTCCTGCAATCTCGAGGGCAAGGGCAAGGCGTGGTTCGACGACCTGGAGCTCGTCGCCTACGACCGCGCGACCGTCCCCGCCGACTTCGATGCGAAGTTCGGCGTGCCGAGCCTGACACCCGCGAAATGATTTTCCGCTCATTTTGAAAGGACCGCCCGATGATTCGCACACTCTGTCTCGCGTTGGGATTGCTGCTGGCCTCGACATGCTTCGCCGCGGATGATCCGGCGGATGGCGGCGATGTCCTCGGACGGCGTGTCGGGACATGGGACAACGCGACGACGATCAAGCCCGGCGTCTGGGTGCCGGATGGATCGAAGACGACCGCGGTCGAAACCATCCGCTGGGTCTTGGACAAGAATTTCATCGAGGGCAGCAACCGCGGCACCGGCGATGGCAACAGCCTGACCACGACGCACCTCATGCGGTACGACGCGGAGACGAAGACCTTTCACATGTGGTATTTCGCTTCCGACGGCAGCTTCCCCCAGGCCGAGACCTCCGGCAAGTGGGACGCGGCGAAGCAGACGCTTAACCTGTCCGCCGTCCTGCCCGATGGCGTCGTGTCCAAAGTGTTCCTGCAACTGGTCGATGCGGATCACGTGCACTGGGGCGGGACGTGGACCGACAAGGATGGCAAAATCCTGCTGGAGATCGACGCCACGCAGACGCGCCGCGCCGGCGGAGCCGGCGACAAGCAGATCACGCCGACCGTCGACACCGGCCCCGGTGCCCAGGCGCCGATGCGGCTCAAATGGCTTGCGCCCTTCATCGGCGCGTGGACCAGCGAGCTCCGCAACAACCTCGACACCGACCCCGCATGGAAGCCCGGCGACGCCAACGTGAAGACGTGGACACTCGGCGGCCGCTTCCTCCGCGATGAGGTCCGCAATGCGAATGGCGATCTGACGATGCTCGGCCTGTGGACGTACGACGATGGGCAGAAGAAGTTCCGCGAGTGGTACTTCACCGCCGCCGGCGATGTGCTGGACATCACCGCCGATGCGAGCGAGGCCGCGAAGGATCTGACGCTGAATCTTGCAGGCAAAATGCTCCACGGCAATACGCTGAGCGGTGTCCAGAACGTCACAGGGCCCGACACGTACACCTGGGATGCACGCATCCAGGACGACACGGGCAAGATCGTCGGCAACCTCAGCGGCCGGTTGAAACGCAAATAATCCGCCAGGCAATTACAATCGCCGCTCGGCGTTTTGCTTCCACAGGAATGAGGTCGATATGAGGTCCGCGTTGAATCTCAGCGTGCTGGCGATCGTGATAGCCGCCGCCGCATCCGTCGCCCACGCCGCCGAGGATGCGCAGGCCGTCTTCGATTCCATCTACGGCCCGAAGCTCAAGCTCGTCCAGATCACCCCCGCCACCGCCGATGACATCGAGCTCGCCAAGTCGATGCTCGAATCGGCGCGCGGCGCCACGTCGACTCCCGACCTGCTCCTGCTCATGTGCAAGAACGCCTACGAGCTGGGCTCCAAGGACCCCGAGGGTTACGACACCGCGATCGAGGCCAAGAAGCTCGAAGCGCAGACGAAGCCCGAGCTCAAGGCCGCGGCGTTCGAGGCGATCGTCGCCGTCCAGCAGCGCCGCTACAACGCCGCGAAAACCGCCGACAAAGCCGCGGCCGGCGAGGCGCTGATCGACGCGTTGCTGGCGCAGGCCTTCACCCGCGCCAGCGATCTCGAAGCCGCCATCGCCATCGCCCGACGCGCGCAGGGCGTCGCCTCGACCATCAAGAGCCCGCGCCAGGCGCAGATCAAGGCCGGCATCGACGCCGTCCAAGCCCGCCACAAGCTCAACGCCCGCATCGACGAGCTCAAGGCCAAGCTCAAGGACAACCCCGCCGACAAAGCCGCCGGCCGCGAGCTGGTGATGATTTACCTCGTCAACCTCGACAGCCCCGCCGAGGCGCACAAGTTCACCTTCCTCCTCGACGACGCCGAGCTCAAGGACCGCATCGGACTCGCCGACAGCGACCCGGCCACGCTCGACGAGAAGCAGGCGATGGACATGGGCGAGTGGTACCGCAAGCTCGCCGACGGTGAGATTTCCGCGCGTCTGCCGCTGCTGACACGGGCGCACACCTACTACCAGCGCTTCCTCGATCTGCACACTACCGAGGATCTTGAGCGCACGAAGGCGACGCTCGTGCTCAAGAGCGTCCGCCAGACGCTCGACGCCGCGAAGGTCGAGATCAAGCCCGCCACCACCCCCGGCCGACCCTCCGCATCGCCCACAAAGCCGCAGATCGCCTCGGTCACCTGGTCCGCCCCCGATGAGCCTCAGGGCCTCAAGTGGAAGCAAAACCCCGACAGCAAATACACGCCCACCAAAATTGGCGGCAAGGACGCCGTGCAGTTCGGCCCCTATCTCTACTTCGATATCGATGACAAATTGGCCTTCGATCTCCCGCAGCAGGCCGACGTGCGTGTGTTTGTCCGCGCCTCGGCTTACGACCAGAACATCGGCGGCGCGCATATTGTCTTCGACGGCTACCCGCCTGCCGGCAGCACCTCCACCAGCCGATTCCAGCGAACGCCCAACTCGATGTGGTTCACCGGCAGCGGCAAATGGGTCGAGCGCACCATCGAGCTCGTCGATCCACGCTTGGGCGGCGGCATCGACCACAACACCGATTTCCGCTTCGAGGCGGGACTGTCTGTCAGCCGTGTCGCCGTCGAGATCATGAAGATCCGGCCGATCGCCGAACGCACGCTCCGGCCCGGCATGACAATCGACCTGCTGCCGCTTATCGATGTCGAGCACGACGCCAACGGTGGCGATTGGACCCGCGCAAACGGCACCGTCACCGGTGATCCCTCGGTCGTCGCGAGTCTCGCCCTGCCCGTGATGATCAATGGCGATTACCAACTGGATATCCGCTTTACACGCGTCAATGGCAACGAATCGGTTAGCGCGCTCATCCCTGCCGGTGCCGGATGGGCCGCCATCGGCATCGACGGCTGGGGCAGCAGCATCAGTGGGATGAGTTTGGTCGCCAATCGCGATTACAACGACAACCCCACGACCACCCGCGGCCGCAGAATCACCAACGGCACACCGGCCAACCTCTCCATCAATGTCACCACCAAGGGCACCGATGCCACTGTCCGCGCCGAACTCGACGGCAAGCCCCTCTTCTCCTGGACCGGCCCACAGCAATCGCTGACCCACTTCTCGAAATTGGCACGCCGAAACACGCCGGGTCTCATGACGTGGCATAACGAGACACGCTTCGAGTCCATCAAGCTCAAGCTCCTCAACGGCTCCGCCGTCCTGCTCCACTGATCCTCCTCGCAACAACCGCATAAGAAGCACGCCATGAACCAATCGCTCTCCCGCCGCGTGATCGTCCTGTACATGCTCCTGGCTACGGCCGCCGCCGCGCTCGGCGTGCTCAATGCCGCCCGATCCGCGCCGGCCGCATTGACCGACGCGCCGGCCAGATCCGCCGGCGTCGACATGACCGCCGCGGCGATGAAGTGGGTCGCCTCGCTCGATGACGCGCAGAAATCCAAAGCTCTCAAGCCGCTCGACGACCCGAGCCGGATCAACTGGCACTTCATCCCCAAGAACGACCGCAAGGGTCTCCAACTCCACGACATGACCGAGCCGCAGCAGGCACTGGCCACCGCCCTGCTCAAAGCCTCGCTCAGCGACACCGGCTACGAAAAACTCACGCGTGTCATGGGCTCCGAAAACATCCTCCGTCACTTCGAGAAAACCGGCCCGATCCGCGACCCGCTCCGCTACTACGTCACCCTCTTCGGCACGCCCGCCGAAAAAGGCGAATGGGGCCTGAGCATCGAGGGCCACCACTTCTCCTACAACGGCGTGATCCGCGATGGCAAGCTCGTCGGCGTCACCCCGCTGTTCTTCGGCGCGAACCCCGCTGTGATCATGGACACCGGCGGCGTCGAAGGCGCTCCGCCCGTCGGCACGCGCAACCTCGCCGGCGAGGAAACCATCGCCTACGAACTGCTCGCATCACTTTCGCCCGAGCAGCGCAAGAAAGCCGTCGTCGCCGCGAAGGTCACCGGCGACATCACCGAGGGCGGCAAAGCGCAGACCCCCGACCTCGCCCCGCCCGGCCTGCCCGCCTCCGAGATGGACGCCGCCCAGCGCGACAAATTGAAGGCAATCATCGCCCTCTACATCGACCGCACGCCGTCCGAGTTCGCCGCCCCGTATCACGCCGCCGTCGAGCAAGCCGGCATCGACAAACTCCACTTCGCCTGGTCCGGCGGCGACCAGCCGCGCGACAACCACGTCTACCGCATCCAGGGCCCGACCCTCCTCATCACGCTCTGGAACACCCAGACCGACCCGGTGAACACACCGGCGAATCACGTGCACAGCCTCTGGCGCACGATCGGCGGCGACTTCGGCAAGACGGCGCACTGATTTTTGCGGTCGAAGACCCGCCGGCTTCCGCCTGCGGCTACAAAAGAAACATCACCCAATGCGTCTGCGTTCCGGTGATAGCCGCAGGCGGAAGCCGGCGGGTCGTTTGCCTCACGTTCACTCCCCCAGCCCGATGCTCTTGCGGATCGTCGGCAGGATCACCGTCTCTGCGCCTTTGGCATTCGGATGGATGCGATCCGGCACGAGTTCATCGAACTTCTCGGGCGTGTCGTTCATAATGATCAACCAGTGCGGATAGTGATCGATGAGCAGCAGGTTTCTTTTCGCGGCGACGTCGCGGTAGATCTGGTAATACTCGGCGAGTTTCGGGCGGTCCGTGGCGTGAGGGCCCGAGCCGGGCTTGTCCTTGCAGGAGTTCATTGTCTGCAGGATGACTTCGGTGTTGGGATTGGCCTTGAGGATCGTGTCGATGATGGAATTGAGATTGTCGCGTGCCTGATCAGGTGTGATCTTGTAGGGCAGGAAGCAGTCGTTCATGCCGAACTCGATGAACACGGCGTCGGGCTTCGCGGCGACGACGGCCTTGACCATGTCCAGCCCGCATCGCCCGGCGGGGACGGCGGTCGATGAGGCGCCGCGCCCCAGATTCTTGACCGTCGCGAGCTTCGGAAATTTCTTGTCGAGCGCCGCCGCAAGCTGCGGCACCCACGCCCCGCCCTCGGTCAGACTGGTGCCCATGGTGACGACGACCTGTTTTTTTCCCGCCGCGAGGTTTTCGACGAAACGTGCGGGTTTCACAGGAGTTTCGATCGCCTTCGGTTCGTCGGCGGCGGCGATGGAGGCGGTGAGCAGCGTGAGGCAGACGAGATGGAGAAGCGTTTTCATTTTTGTGTTCTCTTTTCGTGAATTGTTCGCCAAGCTGTTTCGCCGTCATCGCCAGGCGGCAGGAAGATGAGCCAGCCATCGCGTAGCAGCAGAGTTCGTTTGCCGCGAATTCTGAACGAATCCTTGATCGTGCTATAGGAGTTGGCCATTCGGTTCCGTTTCTCTCCCGGGCCGAAGGAGCAATAGCGTTCACAGAGTTCGACCACATAATCCAGGTCGAAGGGCAACGGGTAACTTGAGAAGAATGTGCTGAGGACATTTCTGTAGATCAGCCACGGAGAGAGAACCAAATAAATAACGGTGTCGAACGAAGGCGGTCTCAGGAAGATGAATCTCCCGACCATGCGCGGATAAACGATGAATAGGGTGAAAGCGAGAGCCACTGCTCTTCTGGCGGGACCGAGGCGGTATTGAAAGAGCGGGTCGGACATTGGGAGACATCTTAAACCATCGCGGCTCAACAATAGCCGGGCGGCTACGCCGCCCTGGTCGGAGGGGTGGGCGTTGGGCGCACAATTCAATTCCGAAGCACCCTCACCCGGCGGGGGACCGCCAACCTCTCCCCGAGGGAGAGGTGAGAAGCGCGCACAAATGTGGTCCAAAAACCGGACGTCCGGGGGGTTTCCCGGAGGGGCGGAGGGCATGAGTGGGATTCACAGTCTTAAGGTGTGGAATCAGCGGGGAGTTAAGACGGGAGGTTTGGCGGAGCGGGTGTGAAAAGACGCGTGGGGGGAGGGGGTGAAAAATGTCCGGTCGACGGGGTTGTGCGCACGGGGAGTGACCTGGGAAATTAATCATTTGCCATTAATCATTTTTCATTTGCCATTTCGGAATGGAGGAAAAGGCAAGCTCGTCCCCATGGGTTTGGGGAAAAGGTTGTTGGGTGAGGTTTGGGAGTTCCGTTTGCCGCGAAGCCGCAAGCGGCGGATTATTTGCCCTTGAACTTGGGCTTGCGCTTGTCGGTGAATGCGGCGAGGGCTTCCTTCGCGTCGTCGGTTTGGAGGCAGCGGATGTAGGCGGCGGTGTCGCTGACGTAGGTGAGCTTGGGCTGCATGCCTTCGTCGAGGTGGATGACCTGCTTGGTCTGGCGGAGTGCGGCGGCGGGCGTGGCGAGGAGCTTGGCGGCGAGGTCGGTGGCGGTGCGGGTGAGCTGGGATGAGTTCACCACGCGGGAGACGAGGCCGAAGTCGTAGGCCTGCTGGGCGGTGATGGTCTGTCCGGTGAGGCAGAGCTCGAGAGCGCGGGCCTTGCCGATGAGGTTGGTGAGCTGGGCCAGGCCGTAGCCGGGCGTCCAGCCGAGGAGGATTTCGGGCATGGCGAATGTGGCGGAGGATGCAGCGATGCGGAGGTCGCAGGAGTAGGCGGCGACGCAGCCGCCGCCGAGCGCGGGGCCGTTGACGGCGGCGATGAAGACCTGCGGGAGCTGCTCGAGTGCGAGGTACATGCGGGCCTGCTGGTAGCTGAGGGCTTCGGCGGCGGCGGGATCGAGCGTGGCGACTTCCTTGACATCATCGCCGGCGCAGAAGGCGGAGCCGGCGCCGGTGACGATGACGACGCGGACTTCGGGGTGGCCGGCGAACCAGCGGACGAGCTGGGTGAACTCTTCGGTCATCGCGGCGTTGACCGCATTGAGCTGGCGCGGGCGGTTGAAGGTCAGCGTGGCCAGACCGGTGTGCGACTTGCTGAGCTGGAGGTCGAGTGTGGAGAGCGGGGGGAGGTCGCCGGTGTTGGGCTGGATGTCCATGGGCATCAGGATTCCCTGCGGCAGTTTGGCGGCTTTGTCGGCGAGCTTCTGGCGGATCTTGCTGACGGCGACGACGGCGCGGCGGTGCGTGCCCTTGCCGATGGGCTCCAGCGAGTCGAAGGCGGTGATGTCGAAGTCGATGGCGCGATCGGTGATGGCGGTGACGATCGCCTCGGCGCGGACGGCGGCGGCGATGGGCGTGGCGGCGAGGTGCTGGATGTTGACGATGACGCCGACGGATTCCTCGCCGGGTTCGAGGAAGGGGCGGAGCGCGGCCTTGGCGGCACGCTCCATGAGCAGGATCATGTTGGGCGTGCTGAAGACGACGGCTCCGGGCCGACCCGCGGCGAGCTCGTGCTCACCGAGGTGGATGGTGTGCTGGGCGGCGACGGTCCAGCTGAGGCGGCCGACGTGTCCGATGCGGAGTCCGGGAAGCATGGGAGAAAGTATACTGCAACGATCATGATCATTGATCGACTGGAAAACGTGGAGCTGTATCGCGGGCTGGCGCCGGGACTGGTGCTGGCGATGGAGTGGTTGCGGAGCCACGATGTCCGTGCGATGGCTGCGGGGCGGCACGATGTGGACGGCGACCGGCTGTTCGCCCTGGTGCAGGATGTGCAGACGCGGCCGGCCGCTCAGTGCCGGCTCGAAGCGCACCGCAAGTATCACGACGTGCAATATGTCGCGACGGGCGTGGAGCGCATGGGGTATGCGAACCTGTCACGTGTGACGAAGGTGACGGAGGAATATGACGCGGAGAAGGATGTGGGATTCTACGATGGGCCGATCGATTGGGTGACGGTCGCGGCGGGGTATTTCACGGTCTTCACGCCGGAGGATGCGCACGCGCCGCTGTGCATGGTCGACGCGCCGGCGGCGGTGCGCAAGGTCGTGATGAAGGTTGCGGTGGAATAGTCTCGCACGTTCAGGATCACGCATGACGCAAACTCCCACGCACACGCTCGACGGTCACGCGATCCGCTGCCTGGAAGTCTGGGGCGGGACGCAGCGTGTCGAGACGTCGCTGACGCTGCCGGGGATTGATGCGTGGGTGTTCAGCGAGCCGTATCACGGTGACGAGGCGGGCGGTGACATTCACTACGTGAGCAGCTGCTTCACGGGGAGAGTTGCACGCTTCGCCCTCGCCGATGTCGCGGGGCACGGTGCGAGCGCCGCGGACCTGTCGATGAAGCTGCGCAAGCTGATGCGCAAGCACATCAACTATCTGGATCAGACGGGATTGGCGCGTGTGCTCAACGCCGAGTTCGCCAAGCTCGACGCCGGTGGCCGCTTCGCCACAGCCGTGCTGATGAGCTACTTCGCGCCGACCGATCAGCTGATCATGTGCAACGCCGGTCATCCGACACCGCTGCTCTACCGTGCGGCGGAGCAGGCGTGGAGCTTCATCCATCACACGCACGCCGAGGCCGCCGGCGCCAGGCCGTACAACCTGCCGCTGGGGATCATCGAGCCGACGGAGTATGTGCAGTTCACCGTGAAGCTCTCGCCCGATGACCTCGTCGTGCTCTACACCGACTCGCTGCCCGAAGCCCGGCCGACCGGCGCCCGCGAACTGCTCGGCGAAGCGGGGCTCATCGAGCTCGTGCGGAAGCTGCCCGTCGAGACGCCGCAGCAACTGGGCCGCGCGATCCTCGCCGCCGTCGCGGAGTATCGTGGCAACGCACCGGCTGACGATGACCAGACGCTGCTCGTGCTGCACCACAACGCCACCGAGCCGCCGCGCTCGCCGGTGCGCAGCAGCATCCGGTACGTCGCGAACCTGCTGGGCCTCGCGGGGGATTGATCGGGCCGCGCGTTCACATCTTTGGCCGATTCTGTCGATAATCACCGCAACCCCCGAGCACTCCCCGTGACCGACGCTCCGCCAACCTCATCCACTCCCGCTGCTCCCGTCCGCAAGACGCCGGTGCAGCATCTCGATGCGTGGATGGCAGCGCATCCCTGGCATCCACGCTTCGCCCCGCTGCTCTACTACGTGTTCTTCAATGCCCTCATCGCCGCCGCGGGTTCGTGGAATCCCTCGACCTACGCGATCCTCTATCCGCTGCAGATCCTCTCCACCGCCACGCTGATCTTCCGTTACCGCCGGCTCACGCCCGAGCTGAACTTCCGCTTCCACTGGATCGCCATCCCCGTCGGCCTGCTCAGCACCGTTGTCTGGATCGCGCTCGGCATGAAGATGGCGCAGCTCTGGCCCACGCGCTTCGACCCGCAGCCGCCGACCAAGAGCATGATCGAAACCATGGGCCCGACCGTCGGCTGGCTCGCCGCGTCGATGCGGCTCCTCGGCATGTCCATCGTCGTCCCCATGGTCGAGGAAATGCCCCTCCGCTCCGCGCTGCTCCGCAGCCTGCACCTGGCGCGCGACACCGGTTACTTCATCCTCCAGGTCCTCGGCGATCTGCCCGTCATCGGCAACCTCGTCATGGCCACCGACATCTCGCTCCGCGCCGACATCGTCAAGCAGCCGATGGCCGCCGCGTTCGAGCGCTATCCGCTGGGCACGCTGAGCCTGTTCAGCGTGATCGCCTCGAGCCTGCTCTGGTGCGTGATGAGCCACGGCATGCGCGACTGGCCGGCGACCATCATCCTCGGCATCGCGTGGGCACTGGCCGTCGCAATGACCAACCGCGGCAACCGCAAACTCGGTCTCGGCCCCGTCATCTGGACCCACGGCCTGTGCAACGCGTCGCTCTGGGCCTGGACCATCCACAGCGGCGATTGGAGATTCCTGTGAAGACCATCGCGCTCGCTGTCGCGCTCGTTCTGCTGCTTCTGACTCACGCTTCAATCGCGGAGGAGCCGGCGGCTGAGCGCCCGAAGTTGAGCCGGGGAATCAATCTCAGCCACTGGTTCGCACAGAACTCGGACCTGAGTCCAACGGCTCTGCACAAGCGGTTCGACGCCGACGACGCGCAGCTCATCCATTCGCTGGGCCTCGACCACGTCCGTTTCACCCTCGATCCATCGCCGCTCTGGGACTACCGCCACGCCGCCGACCCGGCGAAGCTCAGCGAGTCTTATCTGCGAGAGATCGATGCGGCCCTGGACATGCTGCTGAGTGCCGGGCTCGACGTGATCGTCGATCTTCATCCGGAACAGGACTTCAAGGACAAGCTCGCCAGCGACCCGGCGTTCACCGACGCCGCCGCGACGTTCTGGTCGGCGCTGGCCAGGCACCTGGCGGGCCGCGATCCGCGCCGTGTAGCGCTGGAAGTGATCAACGAACCGAACGTCCCGGATCCGAAGATGTGGCACGGCATCGCCACCAGGCTTGTGACCGCGATCCGAGTCGGCGCGCCGCGACACCTGATCATCGTCACCGGCCCTGGCTGGAGCGGCATCGACGATCTGCTGAAGATGGAGCCGGTCGCCGACAAGCACGTGCTCTACACGTTTCACTTTTACGAACCGATGGACTTCACGCATCAGGGCGCCAGTTGGGGCGCTCCGTATTGGGCGCATCTGAAGGGCGTGCCCTATCCGATGACCACCGAGCGCGTCAAAGCAATGTCCGCGTCGATCGCCAATGACGAGGCCCGGCGGAACGTCGAGTGGAACAGCCGCACAAACTGGGATGCCGCGCAGATCGCCAAGCGCATCGGCGCCGCGTCTGACTGGGCGACGAAGCGCAACGTCGGCCTCTACTGCGGCGAGTTCGGCGCCTACCGCAGCTTCGCGCCTGCTACGGATCGCGCCGAATGGGTCCACGATGTCCGCAGCGCCCTGGATCACGCCGGAATCGGCTGGGCGATGTGGGACTACAGCGGCGGCTTCGCGCTCGTGCAGAGAAACGATCGGACGCGCACCGCAGATCCCGTGATCGTCAAAGGCTTGGGGCTCACAATCGCTGCGTCTCCGGTGAAATAACCATCGCGCGGCGCGGTATATTTTCACCGGACCCCATGCTCTCGGTTCTGCGTGACCATGTTCTTCGGCCGAACGACATGCCGACGCAGAGCCGACGGCATGGCACACAAGGCGCTGGTCGTCACCATGACAAACCACGGCCAACGCAAACTCGGCCTCGGCCCGGTCATCTGGACCCACGGCCTGTGCAACGCGTCACTCTGGGCGTGGACCATCTACAGCGGCGATTGGCGGTTCCTGTAAGAAATCCCGACACTGCGGCAAATCTTGCCCGCAGTATCATCGACTGATATCATTGCACGGATGAGCAGTTCCGATGTCACTCTCAAGGCGATTTTCGCGAATCCCGTTCGCGCGAACATCCATTGGAAGGACATCGAGAGCCTGCTCCGACGCGTAGGCGCCGAGATCACCGAAGGCAGCGGTTCGCGTGTGCGGGTTGCTCTCAACGGCGTCCGGGCCGTGTTCCACAGGCCTCATCCGCAGAAAGAGACGGACCGGGGCGCCGTCAAATCCGTCAGGAGATTCCTGACCGAAGCCGGAATCCAGCCATGATGAAACACAAGGGATACATCGGCACGGTGGCGTACGACGCTGACGCCAAAATCCTCTACGGCGAAGTCGTCGGCCTCCGTGACGTGATCACGTTCCAGGGCACGAGCGTCAAGGAGATCGAGAAGGCATTCCACGAGTCGGTCGATGACTACCTCGACTTCTGCAAGCAGCGGAATGAGACGCCTGAGAAGCCCTGCTCCGGTCAATTCGTCCTGCGATTGCCGCAGGAACTCCACCGGCAACTCGCCGCGGCGGCGCAGGCGCGCGGCATCAGCCTCAACTCGCTGGTCAAACATGTCCTGCAAGAACAGGTGCCGACCAACACTGTCCCGTCCACACGCGCCCGGCGCAAAACCCGCCGACCCGCGTCTCCGCGAAACCGCAGGCGTATTGGCATGACGCGCTCCGTCGCACGCTGAATATCTCAACGCCCTCACCCGGCGCAAGCTCGGCCTCGGCCCCGTCATCTGGACCCACGGCCTGTGCAACGCGTCACTCTAGGCGTGGACAATCCACACCGGCGATTGGCGGTTCCTGTAATCGAAATTCAGACTTCTCTGCGCGTCATATCCGTGTAGCTAATGCCCCACAGTTGGCCCAGCGGGATCATCAATTTCTATGGTGAATCGCACACCTGATCGCGCTAGCGACAAACGACTCGTAAACCGAACTGGAAAGACGTTTGAATCTTTCACAGGCACAGGCAAAATGCCACGGCCCTTAAGAAACCAATCGTCATTCATCGCCACCCATTGGTCCGACGGCACATCGAAACGCAGTATCCAGCATTCGTCTCGATTAAAATCGGGATAAACGTATATCCAATCAACTTGCCCCTTGAGGACACCGAGCAATGCCGGATAGGTTTTGCCGTTTGCAAAAATACCATCACCCGCTGTGAAACTCACCAAATCGTCAATCGTATTCTGATTATCCGCTGGTCGGATTGTTGTTTCATCTTGATTGGGGAGACCTTCCTCACCATAGGCATGCTGCCAATTCGGAAATTGGTCCCACAGGACCGGAGGAGGACTCTCACCAGTAAATCGGAAACGCTCTTGCACGTGATATACCTTATGTCTCAAGGATTCACGGTCGCACAGCGCACGCGCCGCGCACCCTCACCCGGCTCGCGGACTCGCCGACCTCTCCCCGAGGGCGAGGGATTTAGATCCCGCCCTTGAGGCCGCCTTCGCCGCCGAATTTGCTCATGAGCGAGGCCATCGCGCGGGTCTGGTTCGCCTTGCCCGGAGCATCCTTGCGGATGTAGCGCTTGAGATCGTCTTCGCTGGGCTGCTCGCCGGTTTCGTCTTGTTTCAGGGCCTTGATCGACAGGCCGACGCGGCGCTTGATCGGGTCGATGTCCATCACCTTGACCGTGACGGTCTCGCCGACTTTCACGACCTGATCCGCGCGATCGACGCGTTTGTCGGAGAGCTGGCCGATGTGCACGAGGCCCTCGATGCCCGGCTCGAGCTCGACGAACGCGCCGAACGCCGCGGTGCGGGTCACGCGGCCGATGTGATTGCTGCCCACCATGTACTTGTTCTCGGCGACTTCCCACGGATCGGCGCCCGCCTGCTTCAAACCCAGCCCGATGCGGCCGGTGTCGGCCTCGACCTTGAGCACCTGCACGCGCACGGGCTGATCGACCTTCACGACCGTGTTCGGATCCTCGATGCGCTGCCAGCTCATGTCGCCGATGTGCAGCAATCCATCGACGCCCGGCACGATCTCGACGAATGCGCCGAACTTCTCAATCCGGCGGACGACGCCATCGACCATGTCGCCGACCTGGAGTTCCTGCAGCAGCTTCACCTTCGCCTCGGCCTGCTCGGTGACGAGCACGTTACGGCGGCTGAGCACGACTCGGCCGCGCTCCTTATCGAGCTCGACGACTTGGCATCGCATCTTGACGCCGACGTAGGGCGTCAGGTCCTCGACGCGGCGGGTATCGATCTGGCTGATGGGCATGAAGGCTTCGTGGTGCGCGACGGTGAGCGTGAGCCCGCCCTTGTTGGAGCCGGTGACGGTCGCCTCGACAATCATGTCGCGCTGCACCGCGTCCCAGTTGACCTTGACGGTCTCGCCGCGGACGGAGAGTTGGAAGAGGCCCTCTTCGATCTCGCTGTCGACCATGAACTCGATACGGTCGCCGGGCTTGGGCGGCTCCTTGAAGTGCGTGACGGGGCAGATGCCCTGCTCCTTGGCGCCGAACTCTACGATGACTTCGTTCTTGTGGATGGCAACAACGGTGCCGGTGCGCGATCGATCGGGCTCGGGCTCATCGCGGTGACGGCCACGCTTGCCGCCGGACTGCGGGGCGGCTTGCCTCTTCGCGGGTTCCTTCTTGACCGGCGGCGGCGCGGCATCGCTCATCATGTCTTCGAGCGACTGGTCGCCCAGCGCGGCGGCGATCTCCGCTTCGAGGTCGGAGTCGAGCGGCGAGGGCTGATTCTGATCGTTGGCCATGACAGTCTCTAAAAGGGGTGCCGGGTTCCGGGGTGCGATTGCGAACCGTCCATCTTAAGGCGACGGGGGGATAAAGTGAACCGGAGCCCCCGGAATGGCCCGGAATGGCCCGGAATGCCTGCGTTATCGGTCCGCGTACCGGGGCTTCATCGCGGTTCCGTTCAAGCCGATAAATCCCGGCGATGCGCATCTCACCGCTTAGCCACAATCCGATACCGACTCCGCCCCCCGGCCGCCTTTCGTCGCGCGTCGCCCCGAATCCGGCAGCGGAAGCCCATGGCGTCACGACAGGCTCGGCAACCCCGCCGACGACCACCGATTTTCGCAACGACGATCCGCGCGGCATCCTCCAATATCTCAACACCGGTCGCTTCCGTGGCGTGGACAACATCACGCACCGCACCGACACCGCCGGCAAAAGCATCGAAGAACACACCAGTGCCCTGCTCGATTCCCTCAGCGATCCGCTGGGCACGATCCTCGGTTCGACCGCCCTGACCGACGCCCAAAAATCCGCCGTCGCCGAACATCAGCGCACGTTCACCGATGCCACCGACAACCTCCGCAAGTCCCTCGCCGATGGCACGCTCGATCCCCGATCGCTCCCCGCCGAACTCCAGCGGTCGTTCAACGCCTACATAGCCGACGTCAAAACCAGCACCGCCCCCGCGTCCGATGCGCAACTCCAAAATCTCACCAGCACGTTCAACGATGGCCTCGCCTCGCTGACCCAATCCCTCACCGCCCGCGACGCGGCCACCGGCAAAACCCTCGCCGCGTATCAGCAGAGCAGCGCGGCGGCTCCATCGCTCGATGTGCAAGCGTGATTGCTGTCCACAAATTCGTTCTCTCAACCAAATAGCTCTTTGAGCAACTCATCGCGCGTCATCTGCAAATGAGTTGCAACATCATCCAAAATTGATGCGAAAGTTCCCACACGCAACGGATCGTGATCGGGGATTGTGACGTGATGCTCGCCGTTGCGATGAGTCGTGAGCCGGATATGGCTTCCGGTCTGACGTGTTGTTTGATAGTCGAAATGCGATAGAGCCTTGACGAGTTGCCTGCCTGAAACGTCACGGGGCAATTTCATACCGCGATGACCTTATCGTGAACGAAATGCAAACGGATGAGGCCGGGGCGACTGCCTTCTTCAAAATGGCACTTCACCGCATCGCGGACCTGCTCGGCCAGTTCCTCGCGGGTGTCCGCTTCGGTGAAGATCGACTCGCCGACGGCCTTGGCTGTGAAGCCGCCTTCGGGAGCCTGTTCAACGACAAAGATGATCTCGTCGCGTGAGTTCATGGCAGACCATTGTACTCACTTGATCGTGGCCAGTCCGTTGAAATACGGCCGGAGCACGGTCGGCACCGTGATCGTTCCGTCGGCGTTCTGGTAAAGCTCGAGGATCGGGATCAAGATGCGCGGGCTCGCGGCGACGGTGTTGTTGAGCGAGTGCGCGATCACGTTCTTGCCCGTCGCGGCGTCCTTGTAGCGGATGTTCAGGCGGCGGGTCTGGTAGTCGTAGAGCCGGCTCGCCGAGTGCGTTTCGCCGTAGCTGTCGCGGCTGGGCATCCAGCTCTCAATATCAATCATGTCGGCGTTCTTGGGCCCGAGGTCCGCGGTGCAGCACTGAAGCAACCGATACGGAATTTCGAGCCGCTGCAAAAGCAGCTCGACGAACCCGATCATCTTCTTGTGCCAGTCGCGCGATTCCTGCTCATCGGCCTTGCAGATCACGACCTGCTCGACCTTGTCGAATTGATGGATGCGATACAGGCCCGCGGTGTCCTTGCCCGCCGATCCCGCCTCGCGGCGGAAACAGGTGCTGACTGTCACATACTTCAGCGGCAGTTTCGCGGCGTCGACGATCTCGTCCTGGTGCAGGCCCATCAGGCCGACCTCGCCGGTGCCCGTGAGATAGACGTCGTAGTCGCCGGTCGGGTTGGCGACCTTGTACGCCTGCTCGATTCCGTGCGGGAAGAAGCCGGTGCCGACCATGATCTGGTCACGGACGAGGACGGGGATGGTGACGGGCGTGTAGCCGTTTTCGTTGACCATCATGTCGTGGGCGTAGCGGGTGACCGCCTGATGCAGCATCGCGCCGGCGCCGGTCAGCACGTAGGAGCGCGAGCCGGCGATGCGCACACCACGCTCGAAATTGAACAGGCCCAGCGACTCGCCGAGTTCGACGTGGGATTTGGCCTTGAAGCCCTTGTTCTGCTCGAAAGTCTTGCCGGTGTCGAACCATGGCGAATTCCAGCGGCGCAGTTCCTGATTGTCCTCCGGCCCGTTGCCGACCGGCACATCCTGATCCGGCGGCTGCGGGACCATCAGCCAGAACTTGTCTCGCTCGATCTCGAGTTCCTTGACGAACTTCTCAAGCTCCGCCTCGCGGTTCTTGATGGCGGCGGGGCGCTGCTGGAGTCGTTGCATCTCATCCTGCAGCGCTTTCTGCTCATCGCCGGTGGCTTTTTTGAGCTTGCCGGCGAGCCCGCCGATCTCCTTGCCGATTTTGTTCTTCTCGGCGGTGAGTTGCTCGCGCTCGGTGATGGCGGCGCGGAGGCGCGTATCAATATCCAGCAGCGGGCCGATCGCGTCGGAGGCGATCTTCTTGCGCTGGGCGCCGAGGCGGTACTTGTCGGGGTTTTCGCGGAGGTCTTTGAGGTCGATCATGCGGCGTATCGTAAGGCTCGCAATCCAACCCGCAAGCCCGTGCCGCACACGATTTTTCTTGATGGTCGGGGCCATATTGGGTAAAACCTGACCCGGCGGAACTGAAAGGATCACCCCCGGATTACCCCCTCCCAAGGCGTAAGCCCAGGTTCGATCCCCTTCGTCCTATTCATTCACCCAAGGATCCCACCATGGCACGGCGAACCACGCGCGCGGCTCCGCGTTCTCTGACCCGCCGAGTCCTCCGCTCCAATCGCTCCGCTACCGCTACGGCCTGCGAGTCCCGTGCCCGCTGGGCCGGCGTCGAGCCGCTCGAAGATCGCCAGTTGCTGACCGTCTCGATCGTCTTCGACTACAGCCTCGACGCCAACAACTTCTTCGACACGCAGGCGAAAAAAGACCTGCTCCAGCTCGCGGCCAACACGCTGACCGGCAACATGACCGACACGCTCACCGCCATCACGCCCTCGAGCGGCAACACATGGAACATGTCGATCACGAATCCCGCCACCGGCGCGGGCCAATCGATCAGCAACCCGACGATCCCCGCCAACACAATCGTCATCTACGCCGGCGGCCGCAATCTCGGCGGAACATTGGGCATCGGCGGGCCCTCGGGCTTCGGCGCCAGCGGCAATCAGGCATTCTTCGACACCATCATCGGCCGCGGCCAGGCCGGCGCCCTCGCCGCACCCGCCACCGACTTCTCCCCCGCCGGAGGCGCGATCACCTTCAACACCACCGCCAACTGGTTCTTCGGCGCCACCACCTCCGGCCTCGCCAGCCCGCAGAATGATTTCCTCTCCGTCGCCCTGCACGAACTGGGCCACGCACTGGGCTTCGGCACCGCCAATTCGTTCACGACGTTCGTCTCCTCCGGCACCTTCATCGGCGCCAAGTCCGAAGCCGCACACGGCGGCACCGCCGTCCCGCTCGATCCCAACAACGCACACTGGGCCGAAGGCACCAACGGCGGCGGACAGGAAGCCGCCATGGACCCGACGCTCACCGTCGGCACTCGCAAAAATTTCACCGCGCTCGACTTCGCCGGTCTCGACGACCTTGGCTGGGACTTCAACACCGGCCCCGTGCCCGATCCCGATGATCAGATCAGCGAGGCCAACGCCAAGCCGCTCCTCGTGCTCAAGACCCCGGTCCTCGACTCCATCTCGCCCGATGGGACCGATGTGGACATGTTCCGCTTCACCGCCACCGCCGGTCAGCGCATTGGCTTCGACATTAATCTTTCCTCCGGCAGTCCGGTCAATTCCTTCCTGCGAATCTTCAACAGCGCCGGCGCCCAGCTCGCCCTCAACGACGATGGCTCCGCACCGGGCGAGCCCTTTCAACCCGGCACGTCCTATGTCGAAAACACCTTCCCCGTCGCCGGGACCTACTACGTCGCCGTCTCCGGAGCCGGCAACACCGCTTACGACCCGATTGCCGGCACGGGCGACACCGTGGGCTCTGCGGGAACCTATTCCCTCGTCCTGACCGACATCGACACGAACGACCAGATCAGCGAAGTCGCCGCGAACACGCCCCTCGCCTTCAACATCGCCAACAACGCCTCCATCAATCCCGCCAACAACGACGTCGATCTCTTCCCCTTCGTCGCCACCGCCGGTCAGAAGATCGGCTTCGACATCGACCACGCCAGCGGCTCGCTCAATTCCTTCCTGCGCATCTTCGACAGCGCCGGCAACCCACTCGCCTCCAACAATGACGGGGCCGCACCCGGTGAAGTGCTCGGCACCGATTCCTATCTCGAATTCACCTTCGCCAGCCCCGGCACCTATTTCCTCGGTGTCTCGGCCAACGCAAATACCGCCTACAACGCCCTCTCCGGCCTCGGCGACGCCAACGGCGCCTCGACCGGCGTCTACTCCATCACGCTCACCAACATCGCCGTCGCCGACACCGACCCCAACGACCAGATCAGCGAGATCACCAACACGCCGCTGGTCATCGGCGCCGTGAACAACGCATCCATCTCACCGACCAACACCGATGTCGATCTCTTCCAGTTCACCGCCACCGCCGGCCAGAAGATCGGCTTCGACATCGACCACGCCAGCGGCACGCTCAATTCCTTCCTGCGCATCTTCACCGCCGCCGGCGTCCAACTCGCGTCCAACAACGATGGAGCCGCCCCCGGCGAAGTCCTCGGCACCGATTCCTACGTCGAAGTCACCTTCCCCAACCCCGGCACCTACTACGTCGGCGTCTCGGCGAATCCCAACACCGCCTACGACGCCGTCACCGGCGGCGGCGACGTCGCGGGCACAACGACCGGCGTCTACTCCCTCACGCTGACGAACATCGCCGTCGCCGACACCGATCCGAATGATCAGATCAGCGAGATCACCAACGTGCCGCTGGTCATCGGAGCCGTCAACAACGCGTCGATCTCGCCGACCAACACCGATGTCGATCTCTTCCAGTTCACCGCGACCGCCGGCCAGAAGATCGGCTTCGACATCGACCACGCCAGCGGAACGCTCAACGCCTTCCTCCGCCTCTTTGACAGCGCCGGCAACCAGCTCGCGTCCAACAACGATGCCGCCGCACCCCGCGAAGTGCTCGGCACCGATCCCTACCTCGAATTCACCTTCGCCAACCCCGGCACCTATTACGTCGGCGTCTCGGCCAACCCGAACACAAGCTACAACGTCCTCACCGGCGCCGGCGACGTCGCGGGAACCACGACCGGCGTCTACTCGCTCACGCTGACCAACATCGCCGCCGCTCCGGCTGCGCTCGCCACGCAGCCTGCCGCCTCCGCCGCCCTCCTGCCCAGCGCCGATCAGATCGATGCCCTCGCGCTGGTGACGCCGACCAATACCCGCCGCCATGCAAAAAACGCCTCACACGAACGCCACACCGATATCCTCCGCCGCGTCGTGTGATCCCCGTAGGGCAGGGTTTGACCCTGCCTCAGCCGACGCGACGCGCAGGATGCGCAAACAATTCCGCCGTTGTGATTCACGGAGGCAGGGTCAAACCCTGCCCTACAGCCCCGACCCCCAGCCCCATTCTTTTCACCCGTGTATCATGTCACGCTATGTCGGACCTGCCGGTGATGCTGCGGGTGCGTGGGCAAAAGGCTGTGATCGTCGGGGGCGGATCGGTGGCGAAGCGGAGGGCCGCGGCGCTGCTCGAAGCCGGGGCCGACGTGACCGTGATCGCTCCGCGCATCGATCCCCTGCTTGAGGCCATGACCATTAAGATCGAACGGCGCGGCTACCGCCACGGTGATCTCGCCGGGGCGATGCTCGTGGTCGTCGCCACGGATGACATGGACGTCAACCTCGCCGTCGCGCGCGAGGCGACCGAGCGCCACGTCCTCGTCAACCGCACCGATGACCCCGACTCCGGCGACATCCAGGTCCCCGCACACAAGCGCATCGGCCCCATCACCGTCGCTGTCCACTCCGGCGGAGCCAGCGCCAAAGCCGCGGCGATGATCCGCGATGAACTCATCGCCGCGCTCGACCCGCAGTGGCCGACGCTGCTGCAGACCGTCGAACCCTACCGTGCGCAGGCCCAGCGCGAGATCACCGACGCGAGCCACCGCCAGACGACGCTCAAACGCCTCGCCGACGATCAGGCGATGGCGTCACTCAAAGGCGGCGGGGTCGAGGCGCTCAAACAATATTGTCAGAATGTGATTCGGGAGCGCTGACCCACGTGAACTCAACGCAACGTGTAACTCAGCGCACCCTCACCCCAACCCTCTCCCCAAGGGAGAGGGAGTAAGAACATGACCGGACCGCAGGATTGGATCACGACCGCGGGCCTGATGGCCGCGACCGCCGCGAGCGCCGCCGCCTGCGGGGGAGCGATCAAGCGCCTCTGCTGCGCCGGCGGGTGGGACACCGCCCTGCAGCGCAGCGGCACGCTCATCGCCACGCTCCTCTGCGCCGCCGTCTTCCTCTACCGCGCCTTCGCCGTGCACCAGAGCTGGCTCCCGCTGCAGTCCCACGTCGATGGCCTCTCCCTCATGGCTGCGCTGCTCGGCGCGACCATCACCTACCTCCATCTGACCCAACGCCTGCCCGGCGTCGGCCTCTTCGCCTTGCCCGTGCTCGTCATGCTCACGCTCTGGGGCGTCTGCGCCAG
This sequence comes from Planctomycetota bacterium, assembly GCA_043788485.1. Classification (GTDB taxonomy): domain Bacteria; phylum Planctomycetota; class Phycisphaerae; order Phycisphaerales; family Zrk34; genus JAYVTU01. The sequence continues at coordinate 23,394 of JAYVTU010000029.1, forward strand.
TTGGTGGACGCTCCGCCCCTTCAGCATCGAATCCGTCTGGGCCACCGCGCACCTGATGAGCGTCTACCTCGGCTCACTCGCCTTCGCCGCCGCCGCTGCCGCCGGAGCGCTCTGGCTCTACATCGACCGCCAAATGCGCAGCAAAGATCACCGCGCCCAGCGCCTCCAAACGCTCGGCCGCCTCGGCGACCTCGAATCCATCGAGGCCGCGATCCACTTCGCCGCGACCTTCGGCTTCGTCCTGCTGACGATCGGCCTCATCACCGGCGTGATCATCCTCACCGGTGCCGCCGAGATCAGCCGCGACTGGTGGCGATCGCCGAAGGTCGTCCTCGCCGCCGCGGTCTGGCTCATCTTCGCCCTCGTCATGCACGTCCGTTTCGTCCCCACCTTCCGGGGCCGCCGCGCCGCGCTGCTCTCCATCCTCGGCTTCATCCTGATCGTCATGGCCATGGCCGTCGCCCAGACGCTGCCGGGGCCCACGACCGAAAAAAGCCCGAAGCCCAAGATCGAAATCCCCAAGTCGAATCAAAACACAAGGCATTTTGCACGAAGGCGTGAAGAGCGCGAAGGCGCGAAGGAAAACAAAGACAAAGACGGGATTCGTTTTTCCGAAACCCTCCGATCCCTGCCTTCCTTCGCGCCTTTGCGCTCTTCGCGCCTTCGTGATATTCCCGCTCCCTTCGGGGAGATCGGCTGATGCATCTCCTCTGCCTGGGCATCTCGCATCAGACCGCGCCCGTCGAGCTGCGCGAGCGCGTCGCCATGAACGATGAGGAGGTCAGGGGCCTCCTCACCGACTTCCGCGCCAAGTGGCCCACGTCCGAGTTCGTCATCCTCTCGACCTGCAACCGCACCGAGTTCTACGTCGCCCGCCCGCTGCATGGCCACCCCCGCGCCGAAGAGATCACCACGATCCTCGCTTCGCGCTGCGGCGAGCACGCCGATTCGCTCACCGCCGCCCTCTACGTCCGCGACAACGAAAAGGCGATCGCCCACGCCATGCGCGTCGCCAGCGGCCTCGAATCCATGGTCCTCGGCGAGAACCAGATCCTCGGTCAGGTCCGCACCGCCTACGAGACCGCGCAGCAGTCCCAGACCGTCGGCCGGACGCTCAACAAGCTTTTCCAATCCACACTCGCCACCGCCAAACGCGCCCGCACGGATACAAAGATCGGCCAGGGCCGGACCAGCGTCTCGAGCGCCGCCGTCGATTTCGCAAAGCATCTCTTCCACCGCTTCGACGATAAATCGCTGCTGACGATCGGCGCCGGCAAGATGACGCGCCTCACGCTCCAGCACTTCATGGAGCTCAAGCCCGCGAAGCTCGCCGTGTGCAACCGCTCGATCGACCGCGCCGCCGGGCTCGCCACGGAGTTCGGCGGGCAGGCGCATGGACTCGACAATCTCGACGACCTGCTCGTCGAAGCGGATCTCGTGATCAGCTCGACCGGTGCTGCGCAGCCGATCGTCACCGCCGCGCGTTTCAAATCGCTGCTCAAGAAGCGCCGCTTCCGGCCGATCTTCATCATCGATATCGCAGTGCCGCGCGATTTCGAGGCCGCCGTCGGCGAGCTTTCCAACGTTTATCTCTACGACATGGATGACCTGCAGCGCGCCATCGCCGAGCAGGCGGCCACGCGCAACGGCGAGGTCGGCGCCTGTGAATCACTGATCGATGAGGCGGTCCGCGAGTGCTACGCCGTGATCCAGACCGGCGATTTCACGGACCTGATCCGCCGCCTCCGCGAGCAGCTGCACGAACTGGGCGCGATGGAAAATGAGCGCACGTTGCAGCGCCTCAAGCAGGCCGAGGGCGACGCGGCCAACCGCATCCTCGAAGAACACACGCAGCGGCTGGTCAACAAGATACTGCACCGCCCGCTGAGCGAACTGGGCCGCGGCGGCGCCGCCGAGGCCGCGATGTACGCCACCGCCTTGCGTCGCCTCTTCGACCTCGGCGAGCCGCCGGAAGACCTGAACCCCGCCGAGCCGAACGACGTAGACAAGCCGGGTTGAGCGGTTGAGTGGCGTGCCTGTTACAAATTTCATATCTGAAATTTCAGATCGCCGACTTTAAGAGCAGCAATGAATCCAAGGCCGCCCCATCCCGCCGCTCGCAAGCCGCTGCTCAATCGGCAGTGGTCGGAGCGCCTGCTCGCCGCGGCGACGCTGCTCGTCTTCCTCGCTTCCATGGCCGTGCTCACGCAGGGCCTCATCGATCCCGATCCGATCCGCCTGCTCTACCCGGTGCACCCGCTCGTGCAGGAGGGGGCGATCGCGCTGGGTTGGATGCTCGCGGCGATGGGCTGGGGCTGGGGCCTGCGCCGCTGGCTCGAACCGCCGGGCGGGCAGATGGGGCTCACCGTGCAGGCGTCGCTCGGTGTCGCGGTGCTGCTGCTGCTCGACTGGTCGCTTGGCGCGATCGGATGGCTGAATGTCTGGGGTGCGTGGACGCTGACGTTCGTCGGCTGGGGCATGTTCGGCGAGCAGGTGCGGGCTTCACGCACGATGCTCCTCGACCGCCCCGAGGTCTGGCCCAAGCTCCCCTGGCCCGCCGTCACCGCCGTGCCGACCGTGGCGCTGCTGATCGTCGCCGCGTGCATCCCGCCGGGCCTGCTCTGGCGTCAGCCCACCGAACTGATGGGCTACGATGTGCTCGAGTATCACCTGCAGTTGCCCAAGGAGTGGATTGCCGCCGGCCGCATCATCCCCCTTGAGCACAACGTCTACTCCTACATGCCCAACCTCCTCGAGGCGGCGTTCATGCACCTCGGCGTCTGGCGCGGCTCGATGATCAGCGGCGGCATCTCGGCGCAGATGCTCCACGCCGCGCTGACGCTCCTCGCCGCCGTCGGCATCGCGCGGATCGTCACGCACGTCGCCGACCGCCGAGCCGGAGCCGCCGCCGCGGCGATCTACCTCGCCGTGCCGTGGACGACGATGACCGGCTCCATCGCCTACAACGAGCAGGCGATGATGGCGATGGGCGTCGCCGCCGTGCTCGCCGTCGTGCGTGGCGGAAGCGGCGCCGCGGCCCCCGGCGCCCCGATGACCGGCCTCCGCGCGGGATTCATCATCGGCCTGCTCTGCGGAGCCGCCACACTCATCAAGCTCACCGCCGCCGGCCTCATCGCCCTGCCCGTTCTTCTGCTGCTGCTCATCCAGCTCGGCCGCGCCGGCCGCCGCGCCACGCTCCGCCGCTTCGCCGGATTCATCGCCGCGTTCGCCTTCGTCCTCTCACTCTGGCTGCTCCGCAATTACCTCTGGTGCGGCCGCCCCGCTTTCCCCGCATTGATCAATCTCTTCGGCTTCCCCGCGCACTGGACCGCCGAACAGGCCGCCCGTTGGAGCGCCGTCACAAGCCCGCATGAGCCGGTCCTCACCTCGCTCAGCCTCCTGTTCAATCCCGTGCACATCGACAACCTCGGCATCATCGAGAACACGCGCGGCCTGTGGAACGAGAACTTCGGCTACGCCATCTGGCCCGCCGCACTGCTCGCAGCCGTGCTCGGCCTCCGCCGCCCCGCGCTCCGCAAGCTCACGATCGGCATGATCCTCATGGCCATCGTCACCGTCCTCTTCTGGATCTTCTTCACCCATCACCAGTCCCGATTCCTCGTCCCGCTCATGCTCCCGGCCTGCATCCTCATCGGCATCGGCATCGCCGCCGCGCCGCAGATCCAGCGGTCGCGCATCCAGCCCGCATTCACCCTCGCCGCTCTCATCGCTCTGACCTCCACCGGCCTCGCCTACCGCACCTATCTCACCCAAGGCGGCCTGACGCGATTTAACGACATCCCGATGTTCATCGACCAGACCGAAGTGATGATCCGCTACGTCCCCCCCGGCAACTGGATCAACATCCTCCCGCCCTCGCGCCATATCTACGCCGAGGGTTACGCCACGCCCTTCTACATCCAGAATCCCCTCACCTACCACACCTGCTTCGACACCAGCCCACTCGGCCCCGCCCTTAAACGCGGCGGCCCCGATGAAGCCATCGCCTGGCTCAGAACCCACCACTACACCCACATCCTCATCGACCTCAACATGCTCAAGCTCTGGACCTCGCCCCACAACTATGGCTACGACCCGAACATCACCATCGACTCCCTCCACAGCCTCGCCGACCACCTCAAACCCGTCAGCGCCGCCGGCGGCCTGATGCTCTACGCCGTCCCCGAAGACGCCATTCGCCCCGCCCCGCCGATTGACCCCCGCGCAACCCCGCAATAACGTAGCAACATGACTTCAACCCGCATCACACTTCTCGCCGCCGCCGCGATCACCGTCGCCCTCACCGCCGGCTGTCAGTTCATGCCCGGATACAACGCGTGGGACACCGCCCAGAAGCAGAACCACGCCCAGGAACTCAACGGCGAAGCCTTCAAAGCCAAACTCACCGGCGACCTCGCCCAAGCCCTCGCCCTCTTCAATCAGGCCCTCGAAGCCGACCCCAACTCGCTGCCCGCTCACATGGGCATCGGCGGCATCCACGAATCCAAGGGCGACTACGCCAAGGCCGCCGAGCAATACGAAGCCGCCCGCGCCATCGCCCCCAACGACTTCTCCGCCAACTACAAAGTCGGCCTGATGTACCAGCTCCTCGACCGCCTCCGCGAAGCCGTGCAGGCCTACCTTTCCGCGCTCTCCATCAAGCCCGAAGACTTCAACGCCAACCTGAACGTCGCCACCGCGTACCTCCAGCTCAATCAGCCCGCACTCGCCCTGCCCTATGCTCAGAAGGCCGTCCGCATCGATCCCCGCTCCCAGAACGCGATGGTCAACCTCGGCGCCATTTACTCCACACTCGGCAAGCATGGCGAAGCCGTCGACGCCTACCGCTCCGCCGCAAGCCTCGGCGACCTCAGCACGCCCATCGCCGTCAACCTCGTCGCCTCGCTCATCAAGATCGACAAGATCAGCCGCGCCGAGAACACGCTGACCACCATGCTTCAGCTCCACCCCGAAGACGCCCGCCTCCACGAACGCATGGGCTACGTGAAGTTCAAGCTCGGCTCCTACGACGAATCCGCCGCCGCCTACCAGCACGCCCTCAAACTCGCGCCCAACGACACCGCCTCCCTCAACGGCCTCGGAGCCGTCCACATGACCCGCTTCCTCCTCAACCGCGACGACTTCCCCTCCCGCGACAAAGCCGTCGCCGCCTGGCGCAAAAGCGTCCAGATCGACCCCGCCCAGCCCCGCATCCTCGACCTCATCAACCGCTACGGCTCCTGATCCGCCGCTTGCGGCTTCGCGCTCTGATTTCCCCGCCCCAATTTTCAATTTGCAATCGAGGTCACTCCCCGTGCGCACAAACCCGTCGACCGGACATTTTTAACCCCCTCCCCCACGCGCTTTTTTACGCCCGCTCCGCCGAACCTCCCGTCTTAACTCCCCGCCGATTCCACACCTTAAGACTGTGAATCCCACTCATGCCCTCCGCCCCTCCGGGAAACCCCCCGGACGTCCGGTTTTCGAACCACATCTGTGCGCGTCGTGTCACCTCCGTGCGCGCCCAGATGAATTTCATCACAAAAAAATAGCCGGGCGGCTACCGCCGCCCCGGTCTTCCCCGCCTCTGAAATTTCAAATTTCAAATCTCACCCATCCACCCCTCCGACCAGGCCGGCGTAGCCGCCCGGCTAGCGCGACCTCTCAAATCTGAAATCTCAAATTCCAAATCTCAAACCCCGCCTCCGTTGTGCCGCGCCGGACACGCCGATACGATCGGCAGCGAGGTGCTGATGCGCGAGATTAACGTCGATATTGCGGGACTTGGTTTCATCCTTTATTCACCTCCCGCTGCCAGCCACATTCCGGAAGGGACCGATTATCTCGAGAAGCATTTCATGCAACCGAAGGATGTTGCACGACACGTGATGGATTGTCAGTTGACGGCTTTTTGCACCGGCACACCCGGTTCATTCCGACTCAGATTTTGGGATGGTGCGCGGGATGAACAGGCCGTTGACGCGTCAGATTTCAAAATCCGCTTGGGACTGCAAGTCCACGGAGGAGTCATCTGCATCAGAGACCTGTACGACATGATGGAGTGGTTTGCCGAGTGTCCAGTCGAACAACAGTTGCCCTTGGCAGACGGATGGTATCGGTTAACCATTTATTCCTCAGCGCCAGAAAGTGGCGTCCTCGGGGATCAACAGGTTATCGATATTCATCTTGAGTCGGCGCGAGAAAAACCGTCACTGCGTTGGGAAGGCGTTCCGATGCTGTGCGATTGATTCTTCTCCCGGGACATCCACAACACGATATCGAACTCGCGAATTTCCCTTCGCCCCGTTAGGGCGAACAAACCCTCACACCGCCACCATCGCGCCGTCGATCACTGGCGTCTGCTTGCTGTAGTGGCACGCGGCGCAGTGGCCGATCAGGGAGGTCGGGTCGCCGTCGATGATGTCGAGTGTCGGGACGATGTCCACGCACTTCCGCATCACGCGCTGGCGCTGGCCGAGGATCGTCAGCTCCACGCTGTCCAATCCGCCCGATTCCTTCGCCAGCTTCCGCGTCAGCGGGCAGCGCGGGTGGAAGTGGCAACCGCTCGGCGGATCGATCGGCGATGGGACCTCGCCCTCAAGAATGATCCGCTTCTTGCCCTTGAGCGGCTTGGCCTGCGGCACCGCCGAGAGCAGCGCCACGGTGTACGGGTGACGCGGGTCCTTGTAGAGCGTGTCGCGGTCGGCGATCTCGACGATGCGGCCGAGGTACATCACCGCCACGCGGTCCGAAAAATGCTCGACGACCGCGAGATTGTGCGCGATGAAAAGATACGCCAAGCCCAGCTCGTCCTGCAGATCATTGAGCAGATTTAGAATCTGCGACTGGATCGAAACGTCCAGCGCGGACACCGGCTCGTCGCAGACGATGAACTTGGGCTCGAGGCCCAGCGCGCGGGCGATCCCGATGCGCTGGCGCTGGCCACCGGAGAATTCGTGCGGATACCGCTCGGCGTGCTGCGGCGCGAGACCGACGCGGTCCAGGAGGTACGCCACGCGATCGGCGAGGTCGGCTCCGCGCGCGAGCTGATGGACCTGGATCGGTTCGCCGATGATTCGGCCGACGGTCATGCGTGGGTTCAGCGAGCCCACGGGGTCCTGGAAGATGATCTGCATCTGCCGCCGGAGGGCTTTCATCTGCGCCGCGTCGGCTTCGAAGACATTCTGATTCTCGAACCAGACTTCGCCGCTGGTGGCGGGGATGAGTCGGAGGAGCGTTCGGCCGACGGTCGTCTTTCCGCAGCCCGATTCGCCGACGAGCCCGAGCGTCTGGCCCGCGTTGAGATCGAAGCTGACGCCGTCCACGGCTTTGACCTGCCCGACGGTGCGTCGGAGCAGGCCGCGTTTGACGGGGAAATGCGTGTGGAGATCGCGGACGCTCAGCAGCTTCCCGCCGCCGGTCTTGGGCTTTTCGCTGGCAAGAATCATGACGGGCATTGTACGACGTACAGCAAAAAAATCTCGGGTCTCGCGTCTCGGGTCTCGCATTGAAACGCGAGACGCGAGACCCAAGACGCGAGACCGATCACTCGTGCTTCGCCGGCGGCTGTGCGAAGCGGTCGCGCTGGCGCTGCAGCCAGACCACCAGCGCCACGCCCAGCCCGTAACACACCACGAGATACACCATGATGACGGTCATCGGCAGCCCCTTATCCGCTGCGCGCGGAAAACGCGCCAAGAGCAACTCATTCTCCCTCGGCTGTCGTCCGCCGGGAGCTTGAATTTCCACATCGGAATCCGCGACCGCCGGTCGCGCTAGGCCGCGGATTTTTAAGCGTTATGTGCGAATTGGGTGTTACAATCATTTCGATCAAGGCGCGTGCATTGTGAATGAACCCTCCGAACCATCCCCGCCGCGGCCCCGTGGAATCTGGATTTCCGGATGGTTCGGCTTGATCACAGGATTCATCCTCTGCGTGCTTGTTTCGTTCATCTGGTTATTGGTAACCGGCGGCGTGCTGCTCAGCCAGCCACCCAAAAAATTGTACACCAGCACGCAATGGGTCCTCGGCGCCGTGCAGAGCGGGGCCGTTCGATACCGGCTTGAGCATGGCGTCTGGCCCGTGGACGACGGCGACTCGACCTTCATGTACAAATTGATGGGCGGCGGCGTCCGCCCGCCGATGGTGCGGTATTTTGAGCGGAAGAATGTGTATCTGACCGTTCGCGAACTGGGGCTCGCCTCGCCGACGCGTTCGCCGTGGGGCAAGCAGCTTCACGGATTCGACCCCAACCCGCCGTTCTACAACCCGACGCCGCGCATCGCCTATCCGCCGCAGTACAACAATATTGATTCCGATGTGGACAACTGGGCGAGCGTGCCGAAAGACGCCGAAATCTGTCCTTGGCTCGCGACCGATGTCATCGGCCACGACCACTTCGGCGGACTGATCCGCTACCGCACGAGCGGCGACTTCTGGCGGGCCTACAGCGACGGCGCCAATCTCCGCGACAACGGCGGGTGGTGGGACGACATCCAGCCCGGCTACGACCTGACCTTCGGGATGATCGCCGCGTATCACCTGGACATCCTGATGCAATGGATCATCGGGCTTGCGATCGTGTGGGGCTGTTACTGCGCATCGTTCCTCGGCTGGCGATCCCGGGTCCGCGAAGCAAAACGACTCGCAGCGTCGGCCTGGCACCGCTGACGAATCTCGGCCGCCGCCGTCGAAGCTCCGTCACGCCTTCGGCGGTTTGCCGTGCGTTGCGGTGATGCGGGACTTGATGCCGCCGCGGCCCTGCCAGTCGGTCTGTATGGTCATCCAGCGCGGCTTCATCGCTTGGGCCAGATCGTCACAAATGCGGTTCGTCACGGCCTCGTAGAAAATCCCCTCGTTGCGGAAGCTCTGCAGATAGATCTTCAGGCTCTTGAGCTCGACGCAGGTCTTGTCGGGCGTGAAGCGGAGCGTGATCGTGCCGAAGTCCGGGTGGCCGGTCACGGGACAGAGCGATGTGAACTCCATCGCGATGTGCTCGATGACATAGTCGCGCTTGGGAGCGGGATTGGGGAAGAATTCGAGTGCTTTGACGTCGGGCATAGGGGGATTGTAAACGGGAATGACGAATGACGAAATTCGAATGACGAATGAAATTCCAATGATCAAATTCCAAATGGGAGGGCAGACGGTTGCATGGGTTCCGTTTCGTCATTGGAATTTGATCATTGATTCGTCATTCGAATTTCGTCATTCGTCATTCGCCCGGCGCGCTCCCCTCGAGGACTCGGGTCGCGGCTAAACGGGGATCGCGATAGGATGTTTTCACTATGGCTGGTAATAGCTTTGGACAATTGTTTCGCATCACCACGGCGGGCGAGAGCCACGGGCCGGGGTATGTGGTGATCATTGATGGCGTGCCTGCGGGGATGGAACTCGGCGAGGGCGACCTGCAGCCCGATCTGGACCGTCGACGACCCGGGCAGTCGAGCATTGTCACGCAGCGCGATGAGCCGGATACGGCGGAGATTTTGTCGGGCGTGTTCGAGGGCAAGACCACCGGGACGCCGATTGCGATCCTGATCCGCAACAAGGATCAGCGGTCCAGGGACTACGGCGACATCAAGGACAAGTACCGGCCCGGCCACGCCGACTTCACCTTCGACGCGAAGTTCGGCTTCCGCGATTACCGGGGCGGCGGGCGCTCCAGCGCGCGGGAGACAAGCGTCCGCGTTGCGGCGGGGGCTGTGGCCAAGAAGATGCTGCGCGAGCGTTTCGGCGTGCGCGTGCTCGGCTACGTCACGCAGGTCGGGCACCTGAAGATTGAAGTGCCCGATCCGACGCTGGTGACGCTAGAACAGGTCGAGGCGTCGCCGACGCGGTGCCCCGATCCGCTGATGGCCAAGCGGATGGTGGACCTCATTGAGGACATGCGCAGCGCCCGCGACTCGATCGGCGGGATCGCGGAGATCGTGGCGGTCGGCGTCCCCGCAGGTTGGGGCGAGCCGGTGTTCGACAAGCTCAAGGCGGACCTGGGCAAGGCGATGTTCAGCCTGCCCGCGGTGCTGGGCGTCGAATACGGCGCGGGGTTCGGCGTGGCGACGATGCGCGGCACGCAGTGCAACGATTATTTCTACGGCGCGGACCAGCACGGCAAACAGATCCACACGCACACGAACCGCCACGGCGGGATGCTGGGCGGGATCAGCAGCGGGATGCCGATCGTGATGCGATGTGCCGTGAAGCCAACGAGCAGTCTGCCGCAGGAGCAGCCGACGGTGACGCGCAGCGGCGAGGCGACGACGATCGCGACGAAGGGCAGACACGATCCGTGCGTGTTGCCGCGGTTTGTGCCGATGGCCGAGGCGATGATGGCGCTGGTGCTGGCGGATCATGCGCTGCGTCAGGCTGCGATGAAATGAGATGTTTCGAATATCCGCCCGGCGGCGGCGTCTCTTGATGAGGAGCACACGACATGCGCATCGCGATGATTCTGGCGGGAATCCTTCTGACGGGTGTGTTGGCGGCCGCGGACCAGGCCAAGGGCGACAAGCGCGAGCTGCTCGCCGACCACCAGACGGTGGCGCGGTTCGACGGCGTCGCGTTCCACAAGTGCCTCGGCAAGACAAGCCAATGCCCGGACCACTGCGGCAACTCCGGCGACTTCGCGTCCTTCAAGGTCCTCGCCTACGTCTCGTACCAGAAGAACGGCCAGTATGGCGACCCCAAGACCGACCGCTTCTCGTTCCAGATCGAGGACAACCTCAAGAATCCCAAGGCCCCGAAACCGATCATCGAGGCGGTCAAGGCCCTGGCGGTCGGCGATTACGTGAAGCTCAACTGGCACCACGATTACGTGACCCGAGGCAACGCCTCCTCCCCCGAGCGGCCGATCGTGCTGCTGGAGAAGATCACCAAGGAGGAGGCGGAGAAGTTGATCAAGGACAGCGAAGCGAAGAAGTGAATCACAGGTCCGGGGCGGCGTAGCGGCCCGGCTATTTTGTTGGCGGGCTTGGGCGCGCCGGGGGTATGATCAGGTCCACACTTGTGCGGGAGCGGCGCCGCTGGTCCTGGCCGACCACGCACTGCGGCAGGCGGCGGCGAAATAATTCTTGATTTGTTTGAATACACGGTCGACGGCGACGTCCTTTAAACAGGAGGCTATCCCATGGACCTGCGAATCGCGATCATCGGCGGGCTGCTCGGCATCACCTCGGTGTGCATGGCGGCTGAAAAGAAGCACCCCGCGCCGACTCCGGCGGATCCGTCGGCGGCGCAGGAATTCACCGTGAAGATGTACCGCGAACTGGCTGGCAAGGAGCAGGGGAATCTGTTCTTTTCGCCTTTCAGCGTTTCAAGCGCTTTGGGCATCCTGCACGGCGGAGCCAAGGGCGATACGGCGCTCGAGATCGCCGGGGCGCTGGGGTACGCCGATGACAAGCTGCGCGAGGAGCTGGGCGCACTGACGCAGAAGTTCAACGCGCCGGGCAAGCCCTATCAGCTCAGCGTCGCCAACGCGCTTTGGGCGGACAAGACTTTTGCGCTGCGCAAGGAATACAGCGAGGCGATGGAGAAATCCTACGGCGCGGGTTCGGAGAATGTCGATTTCGTTCATCAGGCCGAGGCTGCCCGGGGAACGATCAATCAGTGGGTCGAGCAGAGGACCAAGGACCGCATCAAGGACCTGCTGCCCGCCGGGTCGCTGGACAATACCACGCGACTCGTCATCACCAACGCGATCTACTTCAAGGGCGACTGGAACCTGAAGTTCGACAAGTCGGCGACGAAGGATGAGCCGTTTCACCTGGCGGACGGCAAGGATGTGACCGCGCCGCTGATGCAACGCCACTTCAGGGAGGCGCGTTTCGGCGAGGCCGACGGCGCACAACTCCTTGAACTGCCGTACAAAGGTAAAGAGCTATCGATGGTTTTGATCCTGCCGCCCAAGGGCGAGGCGATGGCGAAGTTTGAATCGGGACTCACGGCGGAGAAACTCGGCGGTTTGCTCGGTCACCTCGGCCGGCGTGATGTCGATGTGTTCCTGCCACGTTTCAAGTTTACGACAGGGATTTACGAATTGACACCGATGCTCAAGTCGATGGGCATCGCGAAAGTTTTTGAGGCGGGCAAGGCGGACCTGACAGGCCTGAGCGATTCACCGGAGTCGAGCCAGCTCTGCGTGTCGGGGGTGTATCACAAGGCGTTCATCCTCGTCGATGAGGAAGGCTCGGAGGCGGCGGCGGCGACGGGCGTCGTGGTGGCCACACGGGCGGCACTGAGGCCCGAGGAGCCGAAGGTCTTCCGCGCGGATCGACCGTTTGTCTTCCTGATCCGCGATCAGGCGAGCGGGACGATTTTGTTCATGGGAAGGCTGAACGATCCGCGGTGAGGCGTAATCCATCACCGGATAAATACGCCGGGGTCCAGCTTGAACTTCTTGCCGAGGCTGCGGGCATGCTGGGCGGTGAGGCTTCGTTCGCCGCGGAGGATCATGGGGCCGAGCGCGCGAGACACACCGAGCAGCTTTGACAGGTCCGCGCCGTTCATGTCGTGAGCTTCGAGCAAGCCCCGGAGGACATCCACGCCTTTGACATGGCGGGTGTTGAGCTGCGTTTCGTCGTGGGCGGCTTCGTAGAGTTCGACGAAGACGGTGATAGCTTCGAGGTAATCCTCCTGATCCTTGTTGAGCTTGTAGCCGACCAGTCGCCCGATCATTTCGACGGCGTGGTCGTGGTCGATCTTGTCGTGGAGCGGGCGTGGCGGCAGCGCGGCCACAAGACCCGCGTAGGTCGTCGCCGGAGGGCCCTTGCGCTTGGTATCTGTGACGGTGCTCATCAGTGACGCTCCTTCCATTGATTTTTGCTGTACTCGGCGTGGGTCAGGAAGTCCCGGATGAAGATGATCTGCGAGCGGTAGTGGATCGCGACAATCAGACGGAAAGCGTTGCCCTTGATGTTGAAGATCGTCACCGTGGCGCCGCTGGCGACCGTCGCGGAGTCGGCGTGAGGATAGGTCTGCCGGACATCGCCGATGTTTTGCCATCGGGCGGCCTGAGCCACGACGAGCCATTCTTCGAGCGGCACTCTGGCCGTTCGGTGTCTGGCCCAATAGCCCTGGAGCGTTGCCGGCTTGATCACCCGCATGAATACATTATGTATTCAATTTGATCAAAGTCAAGCACCCGCTAATCAGCCGCGCCCGAAGGTGCACGGAGCGGCTAAGATGTGCCTACCACCTCTGACAGGAGCTTGCGCCATGGCTGAGACATCCGATTTCTCGCGTCGCGATTTTCAGCGCGGGGCGCTGGCGACGGTGCTGACGACATCGCTGCTGGAGATGCTGCTGGGCGGGGACCTGCTGGCGGCCGGGATCAAGCCGATCACCGAGAAGTGGCTCAGGGATGTCAACGAACTGTGCGCCGACGTGAAGGGGCAGAAGGTCAAGCAGGTGGACTGGCAGGCGAAGCTCGAGGAGCTTTTCAAGAGGGCGGAGATGAGCGAGATCCTCGCGGCGGTCGATTTCGATCGCGTGACGAAGGGGATCAAATTCCAGGAGCAGGGCGAGCGATCGGTCGGCGTGGAATTCCCGAAGGTGGAGGGCATGCCGCCGCTGGCGTATGGCAAGCAGATCTTCGCGCTGCAGAAGGGCCACGCGATCGTGCCGCATGGGCACAACAACATGGCGACGGCGTTCCTCATTTTGCAGGGCGATTTCCAGGGGCGTCACTACGACCGCGTCGAGGACACGAAGACGCACATGATCATCAAGCCGACGATCGACAGGAAATTCACGGTCGGCGAGGCATCGACGATCAGCGATGACAAGGACAACGTGCACTGGTACACCGCGCTGAGCGACACGGCGTTTATCTTCAATATCCACGTCGACAACATCGTGCCCGGCAGCAAGAAGACGACGGGGCGCGTCTACATCGATCCCAACGGCGAGAAGATCGAGGGCGGCCTGATCCGCGCCCCGCTGCTCAAGGCGGCGGCGGCGTACAAGCTTTACGGTTGAGCGGACGCGGTGGATTCGGAGTTCGACGTCTGGCTCGGGGCGTCGAGTTGCGTCGTCGCGGCGGTGGAGCGGGGCTTGGCGATTGGTTGTTTGAAGTCGTCGGCAATCGTATTGACGAATTCGCGCGGGCCGACCTGATGCGCGAGCTCCAGCACGTGGCCGTAGTTGTTCATCACGCCGCCGAGTTTGGTGTTCTGCTCAAGGAATGCGGCGATCTCATCGCCGGTGATGGGGCCGGTGATCTCGCTGCGGGCTGCAGCCTGGCTGTAGTCCGACACGACCTTGAAGACACCCACAGCCAACGCGGGGACAAGCAACATGACGAGCCACGGGGAGGAGGAGCGTTCGATCTTTTGCATGGCGATACCCTCTCTTGCATCGGTGCTGTTTGTCGAGGCGGGCTGCCTATTGAGGACGGAGGGACCGTCCTCGGCGGGGGATTGACCGAAGCCACGGGAATAACGCGAGACCGATGCCCTTATTGCGGGGTTCTTAAAAGCCACAGCGAAGACTTGAGTTGTTCAAGATTTTCACGAGGCCTGACCCGGTTCGCCGCGGGTTGCATGTGACCCGCTTGGCATCACGGAACAAACAGCAGATCAGGTGCGAATTGTTTCGCGCACCGCTGATTAAAGTCGAGGCGCACAAACTCTACGGTTGAGCGGACGCTTCGGCGGTCGGATCGGTGATCGGCGGCGCGGGTGAAGCGACGACCGGCGGGAGCTGGAGCGCATCGGCGGAGGCGACGGGCAGCGTGATCTTCGGCGTGATGTTCGGCGAGGCGGCGGGCACAACCTGGGCGGCGGTCGGCGCGACGTATCTGAATTCTTCGGTCAACGTCTCGACAAACGGCGCATCGGACGTGGCATCGGCGAGCGCGATGACGCGGTCGTAGGTGCGCATGGTCTGACGCAGATCGGGGCGGGACTGGAGAAATTGGACGACCTCGCGGCCGGTGATGGGCGGGTAGTAGGAATGGGCGCTGCTGGGGAGCGTAACGACATAGCTGGCGATGATCCCGGCAATGGGGAGCAAGAAGAAGCTGAGCAGTGTGAGCGTGGAGGGGGCGGATGGTTTCATCTTTTCACCTTCTCGGGTCTCGATGTCGGGCGGCTGCGGCTGCGGCTTATTTGGACGCTGGGAGCGCCCGGGTGGGCGGAGCCTGGTCGAGCGTACGGGAGGGTCAAGGCAAAGGCTGTGCCACGCGGCAGTTTGCCGAAGCGTGCGAAAAGGGGGCTTGGCGCGGGATCCCGGGCGGTCCGGGGGCCCTAGGTGCGCCATATTCGTACGCCCACGTCCCATTCGCGCATTATTGCGGCAAGAATCCCGTTAAATGAATCGCTCGAAATAACGCCCCGCCACATCATGCAACGCCCGAACTGCCCGAGTCGCCCGACCACTTCAACCCTGCGGCTGATCAGGGCAGCGGCGTACAAATTTACGGCTGAGCGGACACGGTGGATTCGGTGGACGCCGCGGCGCTCGGGGCGCCGACAAGCGGAACCGCGCCGGTGTGATCGGTCGCGGCGAGCGCGTTGCGCTTTTCGACCTCGCAAGCAGCGTAGAAGAATTCGCGCGACCCGATGTCCCGCGCTGTGGCGAGCACATGGTCATACCGCTTCATCACTGCTTTGAGCTCGGGGTGTTGCTCGAGATGCCGGGCGATCTCGTCGCCGGTGACGGGCCCGGAGAACTGAGACTGGGCGATGCACGGCGCGACTCGCAGCACGCCGATAACCAGCAGTGGCAGGATCAGAACCGCGAGCCACCGGGGCGAGGACGGCGCGCTTTTCTGCGCAGCGGCGGCTTCCGCGGCCTCGGGGCAATCAGATGATGCAGACGGAGATTGATGCGGGTTCGTTGTCATCGTTGCAGCCCTTTCAATGCCCACGGCGGGTGCGTGAGGCGTTCAAGACTCCAACGATGCGATATAATCAAGCGGACCTAAAGAGGCCCGGCACAATTACACGACAAAAGCCTCGTGAAAAGGATCGCTCGATGAACCGCCCCGCCATGCCGACGCCCGAGAAGCCCGACACCCTCGAGCGCGGCGCCGCCAAGCCCGACGGTTCGCCGCAGGTCGCCGATGAGCGCCTCTTTATGCAGCTCCTCGTCTTCACCGGCTGCAGCGACACCGCGCCGCTCATCAAGGCGATGCGCGATCAGCAGCTCGACGGTGTCCTCTACGCCGACCTGCACGATCCGCGCGGCGTCGCCCTGCTGACCTGGAGCGGCGACCCGCGCTTCTTCGTCGATCGCCTCCGGCCCGCGATCCTCATGACCGCTTTCTCCTCGCTGACGCTCAAGCCCGAGATGACGATGTTCGGCCGGACCTATTCGCTCGGTCACGAGGCGGACCTGACGGACTGGCTCTTCACCAAGCCGCGCAAAACCGCGCTCAATCCCGACTGGCCCTTTGCGATCTGGTACCCGCTGCGCCGCCACGGCTCCTTCGCCACGCTCCCGCCCGATCAGCAGCGGCAGATCCTCATGGAGCACGGCAAGATCGGAATGAGCTACGTCATGCACGACCTCGTCCACGACATCCGCCTGGCATGCCACGGCCTCGACACAAACGACAACGACTTCGTCATCGGCCTGACCGGCAGCCGGCTCACGCCCCTCAGCAAGATCGTCGAGAACATGCGCAAGACCACGCAGACCTCGCAGTATCTCGAGAAGCTCGGGCCGTTCTTCGTCGGCCAGGCAATCTATCAGTCGGCGGTGTGATGCGGATTGATCGGTTAACGATTCTGGAGCCACCCATGTTCCAGTTCGATCAGTCCAACCACGCCGCCTACCGCGCCGCACGTGCCGCCTCCGCGAACTCCCTCAAGGCGACCCGCGATGCGCGCGAGACGAGCACCGACCTCGCGTTCTTGCAGCAACAGGTCGATCGGCTCTCGATGATCTGCGAGGCGATGTTCGAACTTATCAAGACACACACCGACATCAGCGATGAGGAGCTGATGGGCAAGATGGCGGAGCTCGATCTCTCCGACGGTGTGGCAGATGGCAAGATCACGCGCGGCCCCGTGACGTGCACGAATTGCAATCGCGCCAATGCCCGCCGCCGCGAACTCTGCCTCTACTGCGGTGAGCCGCTCAAGACCAAGCCGTTCGACTGAGTCGTAGTGAATCTCTTCTGATTTATTTAGCCGGCGAGCTTGCTCGCCGTTGCCTTTACATCCCCGCGATCTCGTTGATCTTTCCCGCCAAGTCGATGTCGTTCTGCGTGATCCCGCCCGCCGAGTGGGTGACGAGATTGATCGTCACCTTGTTCCACGCGTTGGACCAGTCGGGGTGGTGATCCATCTTCTCGGCAGCGATGGCGATGCGCGTCATGAAGCCGAACGCGTGACTGAAATCCTTGAACTTCAGTTCGCGCTTCAGCGTGCCGTCGGCGATGCTCCAGCCCGAAAGTTTCTTGACGGCGGCGGCGAGTTTCGAGGCGGATAGTTTGGCGGGCATGTGAAAACTCCATATGAGGTGTGCGCCACAGTCTAGCCGCCAATCGCCAACCCATCGCACGGGGAGTACACTTACCCCGTGACCCAGGCCGATCATCACAACGCGCTCGATTACCTCCGGCCGCAGACCCTGGCGCAGCTCGAGGGCATCGATCTCCGCGCACGGCACATCATCGAAGGCCTGATGAACGGCATGCACCGTTCGCCGTTCTTCGGTTTCTCCGTCGAGTTCGCACAACACCGCCCCTACACCGTCGGCGAAGACCTCCGCCACCTCGACTGGAAAGTCTTCGGCCGCACCGACAAGCTCTACCTCAAGCAGTATCAGCAGGAAACCAACCTCGACCTCGTACTCCTCGTCGATGCGTCGGGCTCGATGAACTACGGCTCGCCGCTCGAAGACACGCAGAAAAAAGGCCCGCCGAAGCCTTGGCGGAAATTCGATCACGCCACCAGCCTCGCCGCAGCGCTCTCCTACCTCGCGCTCCAGCAGCAGGATCGCACCGGCCTCATCGTCTTTGCCGACAAATTGCTCGACGTCGTCCGCCCCTCCAACGCGCGTGGCCAGTGGCGTTCCATCGTCAAAGCCCTCTCCGTTCAGCCCGTCAACCGCCCCACCCAACTGAGCCGCGTCTTCGACGAGGTCCTCGCCAAGCTCCATCAGCGTTCGCTCATCGTCGTCCTCAGCGACCTCTTCGAGGACGCCGCCGCTCTCGGCGCCGGCCTCGCGCAGCTCCATCACCGCCGCCACGACGTCATGCTCCTCCAGACCCTCGACCACGCCGAACTCACCTTCCCCTTCGGCTCCCCGCAGCGTCTCGAGGGCCTCGAAGCGGAGGGCAAGATCGATCTCGACCCCAAATCGCTCCGCGAGGCGTACCTCGAGGAACTCGCCGCCCACATCCGGGCCGTGCAGGAACAGGCTCGCCGATTCCAATACGACCACGAACTGATCGACACCTCGCGCGACGTCGGTTCGCCACTGAGCCACTTCCTCGCCCGCCGCGCGGCGAGATTGAAACGCGCGTGATCCACACCCTCGCCATCCTGTCCTTCCTCGTCCCCGCGCTCGCCTACGCCGGCGCCGCCGCGGTGTCGGTGCCGATCGTCATCCACATCCTCTCGCGCCGGCCCCGCAAGCCCGTGCCGTGGGCTGCGATGCGGTTCGTCATGGCCGCGTACCGCCGCCACCGTGTCCGCACGCGCTTCGAGCAGTATCTGCTGCTCGCCGTGCGATGCCTGCTGCTCATCCTCATCGGCCTCGCCCTCGCCGGCCTCCGCTGGTCCACGCTCGCCGCCATCACCGGCCTCAGCTCCGGCGGCGGACGCAACGTCATCCTCATCCTCGACAACTCGCTGACCAGCGAAGCAAAACTCGCCAGCGGCAAACCGCGCTTCGATCAGCTCAAACAGACCGCCGTGAAACTGCTTGGCGCCCTCGAACCCGGCGACCACGTCGGCCTGATCACCGCGTCGCACCCCGTCCAATCCCCCGTCTGGCCCCCGACCAGCGACCCCGCCTCCGTCCGCCGCATGATCGAGCAGATGGAGACCAGCGAGTCCGCCGCGGATCTCCCGGGCGCACTCAAGATGCTCACGCAACACCTCGAACAGGCGCAGCTGCCGCGCGAGCTGACGTACGTGGACCTGCTCAGCGATCAGAGCGCCGGGGCCGTGCATATCGATCAGCCGCTGCCCAAGAATCTCGCCCGGCTCGGTGAGATGGCATCGCTCCTCGTCCCCGCCCCCATGCCCGCCGCAGCCAACGTGCAGATCGAGAAACTCGAGCCCGATCGGCGCGTGATCCTCGCCGAGGGCAAACGCGCCGCGGTGATCAACTGGTCGCTGCGTCTCCGCCGCTTCGCACCGAGCCCAGCGAATCAACTCAGCTCCGTACGTCTCACCGTGCCGGGCGCTGCGCCGCAGCGTGTCGATGTGCGCTGGCAACCGGGTCAACTCCGCAGCGCCGATCTGAACATCGCCACGCCGCTCGCCGAGGGCGCCGCCGCGGGCCTGCTCACCGCCGAGGCAACGCTCGACAACGGCGAAGGCGATACCCTCGACGCCGACAACGTCCGCCGCGCCCTCGTCCGCGTGAAACAAAAATTGGGCGTCCTCCTCATCGGCCGCAACGATGTCGAAAATGACACCCCCGCCACCAAACCCGCCGATCCGACCGCCCCCGTGACACCCCGCTTCTCCCCCCGCCTCTGGCTCACCACCGCGCTCGCTCCCGTCGCCGACCGCCTCGGCTGGCCCATCGAGGTCCGCGAGCAGGAAGCATCGACACTCGAAACCGATGTCGCCTCGCTCGCCAAAGCCGACGTCGCCATCATCCTCCGCCCCGACCTGCTCACCGAACCCGGTTGGGCCGCGCTCCGTCAGTGGACCGAAGCGGGCGGCCTCGCCTGGTTCGTCGCACCCGCCTCGCGATCCGCCACGCTCTGGCCTAATCAACTCGCCACCGCCTTCGGCCTGCGCTGGTCCGTCAACTCCGAACCCGTCAAGCACGACCCGCCTCTCACGCTCTCGACCACCGCCCCGCCGCCGTCCGAGCTCGCGCAGCTCCGCGCCGACTGGGCCGATCTGCTCCGCCCCGTCACCATCCTCCAGCACCTGCCCATCGACACCGCTTCGCTCGGCGGCGGCGCGGACATCATGCTCGCCGGCGCCGGCGGCCAACCCCTCCTCGTCGGCTCCGCCACCCCGCGCGGCCATGGCCGCATCCTCCTCCTCGCCTCCGCCATCGACGACCGCTGGACCAATCTTCCGACGAAACCGCTCTTCGTCCCGCTCCTCCACGAACTGCTCCGCGCCACCATCAACCGCCTCCAACCCACCGCCGACTTCCAACCCGGCGACCAGCCCACCCTCACCGGCCCGACCTGGACCCACGCCCCCAAACTCACCACCCCCGCCAACACCGACCTCCTCCTCATCCAATCCTCCGACACCGCTCCCGCCGATTCCGCGCCCTCCCCCAAGC
The DNA here is from genome assembly GCA_043788485.1 of Planctomycetota bacterium. GTDB lineage: Bacteria > Planctomycetota > Phycisphaerae > Phycisphaerales > Zrk34 > JAYVTU01. The sequence goes on from JAYVTU010000029.1 coordinate 43,825, forward strand.
CCGGGGATGAGGTCCCCCGAATCCCCGCGGGTTCCCCTCCCTCCCTAACCCCTAACCCCCAACCCCCAACCCCCTCCTCTTCCTCCTCCGTTCGCCCCATCCGCCCATTGAACAAACCCGGCATCTACCGCAGTGAAACTGATGCGCTGGTCGTCAACGTCGATCCCGATGCCGCCAGCACCGCCGCGATCGAAGCCGCCCCGCTGACCGCCTGGCTCGCCGTGTGCGACATCAAACACGGCGTGCTGTGGGAAGCGTTCGAGAGTGACGCGCCCACCGTCGTCCTCATCGATGAAATCGACAAGGCCGACATCGAATTCCCGAACGACCTACTGCGCGAACTTGATCGCATGAGTTTCGACGTCTACGAAACGCACAGCACCATCACGGCTAAACATCGCCCGCTGTTCATCATCACCAGCAACAACGAAAAAGAC
>JAYVTU010000030.1:0-21656 GCA_043788485.1 Planctomycetota bacterium
CGCCGTCCCGGTCACGCTGATCCATTCCATCTCCGCCCCGATCCGCGAGACTTCGCGCTTGAGCACCGCGACGCCGACGACATCCGCGCTGTGCCCCTCGATCGTCCCGCCGTGTTCCTGCCACTCGATCCACACGCTCTTCCAAGGCTGCTGCCTCCCCTCCACCCATTTCCGCAGCGCCGCCTTCCGCGCGGCGCCAATCGGCCCCAGCACCTCGTGCCACGCCGCCACCGCCTCCGCGCCGCCGTCGAGCTTCGCGAAATAAATCCGCGCCTTCTCCGTCTCTTCGTGCATCAGATAATCCACGATCGCCCACCCCGCCGGCCTCGCCACCTTCCTCCTCCCGCTGATCACCCCTTCGAGGTCCCAATCCGCTGCGCTCAGCGCCGCCAGCGCCTTCGCCGGGTAATCCTCCAGCGTCACCGCCGGGATCACCCCGACTTCGAGCCGCCGCCCGTCCCAGTTGTGCATCCCGAAATACTCCGCGAGCCCCTCCGTGTACCAGAACCCCGCGCGAGGCCCGGCGTTCCCCGTCGCCGCCAGAAAATGAAACTGATGCGCCGCCTCGTGCAGCGCGATCTGCCGGCTGAAATACTCCGACGGCTGCGGATACGTGTAAACCGTCCTCACCGAAGGCCCGTAAAACCCGCCCGCATCGTGCGCATCCTCCTGATGATCCGCCGCCATCGCCTTGTTGAACGAATCATTGTCCTTGAAATAACGAAACCGCAGCCGCCCGCCGTCCACCCCGCCCGCGCCGCTTCCGGGGGCGGCCCCCGCGCCAGTCACCGGCTCCTTCCCATACCAAGCCTTCATCAACGCATGCTGCGCGTCCAGCAACCGTCCCATCTCCGCCGCATCCCCGACCTCGCACTCCAAATCAAAATGCTCCGTCCGCCCCGTCCCCGGCTTCTCCCCCGGCACGAACACAAACTCCGCCGCGCGCTCCGCCGCGCGTCCGGGCGAGCGCTCCGCCGCGCACCCGGCCAACACGAAAACCAGAACCACGCAAAAGTTTCGCATCCCGCAAATTCTCGTCGCGCCGCCGCACGTTTACAAATCCCCGCTTTATTTAGCCGGCGGGCTCGCCCGCCGAATGGACATGAAACATCCAAAAACCCCCCCCTCGCGGTTTGACCGCCGCCGCAACCCCGCGGTACGATCGCCGCCATGATTTTGGCGTTCCACTCGATTTTCTGTGCGTACGGTTTCTGGCTTCCCAATGACCCGCGGGGATCGTGGTCGGACTTCGTCGCGGCGTGGGAACTGGCGAAATTCGGGCCCTCCACCAAATCCGGAACCCGCCAGTCCGTCGCCGGCGCGGAACACGATCGCCGGCAGCGCCTCGCCGCCAAACGCGCCCTGAAATATCCGCCGGTCATGTTCGACGGCGCCGCCGCGCGGTCCATCGCCATGGGCTTCGCCGCCGCCGCCGCCGAAAGCGGATACGTGGTGCATGCCTGCTCGGTGTTGCCCGAGCACGTGCACATGGTGATCGGCCGCTGCGACCGCGACATCCGGCGCATCGTCGGCCACATGAAGGGCCGCGCGACGCAGCAACTGCACGCCGACGGCCTGCACCCGTTCCAGCACCTCGCCCCCGCCCTCGCCCGCCGCGGTCTGGAACTCCCGACGCCCTGGGCCGAGAAGGGGTGGAACGTCTTTCTCGACAGCGCGGAAGACGTGCTGCGTGCGATCGAATATGTCGAATGCAATCCGCTCAAGGAAGGTAAGAACCGCCAGCGCTGGACGTTTGTGAAGCCCTACGTCATGTGACCCGCGCCGCGCCCGTAACGCCGGGCAAGCCCGGCGGCTAAATGGGGAGCGCGCCGCGTGCGCCCGTTGCCTCCCCCGTTTTATTTAGCCGGCGGGCTCGCCCGCCGAACGGACACGGGGCCGACAAAACCACATCGCCGACCATCCGGTGCCGCGCGTCACGGATTTTCCCCGGCCCGGCGTCCGCCTGCGCCGCGCTCGTTCACCTTGGCGGCGCGACCTGCCCGGGCCGGCCGGAGCGATCGAGGAGCTGGCGTTCGTGGAGGTCTTTGAGGGTGAAGAGGAGGCTGACCGCCGAGGCGACGATCAAGAGGTTGAGGAGGATTCCGGCGATGGCCCAGCGGCGGACGCCGGGGTGGCCGTTGCGCTTGAGGAGCGCCGCGACGCCGAGCGCGAAACCGGCGAGGACCAGGAAACAGGCGGCGAAGGCGACGACGATCCTGAGCGACGCGGTGTCGGGCGTTTTTTGGCCGTTTTGCGACGCGATCGCCATGAAGTTCATCGCCATCGCGATGAAGGGGGCGAAGACGCTGGCCTTGGCGGCCTGGACCGCGAAGGGCGCCTGCGCCTTGCCGCGGGTCGCGGGGATTTCGGTTTTGGCGTCCATGAAGCCACTCCTTGAAAACAGAGGACGAACAGTCGCACGCGCCGACGAGCCGAAACATTACCCGCGGCACTCGGCGTTGCCAACCCGCGCACGCCCAGCGCCCCGGAACGCCGCGCGCCGATGGGTTTTTTCGTCGGACGTATTTTTATCGTGCTCGTGCTCGTGCTCGCCATCGATCCCTCGTCATCGAAGTTTTCCGCCGGCGGTTTCGCGTGGGTTATGAAAAATTATTTCGACTTACAAACGATTCGGAAGGGGGGTGAAAACAGGTGAAAACGGGGTGGTTTTGGGGTGGAGCATACCAAACATTACCCTAACATCGCTATGAAAACGGGGAGTGCCACATGGGCGGTTTTTGTCCGCGGCGGTGCGCAAAAACGTGACGCGGGGAGGGGGTTTCGGGGCGGGGACAAGATCGGCGAGGGCTTGGATTCTTCGTCCGGGCATTGCGCGGAGCTTGGGCTGCTGGATATTCGCGACGCCGCGAGCGGCGGGAAAAGGCACACGGGTCTGCGGAGGAACCGCCGACCCGTGGCACCCCGAGGAGGAACTATTCCCGGACGAACTGTATCACGCGCGCCGCCGTCTGGTCGAGCGGCACCATCTCCGGCTCCTTCGCCGTGCGGAGCTTGAATTCGGCCTGGTTCGCGGCGAGGCCCTTTTCGCCGATCGTGATGCGGAGCGGGATGCCGATGAGGTCGGCGTCGTTGAACTTGACGCCCGGTCGCTCCTCGCGGTCGTCGAGCAGGACATCGACGCCGGCGGCGAGCAGGTCGGCGTAGAGCTTGTCGACGTACTCTTTCGTCGGGCCGTCGTACTTGATGGGGGTGATGACGACGGAGTAGGGCGCGATGGCCTTGGGCCAGATGATGCCGCGCTCGTCGTGGCCGATGGCCGATTCGAGCGCCGCGGCGAGGATGCGGTTCACGCCGATGCCGTAGCAGCCCATGATGACCTTGCACGACTGCTGCTTCTCATCGCTGACGGTCAGGTCGAGGGCATCGGAGTATTTCGTGCCGAGCTTGAAGACGTGGCCGATCTCGATGCCCTTGGACGCCTTGAGGACGCCGCCGTCGTTCTTGGGCGACGGATCGCCGTCGGCGGCGTTGCGGATGTCGGCGACCTTCACCTTCGCGGCGCCGAAGCTGTCGATCAGGTCGCGCTTCCAGTTGAAGTATTTGACGTGCTGATCGACTTCGTTGGCGCCGGTCGCCCAGAAGGTGTCCTGCGCGACATCGGGATCGATGACGACGGTGACATCGTTGCGGCCAATCGCGGCATTGGGGCCGACGAAACCGATGGCGAAGCCCGCTTCACGCGCGGCCTTCTCATCGGCGAGCGCGAGAGCGGAACCGGCGGCGATCTTGAGTTTGCCTTCGTTGAGGTCGTGATCGCCGCGGACGACGGCGATGACCCAGTTGCCCGGCGTACCGCAGACGAGCGTCTTGAGCATGCTCTTGGGTTTCACTTTCATGAACTTGCCGACGTCCTCGATGCTCGCCATGTTCGGCGTGTGGACCTTGGTCAGCTCGCCCTTCGGGGCTCCGTCGAGTGTGAAGTTGCGCGTGCCGATCTCGCACTTCTCCATGTTCGCGGCGTAGTTGCCCTTGTCGCTGACGAGGATGGTGTCTTCGCCTGTGGGCGTCAGGACCATGAACTCGTGCGAGGCCGAGCCGCCGATGGGGCCGGACTCGGCTTCGACGGTGACGAAGTCCAGGCCGCAGCGGCGGAAGATGCGGTGGTAGGCGTCGAACATCTTGTCGTAGCTTTGGTCGAGTCCTTCCTTCGTGACGTCGAAGGAGTAGGCGTCCTTCATCTGGAATTCGCGGCTGCGGAGGACGCCGAAGCGCGGGCGGAACTCGTCGCGGAATTTCGTCTGGATCTGGTAGAGCGTCAGCGGCAGGCTGCGGTAGCTGCTGACGGTGCGCTTGACCATGTCGGTGATGACTTCTTCGTGGGTGGGGCCGAGCGGGTTGAGCCGGCCGTGGCGGTCCTTAACGACGAAGAGGTTGTCGCCGTACGCCTCGCGGCGGCCGGTCGCTTCGTAGAGCTCGATGGGATGGAGCGCGGGCAGGAAGATTTCGACGGCGCCGGCCTTGTCCATCTCATCGCGGATGATGTCGATGGCCTTCTTGAGCGAGCGCCAGCCGAGCGGGAGGTAGGTGTAGGAACCGGCGGCGACCTGCTGGATGAGGCCGGCGCGGAGCATGAGCTGATGGGAGGGGACGACGGCCTCGCCGGGGGTCTGGCGGAGGGTGGGGATGAGGGTCTGGGACCAGCGCATGGGGGAGCCTTTCGGGGGAAATTGGAGCGGGAATAGTAGCGGAAAAACGCGTTAATGGGTTAACACACTCACGGACCGACGACCTGTTTCAATGATCCCGACAGGACCGGCATGGTCGCGGTGTAGAAGCCAGAGGGCGGGTTGTTGTAGTAGATGGGGTTGTAGGCGAAGGTGACATTGCCTGCGGCGGTGACGGTTCCGCCTGCGATGGTGGGTCCGAGCGTCGGCGAGTTGCTGATGGAGAGATTGCCGGTGACGTAGATGAGGCCGGCGATGGTGGAGGGGTAGGAATCAGTGGTCGTGTTGTTGGTCGTGCCGCTGGAGTAGGGATACGGTGTGCCGCTGGGGTTGAGATTGGTGTTGATGGTCGCTTCGGAGAGCGCGGCGGAGCTGAGGCTGATGGTGATGTTTCCCTGGACCATGAGGCAGGGGAGATTGGATGTGGAAGGCGACCAGTTCACGCTTCCCTGAATGCTTGAGCCGGTGCCGGGGTTTTTGAGGATGAGGGTTCCGACGATGCGGCAATTGGAGATGGTGATGGTTTTACCTTGGCAATCGATGATGTAGATGCCGTTGGAGCTGGAGCCGCCGCCGAAGGGATTGCTGGACGGGCTGAGAAGGAAGTTGGAGATGTTGGGATTTCCGCCGCTGGAGCTTGGGAGCGAGCCGACGCTGATGTCGTTGCCTTTGTTGTTGTAGTCGGTGAATGCGGTGGAGGCGGGGAGGGAGCGGACGGGAGCGAGGCTGGTGGTGGTGCCGTGGAAAGTGGTGAGGACGCCGGCGGCGGTGAGTGCGGCGGCAACATCGGGGTAGACGTCGCAGCCGGACATGGTGATGGCGGCGTTCGAGCCGACGGCGACGCCGGCAGGCGTCATGTTGCAGCTCGTGTACGTTCCCGCGCCGCCGGAGAAGAGAGCGAAGCCGAGCGCGCCGACGGGTGTGACGACGGGGGAGAGCGTGACCTGGATTTTCTGGACGGCGGAGCCCTTGGTTCCGGTGCCCGTGACGGTGACGGCGGCGGGCGGGGAAGCATTGAGCGAACCGGTGGGGTTGGTGACGTTGAGCGTGAAGGAGCCGTTGCCGATGGCCTGATTGGTGATCCAGTTGCCGTTGGAACGGTTGGATCGCCAGAGGGGATCGGCGGCGATGATGGTGCGTGCGGTGTCGATGGCGGACTGTGCGTAGAGGCGGGCTTCGGCGATGTCGCTCGACAGATCGGCGGCGCGGGATTGGGCGCGCGATGCGGCGATTCCGGCGACGCCGATCGTGATGACGATCGCGGCGACGGCGAGGATCGCGACATAGGCGACGCCGGCGGCGCGATTTCTCCCTCTCCCTCTTAGGGAGAGGGTCGGGGTGAGGGTGATGCACGAAGATGAGTCTGTCGTTATGTCGCGCATCACCCTCACCCGGCGGAGGACCGCCGATCTCTCCCTTGAAGGGAGAGGTGGAACCGAGAGCGGCATGTGGCGTGCATCAGGGTGCATTGGATTTGAGCGCGGTGAGGGTGATGACGGGATTGCCCTTGAATTTCGCGGTGACGGTGATGCGTTTGAGGCCGGTCTCGGTCGCCGAGACGGTGCTCACGTTGGCGGTGGTGACCCAGACGACGGCGACGCTGCGCGACCAGTTGGCGAGGTTGGGGATGACATTGCCGTCGCGATCGGTGGGCGGCATTTCGGTGTAGACGACGTAGTCGTCGACATCGTTGTAGTTGGCGCGGGAGGTGAGTAGTTCGAGCCCCTCGCGGCCGAAGATGGGGGCGGCGCCGGGGTCCTGGTAGTTGAGGGTAAGGATCTCGGACATGAGGCCCTGTGCGAGGAAACGCGCGGTGGCTTTCTGGGAGGCATTGAATTGCGTGAGGTTCGCGGCGGCGGAGGCCTGGAGTGCGGCGGCGAGGGTGACGCCGACGAGCAGGACGCAGAAGGTGGCTTCGATGATGGTGAAGCCGCGGCACGGGCGGGATGTCTGGCGGAGTGTGCTCATGGTCCGGCCACCTGCGGTTCGCTGGGGACACGGATGGTGGTGACGAGGCGGGAGGTGGGGTCGGTGGTGGTGCGGAGTGTGCAGCGGACGTCCGTGAGGAAATAGTTGTAGGTGGTGGGATTGGGAGAGGTGACGGTGCCGTAGACGGAGAAGGACATGGCGCTGAGCAGCGCGGTGTTCCAACCTCCGCTGTCGGTGCCGCTGAATGAACTGGCGCTGCCGAGGACCGAGCCGAGCAGCGTGTACTGCACGTCGGCGGAGACGGATCCGCTGACCCACTGGACGACGATGCACAGTCCCTTGGTGGGATCGAGATTGGTGGTGTTGGTGAATGCGAACTGCTGATAGAGGTAGCTGCTGCCGATCGTGCTCTCGTCCATCGGCTTCGATTCGATGACGGCGGCGCTGGGCAAGTTTCCGATGGCCGGGCGGAGCTGGATGCTGCTCATTCCCACGGCCGTGCCGCTGCTGCGCGTCTTGATGAGCACGCGGGTGACGCTCCAGCTCGTGGCGCTGCTCGGCAGTGTGGGCATGAAATACTGGCCGACGGAACCGCTGCTCTGCACGTTGTAGCTGCCCAGCGTCAAAAGCCCCGGATCGTAGCTGGCGAAGAGGATTTCGCTGCCCTGCGAGTAAGTTGTCGGCGCGGCGGCGGATCGTTTGTCGTAGACGAAGGAGAACTCCTGCACGCCCGTCGCGATCGGCGCGGCAGCGCCGCTGTTGACCTGCCGCGTCAGCGACGCCCCGGCGGTGCCCGACCAGCTGTAATGGATCGTCTCCGCCACGCCGTCGCCGGTGCGGTCGGGGACGGTGAAGATCAGATCCGTAGCGGTCGCGCTGGTGATGGACGTGGCGAACGTCAGGTCGGAGCTGATCATGTCCAGCGGCCTGGCGGCCAGGAGCATGGCGGAGCTTCGGGCGCGGCCATCGGGGATGCCGCGCGCCGCCAGCAGGATCGCCGAGGAGCTGGCGAGCAGGACGATCGCGAAGATGACGAGGCTCATCGACATCTCGATGAGCGTGAAGGCGAGGCGGCGAGATGGGGCGGGGCGGCGGATCATTGGATCTTGGTGTTGCCCGTGTCGGCGTCGATGGTGATGGTGCGCTGGTAGGACGAGCCGCCTCGGACGATGATGCCGCCGGAGCTGCTGGGCGTGCCGTAGCCGTTGAAGGTGAGCGTGGAACTGCCGCTGAAGGTGGCGCTGGTGAGCGTGACGAAGTACGGCGCGGAGGCGAAGCGGACGGTGTAGGTTGTTGTGGGCCTGTCGGGGTCGGCGTAGCCGTTGATCTGATACTGGTTGAGCGAGGTGGAGAAGGTGATGCTCGTGCTGGCGCTCAGCGCCCGGGCGCGGCTTTGCGTCAGGGCCAGGTCGGAGACGATGCGGCGGGCGGCGGTGTCGACGCGGTAGTGATTGAGGGCGTTGGCGTAGCGCGGCACGGCGACGGCACCGAGGACGGCGATGATCACCAGCGTCGTGGCGAGTTCGACGAGTGTGAAGCCGGCGCGGCGTCGGGCGTCACGACGCGAGGCCGTCGGATTGGCGGAGCGATGAGACATGCGCAACTCGCCGTGGGTAAAGAAAACGCCAAGGTGCCCCTTCGAGCGCCTTGGCGTGTGTTGTGCGTGGATCGAGCGACCGGGCCGCGGGGCGGGGACGGTCGCGCCGATTCTTAGAATGCGTTGTACTGTTTGCCGGTGGAGTCGAGTTCGGTGTCGGGGCAGTTGGCCTGGACCTGGCCGGTGGTCGCGTTGTAGTACCAGCCCGAGCCGGCGGCGCCGATGGTGGCGCTGGAGGCATCGGCGACGCCCGAGGAGTTCTTGTTGACACCCAGTGGCAGCGGCGGGACCTTGCGGAGATACGGGCCGTAGATCGCCGTCGAGGTCTTGGTCGCGGACGTGACGCCGTTGGCATCGCTGAACATGGTCATCTGGGCCACGAAGGTTGCCGCGGCAGGGAAGGTGCCGCCGTGTTCCGTGGCGTAGAGGTCGATGGCATTGCGGAGCACGGCGAGGTCGCCGACCAGGGCCGAGTCGCTGGCGCCGGCGGCGCCGCGGCTCATGCGGGGGATCGCGATCGCGCCGATGATCGCGATGATCACGACGACGATGACGAGTTCGATCAGGCTGAAGCCGCTGTTGCGTTTGCGTGAAATCGTGGTCATCTTCCGCTCCTTGAGTGCTGTTCGCGTCCGTGCCGTGGCATGGGTCACATTGACCCGGAAGTTCGGTGCGTGTTCAAATCATCGGTGATCCGCGCATAACACTTGAGTCCACGAACCGGGCCTGTAGCGAATAAGTCGGCGTGCGTTATCGGTCGCTGCCGATGTTCGTTTTAGACTTGCCGACCGCGGGATCGGGCAGCTTCAGTTCCACGCGGCTCGACCCATGCCGCATCACCGCCGCACGCGCCGAGAGCGATTCCACCACCCAACCGTCCACCACATCCCCAACCCGCCGCGGCGAACCATCGATCACCGCCAGCCCCGATCGGCCCGTGCCCTGCATCAATACCGTGAGCTGATGCACCGCCGCAAATTTCACCGGGTCCGCGGCATCGGGAACCTTTACAGCCGCCGGCTTCTCCGCCTCCGCCGTGCGAATTACCCACGTCGGTGCCATCGTGAACGCATCGATCGCCGGCCCGCTTGCCTTCTCCTGCTCCGCGACGCGGCTCAGCCGGCGTGCCAGCGAGCCTTCATCTTCGAGCTGCTGCGGCGAAACGTCGAGCGGCTCGCTCGCTCTCACTGCTTTGGTCAAGACCGTGCGTGGAGTCCCGGTTCCCATTTCAATGGACGGAACCACCAACGCCGCCGCGCTCGCCGGACCCGTCGATCCCTCCTGCAGACACAGGCGATCGACCGCCAGCCCCGCCAGCGCGACGCCGCAGATCCCCAACATCATTTTTTGCTTTGTGTTCAGTGCCATGCGTGTTCTCGGTTGCCCCTCGCGGCCATCCGCTCAGGGATTCTGCGTCTCCGCGGCCGTTAGGCTCGCCGACGCCCCACCGCCGCTCGGCGACGGCGATGCGTACCACACCAGCCCGAATCGGAACGTCGCGCGGTGCTGCGGATCATCGGGCCGACCGCGGATCTCCAGCGACGTCACGCCCGTGTCGGGGAACGTCACGTGCAGCTTCTGCAGGAACTCGGTGCAGCTGGCGTACGTCCCGCTGCCCGAGAATTGGATCGGGACCTGCTCGTAGCGCGGGCTCGTGATCACGCCGCCGGGCTTGATCTCGTCAACGCGGAGCCGGCAGCCGACCGCGACCTGCGACACGTCCGCCAGATGCTGATTGAGATGCGAGCCGGAGTGCAGCCGGATGCTGCTGGCCGCCACCGCCTGACGCACCTTCACAAGCTGACCGCGCATGATCGTCAGACTCGATGCGAGCCGCGCCGTCTCTTCGCGCTGTTGCTTGAGCGTCGCCTTCTGCAGCTCCGCCTCCGCCTGACGCGACAGCAGCGGCTCAAGCCCGCCGAAGTAAGCGCCGGCCGTCAGCGCCGCCAGCACCGCCAGGCCCGCCAGGTCGATCCGCATCCGCTCTTTTTTCGCTTCACCCGTCATGGCTTGCGGCCTCCGAGATCCTCGGCCATCGAGCACTGCAGCCGGAACGAGATCACCGCCGACTCGCCCGGCGCCGCGCGGCTTGTGTCCAGCAGCTTCACCTGATCGAAGAGCTTGATCTGCTCAAGCCGCAACACGAACTGCGACACGTCGAGTTGCGTCCTCGCGAGACCAGAGATCTGGATCTCCACGCACAGCGGCTTGCGCTTCTCCGCGTCACGCTTCTTCTTCGCCGCGGCCAGCGCGATGTTTCCGCCCGCCGCCGGCTTCGTCGCCTCAATCTTTTCAGCCACCGTCGGCGCTTCGACCGGCGACAGCGCAACGCGGTCGAGCACCACCGAATCGCCGCGCGATTGCGCCAGCAGCTTCAGCAGCAGGCCCCAGTCGGGCTGCACCGTCACCGCACGACCCGCGTCGAGCTGCGCCCGCGCTTCATCCATCTCCGGACGCACCAGCGTCAGCTGCCGGTTCGTGTCGGCCAGCTGACGCTCCATGCGCCCCATTTCGCCGGACGTCGAACGGTCGCCGCCGCCAAACACCGATGCCGCCACCGCGCACGCCGCGACCATCACCGCCGCGTAGCCCGCGCAGCCCCACGCCCAGGCGCGGATGCGGCTCCGCCGCTGTCGCGCTTCGATCCGGTATCGCGGGATGAGATTGATGTCGTTCATGCCGTGGCTTTCAACATGCCCTTGATCTTGTTGTTCCAACCCGCCTCGTGCATCGCCAGGCCCGTCGCCGCGGCGAGCATCGCGTTGCCCGCCAGCGATCGAAGCCCCTCGCCGAACACCGTGCAATGCGACGGCGCCATCGCCTTGACCTCGACATTCATCAGCCCGCTCAAATATTCCGCGAGCCCGGGGATCATCGCCCCGCCGCCGACGAGGATCGCGCCCTGCTGATTCGTCTCACCGTACTGGTGCTCAAGGTACGCCATCGAGCTCTGCACCTCCTGGCACATCGGCGCGAAGTGTTCCCGGATCACGCGGTGCGATTCGTCGAGCTGCGGCAGTTCCTCCGCATCGTCCGCGTCGGTCTCGCCGATCGGTCGCCGCAAGCCCACCTCGCTCATCAGATACTCGGCAATATTCGGCTCGACGCGCAGCTCGCTCTCAATCGCCTTCCACAACGGCGCAAGCCCCGCCTCGCTCAGCCTTCGTTCGTAAACAATCGTCCCCTCATGCAGCAGCACGAGCCGCGCGGCTCGCCAGCCCAGATCGAGCACCGGCATCACCTCGGGCCTGCTCTGCGGTGTCGCGCCGCAGAGCCGCGCCAGAGCCGTCGCCTCGGTGTCCAGCGCGATCGCCTCAAACCCGCCGCTCTCCAGCAGGCCGATCCACTGCTCCGCCGCGGTGTGCGGGCACGCTGTCGCCATGATGCGCGTCGATTCACGGCCGCGCCCGCCCGAGGGCAGCTCCCACCACGCCATCTCAAACGCGCCAGGTTCGAGCCGATGCATCGAAGCCATCTCCGCCCGTGCGATCTGATCGACCGGAGCGCCCGATTCACGCGGCGGCATGTCGAGGATCCCGCTGATCAGCTTCTCGCTGGGCACCGCGGCGATCACCGAGTCGCCGGTGAAACCCTGACGCCCGAGCACCTCGGCGATGCGCGCGACCTCATCAGCGGTGACCGGAGCGGCCGCATCCTGACGCGGCATCATCGAGGCCGCCGCGATCCGCCACGCCCCCGGGGCGCCGGCCAGCTGCACCGCCTTGATCCAGCGGCTGCCCATATCCAGCCCGATCGGGCCGCGTCTTGTCAGGCTCATCCAGTTCATCGTCATCCCTTGCCCGTCATCGCGGTCAGATCGAAGAGCGGCATGAACATGCTCACCGCCACGAGCCCCACCAGCGCACCGAGAAACAGCAGGATCACCGGCTCGATGATGCTCGTCAGGCTCTTGATCACCACGTCGTTGTCTTCATCCAGGAAGTCCGAGATGCTCAGCATCAGCGTGCCGATCTGCCCGCTCTGCTCGCCGCTGTGCAGCGCCTCGTACACCGAGGAGCTGATCAGCGTCGGATCGTTGAATGCGGTGCTGATCGGCTCGCCACGCGTCACCGCTTCCTCGGCGCGCGTCAGCAGGGCGCGGTAGTGCGTGTTGACCGTCGATTCGCGCACCAGCTTGAGCACCTCCAGCAGCGGCAGATAGCTGTCGAGCAGGATGCCCATAAGGCGCACGATCCGGGCTGTGGCGAAGCTGCGCGTGATCTTGCCGAACTGCGGCATGCGGATCATCGCGGTGTGCACGAACAGCCGTCCTGATTCGCTCTTGAGATACGTGCGGATTCCAAAGCCCCCGCCGATCACGCAGAGAATCATCAGCCACCAGTAACCGAGCATCAGATCGCTGACGACCATCAGCGCTTTCGTCGTCGGCGGCAGCGGCACGTCCATCGTCTTGAACAGGTCGCCGAACCGCGGCAGCACGAACATCAGCATCACGCAGAGCACCGAGCCCGCGACAACGATCAGCAGCGATGGATAGACCATCGCGCCGATGATGCTGCTTCGGATGTGCACCTGCTTGCGCGTGATCTGCGCGACGCGCTCGAGCATCGCCGGCAGCTTGCCCGCCTGCTCGCCGGCGGCGACCAGGCTCCGGGTCACCGCATCGAAGAAGTCCGGTTGCTCAGCCATCGCTTCGCTCAGCGAAGCGCCCTGTTCCAATTGCTGTTTCACACGCGCGACCACCGCCCGCCACGCCGGATCCTTTGCCTGACGCTCGATGGCGTGCAGCGAATCGACCAGCGGTGTGCCCGTCGAAACCAGCACGTAAAGCTGCCGGCTGAACATCATCAGGCACTTGGCACGCTTGCCGCTGCCCATCTTCTTGCCGGCCGCTCTTGTCTCGTTTCGCGATGCGGCGCTCGTCGGCGTGGCTGTATTCTCACGTCCGCCGCCCTTGGCCGCACTTCCGGGGGCGCCGATCTCAGTCACGAAGAGCCCGCGGCGGCGGAGCTGATCGCTCGCCTCCGTGGGGTTGGACGCTTCGATCGAGTCGCGCACCTTCTTGCCGCTCTTGTCGTAGGCGAGATAAGCGAGTTTCATCGCGTCACCTCCGCCGGGCTCGGCGTCGCAGCGCTCGGAGCGCCCGCGGTGTCGGCCTTCGCGGCGACCGGCACGTGCTCTTCGACATCGTCGCTGTGCGTGACGCGCAACACTTCCTCGAGGCTGCTCTGGCCATCGAGGGCGATAAGCACGCCCTCCTGACGCAGCGTCAGCATGCCGCCGCTGACCGCCTTGTCGCGCAGTTCGTGAGAGGCCGCGGCGTGATGCACCATGCGGCGGATCTCCGGCGTGACCTCCATCACCTCATAGATGCCGGCGCGGCCCAGGAAACCGCTGTTGTGGCACTGCGTGCAACCGGCTCCCTTGCGGAACGCCTTGCCGACCTTGTCGCTGAGCCCCGCGTCGATCAGCGCCTGCTCGGTCGGGAAATATTTCGTGGCGCAGTGCGGGCAGATCTTGCGGGAGAGCCGCTGGGCGACGACGCCGTTGAGCGCACTGGCAAGGAGATAAGGCTCGATGCCCATGTCGAGGAGTCGCGCCACGGCGCCGGGTGCATCGTTCGTGTGCAGCGTCGCGAGAACAAGGTGACCGGTCAGCGCTGCCTGCACGGCGATGCGGGCCGTCTCCTCATCACGGATCTCGCCGATCATGATGATGTCCGGGTCCTGACGGAGAATCGTGCGCAGCGCCTTGGCGAACGTCATGCCTACCTGGGCGCTGACCTGCACCTGATTGATGAGGTCGAGCTGATATTCGACGGGATCCTCGACGGTGATGATGTTCACATCGGGGCTGCGCAGCAGCTCCAGCGCGGAGTAGAGCGTTGTCGTCTTGCCCGAGCCGGTCGGGCCGGTGACGAGCACCAGGCCGTGCGGCTGGCTGAGCATGCGCTTGAACGTGTCCAGCGCCGCCGTGCGGAGACCCAGGTCCTCCATGCGCACGCGCAGGTTCGCCTTGTCCAGCACGCGGATCACGATCTTTTCGCCCAGCAGCGTCGGCATCGACGAGACACGCAGATCGATCTCGCGCCCTTCGGCGACGATCCGCACGCGCCCCTCCTGCGGAAGCCGTTTCTCAGCGATGTCCATCTTGCCGATCACCTTGATGCGGCTGATGATCGCCGAGTGAATCCCCGGCGGCGGCTTCATCAGATCGCGCAACACGCCATCGATGCGGTAGCGCACCCGCGTGCCCCGCTTGTCGGGCTCGATGTGGATGTCCGAGGCGCCGTCCTTGATCGCAGTCAGCAGCGCGACGTTCACCAGATTGATGATCGGGCTGCCCGCGACCATCTTGTCGAGGTCCGTGCTCGGCCCCTCGTCGACGGTTTCGCTCTCGATGACCGAGACATCCGACTCGACGAGCGATGTCAGGAACGCATCGACATCGACGTCGCCCCCGGCGTACTTCTTGATGTACTCGTGGATGTTGCCCTCAAGCGCGAGCACGGGGCGGATCTTGCAGCCCGTGATCTGCCGCAGGCGATCGATCGTCGGCAGGCTCTGGGGCTCGGCCATCGCGACGGTCATCGTGTCGTGAACGCGGAACATCGGCAGGACCTTGAGCCGCTCGCATTCCTCATCGCCGACGATCTTGATGAGCGCCGGATCGATGAGGCCGTGGCGGAGCACCGCGCCCTTCATGTTCAACCGCTTGGCCAGCACGCGCACCAGAGCCGGAGCCGTGATGATGCTCTGCTCGACGAGCATCTCGCCCAGCAGCTTGCCGGTGCGTTTCTGCTCGCGGAGCGCTGCTTTGAGCTGGTCGTCGCTGATCACGCCTTCCTGCACGAGCAGGTCGCCGATGCGCACGCGAGCACTTGGCCCCGCCGGCGTATGAGCCGGTGCGGCAGCGGGTGCGCGCGGAATGCTCGGCTTGCTCTCGATCACAGGAAGCTCCTGACGGCCGAGTTGGCGTCTTCGTAGTGCTCGAACAGGGCTGCGGTCTCGGTGAGTTCCATCACCTCGCGGAGCGTTTCATTGACGCCGCACAGCCGCAGCGACTGGCCCGACTTGGACAGCTCGCGGGTTTCTTCAACCAGCGCTTCGAGGCCGCGGGAATCGACGAACGGCGTCGCAGCGAGATCGACGACAAAGCGCCCGAGCGTCGAACGGCGCAGTTCCGCCAAATCGTGACGGAACGGCTCGACGTCGGCCTCGACCAGCGCGCCCTGCGGACGCAGCACGGTGATCGCGCCATGTTTTTCCCTGCTGATCTTCATCTGTCACCCGTGTCGAGTTGCGATCCGCGAACCGTTAAGCCGCCGCCGGCAGCGAGAGTGTGAATGTGCTTCCCTTGTTGAGCTGCGACTGGACGGTGATGTCTCCGCCGTGCAGGCGGACGACGTCGCGAGCCAGCGCCAGGCCGAGGCCCGATCCGGTGATGCCGGTGATGCGAGGGTCGCGCGCCCTGTAGAACTTCTCGAAGATGCGTGCCTGATCGTCCTCGCTGATGCCCAGGCCAGTGTCGACGACATCGACGATAAGCCGCTTGTCGTCGGCCTCGACGTTGACGCTCACCGACCCGCCCTTGGGCGTGTACTTGAGCGCGTTGCCGATCAGGTTCTGCAGCGCCAGCGAGAGCTTGTCGCGATCCGCCTGGATCGTCGGCAGCTTCGGCGGCAGGTTGAACGTCAGCGTCATCGCCTTTTCCTTGGCCTGCGCGTCGTAGTCGGCGTGGATCTCCTCGAAGAGCTCGACGAGATTCACATCGTCCCGAGCGATGCGCAGCGAGCCGGCCTCGATCTCGGCTGTCGAGAGCAGGTCCGTGACGATGCGCTCCAGGCGCCGCGTCTCGGTGTTGATCACGTTGAGGCACTTGCTGCGGAGCGGGGCGTCGTTATCACCCTCGTCCAGCGCGGTCTCGACGTAGAGGCGGATGTTGGTCAGCGGGGTGCGGAGCTCGTGCGTGGCCTGGGCGACGAACTGGTGCCTCGCCTCTTCGGCGACGCGCTGCTGCGTGATGTCGTCGATGACGATGATCGCGGTGGCGCTGTCGTCCTTGCGCATCGGTCGGATGGACCAGCGGAGGACGCCGCCCGCGGCGTCGGTGTCGGCGCCGCCCTGTGTTTCGATGTTGATCCGGCCGCGCGCGTCGCCGCCGGCTTCAAAGGTCTTGAGCGCCTCGACGACTTTCGCGTCGTGGATCGCGGTGCGGGCGTCCTGCCCGATGAGCTTGGCCCGCTCTATCTGCATGAAGACCGACGCGGCGCCGTTGGCGAACTTGATGCGCATGTCGCGGTCCAGCAGAAGCAGACCCTGCGACATGACGTCGAACGCCTCATCGAGCGCGCTGTTGCCGCGGCGGCGCTCGCCGAGCGATTGCCGGGCGGCATCGGCGAGCGTCGTCTGTCGCAGCCGATTGGTCTGTGCAAGGATGTCGTTCCAAGCCGCGGCTTCGACACCCAGATCATCGGCGACGCAGAGCACCTCGGTCATCGTTTCGCCGCGCTCCATCGCCAGCAGCGATTCGCGGATCGCGCCCATCGCGCCCAAGCGTTTGCGACCCATGCGGTACACGACGAGCAGCGCCACCAGCGCCGCGGCGCCGATCACGCCGACGCCGATCTGCGATTCCCACGCAGCGCCGAGCGGAGCCGAGATCGGCGCGACGACCTGCAATTCCGCCACGACGCGGCCCGCCACCTGAAGCGGGTAACGCAGCTCCATGATCGAACCGGCGAGCGATTCGGTCACGTCGCCGGGTTGCCGCAGCTCGGCGAGCTGCTCGGGCAAATGATCGACGTTGATGCTCGACGGCTCGGCGTCGGCAAGGACCTTGCCATCGGCCAGTGTGACGCGGCAGCGCGTGAACTTGTGCTGGTGCGAGGTCTCAGAGATGAGACGGCGCAGCGGCGAGAGGTCGCCGGAGGCGAGCATGGATTCGCAGCCATCGCGGAGGACATCGGCGACGGCGTGCACGCGCTCGGCGCCGCCGGCCTGCGCGGTCTGTCGCTGAAGGTGGGCCGACCACGCGGCGGAGGCGGCGAGTGCGAGGAAAAGGATCACGCCCACGCAGGCCCCGAGCCAGGCGATCGAGGACTCCCCGCGCAGCAACAGCCGTTTGCGGGAAGGGACAGCGGCGGTCTCGAGTCGATCCGCGGACATGGTGGGCTCCTGATGACGAGGCCGAACCTGCGTTTTATCGGCTCGATAGAGGCGACGATTAACCGGGATATGCGGACGGCGCGGGGCATGTCTGGGGCTTGTCACCGGCCGCGTGCGGGGTAGAGTCAGGCGATCTTCGGCGGTGAAATTCCCCTGCGAGCGAGACGAATGAACAGATTTGCGTGTGCAATTGCGGCGTTGGCATCGATCGGCTTCGGGCTCACGCTGCGGGCCGATCCACCGGCGACTGCGACCGCACCCGCTTCGCCGCTGCCGGGGTATCGCGATTATCAGACGCTCACACGCGATCTGCAGAACCTCGCCAAGCCGCCGATCGTCACATTCCGCTCATTGGCCAAGACCGCCGCCGGCCGCGAGATGCCGCTGCTGACCCTCGCTCATGGCGAACCCGACAAGAAGCCCGCGATCCTCATCATGGGCAACGTCCACGCCCCGCTTCTCCTCTGCGCCGAGCTCGCGACGCGCATGGCCCAGCGTATCGCCGCCGACACACCCGAGAATCAGTCGCTGCTCGACCGCTTCACTTTCTACATCATTCCCGTGCCCGACCCCGATGCGACCGCCGCGATGTTCACGCCGCCCTTCATCGAGCGCACCACGAATCTCCGCCCCACCGATGATGATCACGACGGCGACCTCGACGAGGACGGCCCCGATGATCTCAATCACGACGGCCTGATCACGATGATGCGCGTCGAGGATCCGGCGGGCACGTGGATGCCGCACACGACCGATCCGCGCATCCTCATCGAGGCCGACGCCAAGAAGGACGAGCGCGGAAAATACAAGCTCTACAGCGAGGGCATCGACAACGATCACGATGGCAAGTTCAATGAGGACGGCGCGGGCGGCGTGGCGTTCGACCGGAACTTCCCGTTTGAGTATCCCTACTTCGCCGAAGGCGCCGGGCCGCATCAGGTCTCCGAACCCCAGACGCGGGCGGTGGCGCAGTTCGTGATCGATCACCCGAACATCGCTGCGGTCTTCAGCTTCAGCGATGAGGACAACCTGGAGAATGCCTGGAAGCCGGGGCCCGGTTCGGCGGCGAAGGTGCGAACCAACGTCGCCGGCGGCGATGCGCCTTACTTTGAGTACATCGCCGAGCGCTACCGCGAGATCCACAAGGCGAAGGATGCACCATCGCCCGCGGACGGCCACGGCTCGTTCGTGCAGTGGGTTTATTACGACACGGGGCGATGGTCGTTTGCCGCACGCGGCTGGTGGGTGCCGCAGGTCAAGACCGATGAGCCCGCTGAGGAGAAGGCACCGGCGGAAGACGATGGCAAGAAGAAGGATGACGCCAAGAAGGACGATGCGAAGAAGCACGAAAGCAAGCGCAAGCCCGCGGCGGACAATCGCGGCGCCGATCAGCTTAATGCGCTCCGCTGGCTCGCGAGCCAAAAGATCGACGGCTTCGTTCCGTGGACGCCGATCGATCACCCCGACTTCCCAGGCAAGAAGGTCGAAGTCGGCGGGTTCAAGCCACTCGTCCTGCTCAACCCGCCCGCCGATCAGCTCGACGGCCTCGCCGATGAGCACACGCAGTTCATCCGCCAGCTCGCGGAACTCATGCCGCGCGTCGCGATCGGCGATGTGAAGGTCGAGCCGCTGGGCGCAAGCGTGTACCGCATCACCGCGGCGATCGTCAACGAGGGTTACCTGCCCACGCTGCCCGAGATGGGCAAGGTCAGCGAGGTGCCGTGGGCGCTGGAACTCGTGCTCGACCTGCCGCCCAACGCGACGCTGCTCAAGGGACTCACGCACGACAAGCTCGACCCGATCGCAGGCAAGGGCGGCCGCACCGAAGCGGTCTGGCTCCTCCGCACCGATGCCGCACAGTTCACGCTCCACGTCGGCAGCCCCGCCACCGGCAGCGATACGAAGACGGTGAAACTTCAATGATCACAACACGCACATCGCATCGAATCATTCGCCGCGCACTGCTCACCGCAACCGCGCTGCTCATCACCGCGCCGCTCGCGCTCGCCGCAGATCCGCCCGCCAACCCCGCCGCGCCCTACACTCCCGCAGGTCTACCATCTAATCCCAAGGTCGCCGTCGCCTGGGACCGTTACCACGACTACGCGCAGACCACCGAAATCCTCCACGCCATCGCCAAGGCGCACCCCGATCTCGCCACGCTCACCTCCCTGGGCAAGAGCTACGGCGGCCGTGAGATGTGGCTGCTCACCATCACCGCGCCCGCCAAGCCCGGGGATGAGGTGCCTCCGAATCCCCGCGGGTCCGCCGCCTCCCGCAAACCCGCCCTATGGATCGACGGCGCCATCCACGCCAACGAGATCCAGGGCACCGAAGCCTCGCTCTACTCCGCGTGGTTCCTCACCGAGATGTACGGCTCCAACGCGACCGTCACCAATCTCCTCCGCAACCGCACCTTCTATCTCGTGCCCATGATGAGCCCCGATTCCCGCGACGTGCACATGCACGAGCCGCAGACGACTCACTCCCCGCGCTCCGGCCAGATCCCCACCGGAGATCCCCGCACCGCCGGCGAGGACGAGGCCGCCGACCTCGATGGCGACGGCTCCATCACGCAGATGCGCATCGCCGATCCGAACGGCCGCTGGAAGCCGCACGCCGATTACCCGCAGCTTATGGTCCGCGTGAAGGATGGCGAGAAGGGCAGCTACACGCTGCTCGGCGCCGAAGGATACGACCGCGATGGCGACGGCCGCGTGTCACCGGACAACCTCGACAAGGGCTACGATCCCAACCGCGACTGGCCCTGGATGTGGCAGCCGCAGTATGTGCAGCGCGGGGCTGCTCGCTTCCCGCTCTCGGCGCAGGAGAATCGCGTCGTCGCCGACTTCATCACGGCGCACCCGAACATCGCCGGCGCGATCAGCTACCACAACGCCGCGGGCATGTTCCTCCGCCCGCCCGGCGCCATGGCCGACGCCCCGATGCCCGACCGCGACGTCGCCGCCTACGACCGTCTCGGCAAGGTCGGCGAGCTCATCCTCCCGGGCTACAAGTACGTCGAGGTCCGCAGCGGCCTCTATCCCGGCCACGGCTACGAGATGGATTGGCTCTACGCCATGCGCGGCATCGTCGCCATCACCGTCGAGCTCAACACGCCCTACAACCTCTTCCGCCGCGCCAGCGAAGGCCTCATGGGCAGCGACGAGGATTTCCACGCCTTCAACAAATACCTCTTGCTCGACGACGCCTGGCAGCCCTGGCACGAAGTCACTCACCCCCAATTCGGCAAGGTCGAAGTCGGCGGCTTCCGCAAGACCTGGTTCCGCCAACCCGCAGGCTTCCTCCTCCAGGAAGAGTGCCACCGCAACATGGCCTTCGCACTCCACATGGCCGGCGAGCTCCCGCAAGCACGCATCCAATCCCTCACCGTCAAGCCCCTCGACGGCGGCGCGTCCCAGATCACCGCCATCCTCGAGAACACCAGCTCAATCCCAACCCATCTCACCGCCGACACCAAGAACCACATCACCCCACCCGACCGCGCCCGCCTCACCGGCTCCCCCAACCTCCGCGTCATCACCGGCCTCATCTCCAATCACGACCCATACTTCTCCAACCCCACCGAGCAGAAGCACAACCCCGACGACCTCCGCATCGATTCCATCCCCGCGCATGGCGTCATCTACCTCCGCTGGATCACCACCGGCGACGGCCCCTTCACCCTCACCCTCACCACCCCCCACGCCGGCTACGACTCCATGACCACCATCTCCGGTCCTAATCCTTAACCCCATCACCACATCCTGTCTTGCCGCTTGCGGCTTCGCGGGCAAACGGAACACGCAACCTCCACCCACAACTCCATCCACCCCACCCAAGCCCGGGGATGAGGTCCTCCGAATCCCCGCGGGTATCCGGCGGTCACCTCCCGTGCGCACAACCCCGTCGACCGGACATATTCCCCCCCTCCCCCAACCCCCCGATTCCGCGCCTTAAGGCCTCGAATCCCATCACTTGCAAAAACCCATCCGGGATACCCCCCGGACGTCCGGTTTCACGACCACATCTGTGCGCGCTCCCCACAGCCTCTCCCCCGGGGAGAGGCCGGCGAGCCCGCGAGCCGGGTGAGGGTGCACCGAGATATTCAACGTGCGCCCCGCGACCGCATTCCCCTCCCCTCGTTCCCGATCCCCGTGCTCGTGCTCGTAATCGTGCTCGTAATCGAATTCCCCAACCCAAACCCGATTACGATTACGAGCACGAGCACGAGCACGACGGAAACTCAACCCCGTGCACCTGCACGTGTCACGTGCACGTGCACGATTCCCCTCCACACTTTCACTGACAATCCCC
>JAYVTU010000031.1:0-11478 GCA_043788485.1 Planctomycetota bacterium
TTCGAGGGCGGCGCCAACGCGCAGGAGTACCTCACGCAGTATCTCATCGACCGCGTGAATACGACATCCACCGTCTGGCTCGGGCTGACCGTCGGTTGCTCGCAGTGCCACGACCATAAATATGATCCGATCACGCAGAAGGATTTCTACAAGTTCTTCGCTTTCTTCAATGCCGTGCCGGAGAACGGCCTCGACGGCAGCAAGGGCAACGCCGCCCCGCTCATCCGCGCCCCCACCGCGGCTCAGCGCACGGTCATCGCCGATCTCACCGAGCAGATCGCGGCGCTCGAGGCGAAGGTGAAACAGGCGCAGACCGACGCCGCCGCAAACGCGGTCGCGTGGGCGCAGACCGCCAGCACCGCGCAGACGGACATCAAGAAGGGACTTGTCGCACACTACCTGCTCAACGAAGGCAAAAGCGACTCCGTGGCCGAGGAGTCGGGCAAGTTTCCGGCGGGCCACATCATCGGCAAGGCACAGTGGGCCACGGGCAAATCGGGCAGCGCTCTGAAGTTCGACGGTGCGACGCATGTCGATCTCGGCGACACGCTGCCGTTTGAACGCTCCGATGCGTTCAGCTACGGCGCCTGGGTCCAACCGATCACCAACGAGCACGGCACGATCCTCGCCCGCATTGACGATCCGAACGCCGGCTACCGCGGCTACGACCTCTACCTCGGCGACGGCAAGCTGTACATGCACCTCATCCACGCCTGGCCGGACGACGCGCTCCGCGTCAACACCATCAAGCCGCTGTCACTCAACGTCTGGCATCACGTGATGGCGACGTACGATGGCACCGGCAAGGCCGCCGGCGCTCATCTCTATGTGGATGGCGCGCCCGCCGAACTGGAAGTCACGCACGACTCGCTCACCGGCTCGCTCCACAATGAGAAGCATCTGCAGATCGGCTCGCGCAGCGCCGGGCCCGTGCTCAAGGGCATGATCGACGATGTGCGCATCTACAACCGCGAGTTGGGCGGCGGGGAAGTCGCGGCGATCGCCGGCTCCGATCCGCTGGCCCCCGTGCTGGCCTTGCCCGAAACGCAGCGGACTCCCGCACAGAAGCAGGCGATCGTTCAGCGTTACCTCGAGACGCAGAACCCCGGGTACAACAAAATTGCCGGCGAGATCGCGGCGCTCAAGGCGAAGCTCACCAGCGCCGAGCAGGCCGCCCCAACGACGATGGTCATGGCGGAGATGGCCAAACCGCGCGACACGTTCGTGCTGGAGCGCGGCGTGTTCGATAAGCCCGACAAAAATCAGCCGGTCACCGCGGGTGTGCCTTCATTCCTCCCGCCGATCCCGCAGGGCCAGCCGTCCAATCGCCTCGGGCTGGCGCGCTGGCTCGTCGATCCGGGCAATCCGCTGATGGCGCGTGTGACCGTGAATCGTTTCTGGCAGATGTACTTCGGCACGGGGATCGTCAAGACCGTCGAAGACCTCGGCTCACAGGGCGATCAGCCCAGCCATCCTGAGCTGCTCGATTGGCTCGCAACGGAGTTCGTGCAGACCGGATGGGACGTCAAGAAGATGCAGAAGCTGATCGTCATGTCCGCGACGTATCGGCAGTCGGCGGTCATCACGCCCCAGATGTTCGCCCGTGATCCGGAGAATCGCCTGCTCGCCCACGGACCTCGCTTCCGTCTCAAGGCCGAGTTCATCCGCGACCAGGCGCTGGCCGTCAGCGGCCTGCTCGATCGCCGCATCGGCGGCGCGAGCGTCTCGCCCTACCAGCCCACGGGCATCTGGGAAGAGCTCGCCTTCCGCGCCGACTTCAAGAACTGGTCCGCGCAGACCTACACACAGAGCCACGGCTCCGACCTCTACCGCCGCACGATGTACACATTCTGGAAGCGCACCGTCCCCCCGCCGACGCTCTCGACTTTCGATGCCCCCGACCGCGAGACGTGCACCGTGCGCCGGGCCGTGACCAACACGCCGCTGCAGGCTCTCGTGCTGATGAACGACCCCACGTACATCGAGGCCGCGAGAAAGCTCGCCGAGCGCATGATGACCGAGGGCGGCACGACGGCCGATCAGCGCATCGCCTTCGCGTTCCGCCTGGCCATCGCACGCAAGCCGACCGACAAGGAAATCGCGATCCTTACGCGCGTCTACAACCAGCAGCTTGAGAAATACGCCAAGGACGCCGACGCAACGACGAAACTGCTAACCGTCGGCGAATCGCCGCGCAACGAGAAGCTCGCCGCCCCCGAACTGGCCGCGTGGACGATGGTCGCCACCACGCTCCTGAACCTCGACGAAACCATCACCAAGGGCTGAGGCCATGAATAATCCCATCCGCGAATTCGAACTGCTTATGACGCGCCGACAGCTCTTCGGTCGCACGGCGACGGGCATCGGCGTCGGCGTCGCCGCGCTCTCGTCGCTTCTCAACCCCGGCATGCTCCGCGCCGCAACCGAACTGCCGGGCGGCGGCGGTCTCAGCAACATGCCCACCTTCGCGCCCAAGGCGAAGCGCGTCATCTACATGGTCATGTCCGGCGGGCCGTCGCACCTCGACCTGCTCGACTACAAGCCGGGCCTTGAGAAGCACCGCGGAGCCGACCTCCGCAAGATGCCCGACATCCAGCAGGGCCAGCGCATCACCGGCATGACCAGCGGCCAGGGCACGCTGCCCATCGCGCCGTCCATCTTCAAATTCAACCAGCACGGCCAGGCCGGCACGTGGATCAGCGAACTGCTGCCGCACACGGCGAAGATCGTCGATGACATCTGCGTCATTCGCACGCTCAACACCGACGCGATCAACCATGACCCCGCGATCACGTTCCTGCAGACCGGTTCGCAGCAACCCGGCCGCCCCAGCTTCGGCGCGTGGCTCAGCTACGGCCTCGGTTCCGCGAATCACAATCTGCCCGGCTTCGTCGTCCTCATCAGCCAGGGCTCGGGCAACAAGGTCGATCAGCCGATCTTCTCGCGGCTCTGGGGCTCGGGTTTCCTGCCCTCCGATCACCAGGGCGTCCGCCTGCGCACCGGCAACGACCCCGTGCTCTACCTCTCCAACCCGCAGGGCATCGACGCCGCCGATCGCCGCCGCATGCTCGACGCCGTCGGCGAGCTCAACGGCCAGGCCGCCCAGAACTTCGGCGACCCCGAGATCAACACACGCATCGCCCAGTACGAGATGGCCTACCGCATGCAGACCAGCGTGCCTGACCTGACGGACCTTTCCGATGAACCGGCGCACATCAAGGAGATGTACGGCATCGATAACAAGACCGACGGCGGCTTCGCGCGGAACTGCCTGCTCGCACGCCGCATGGCCGAGCGCGGCGTGCGCTTCATCCAGCTCATGCACAAGGGCTGGGACCAGCACGGCAGCCTGCCCGGCCAGATCAAAGGCCAGTGCAAGGACGTCGATCAGCCCGCCGCGGCGCTGATCCAGGATCTCAAGCAGCGCGGCCTGCTCGAAGACACGCTCGTCATCTGGGGCGGCGAATTCGGCCGAACCGTTTACTCGCAGGGCACACTCACCGCCACCAACTACGGCCGCGATCACCATCCCCGCTGCTTCTCCGTTTGGGTCGCAGGCGGCGGCGTCAAACCCGGCCTCGTCTACGGCACGACCGACGAATTCGGCTACAACGTCGTCTCCGACTCCGTCCACGTCCACGACTTCAACGCCACCATGCTCCGCTGCCTCGGCATCGACCACGAGCAGCTCACCTACAAATTCCAGGGCCGCTACTTCCGCCTGACCGACGTCCACGGGAACGTCGTCACGCCGCTGCTGGCCTAACTCGGGGTGCCACTGGTCGGCGGTTCCTCCGCAGACCAGTGATCCGTAGCGCGCACATCGCCCAAGCACACTGGTCTGCCGAGGACGGCCGACCAGTGGCACCCTTTGTTTCAAACACCCTCAAAAGTTGTACGCCACATCCCCGCTCATCATCTCGATGAGCCGGCCGATGATCTTCTCGCCGTCGACGCCGACGCCGTCGTGCTCGTATTCGTTGGTGACCCAGACCCTCGTGTTCCTGATCGCCCGCGCCGCTTCCTCCGACCATTGCCTCACCACGCAGGCATCGGAGTAATAAATCACCGCGGCGACGGGCACGGGGTTCCTGGCGTAGGCCTCGAGGTCGTAGAGCCGCGGCCAGCGGTCGTACTCGGCGAGCAACTCCGCCACCTCGCGGAATGGCCGCAGAGCCTTGTAGTCCTCGAACATCCACGGATAAATCATCTCCCCGGTCAGCAGCACGCGTCCCGGCCGACTCGCGTCGTACTGCGGATACTCGCGGCGCATGCGCTCCGCAGCCCAGCGCGTCGATTCGCCCTGCGCGTAGATCGCCTCGTGCAGCACGGCGAAGATCGGGTTGGTCTCGAAGCTGAAGTTCTGCTCGAAGCCGCGCAGGAATTTGTAGCTCAGCTCCGGTCCGCCCGGCCCCTCGACGATCGCATCGTCGAGCAGATTGTGGACCTGCGCGTACCCGGCGCCGCGGAACAGATTGAAGCCCACCTGCTGGAATCGGCGGACCGTCAGCAAGTCGCCCTGGGGCAGCGTGACGGGCTTGGCGCCAAGGATGTCGACAATCTGCCGCACCTTCTGCTCATCCTGCGGGAAACGCTGGTAGTGATTCTCGCAGCGTTTCTCCTGGATCTTGTAGGTCTCGCGGTAGACGTCCTCGGCCCGGCGGAGGATCGGCGGAAGGCCGCCGGTCAGCAGCGCGCCCGAGAGTCCCTGCGGCGCGATCGAGAGATACGCCGTGATGCACCACCCGCCGTAGCTCTGACCGCAGGCAAACCACGGCTCATCACCGAGGAACTTGCGGCGGATCAACTCGGCGTCCCGCGCGATCGAATCGGCGCGGAAGTGCGTGAGATACTCCGCCTGCTTCTTGGGATCGGGGATCACGGCGAGCGTGTGCAACCCGACCGGGGTGCTACGCCCCGTGCCACGCTCATCGAGCAGCAGCACGCGGTAATCCTGGAGCAATCGCTTGAGCCAGCCGCTGCTCTCGACGGGCCGTACCGCGCCGAAGCCGGGCCCGCCGGTGAAATAAACCATCCACGGCAGCTTGTCCTTATCACGTTTGCGCAGGACGACCTCGCGCGCAAACACGCTGATCGTCCGCCCGTCGCCGGGATTGAGGTGATCCAGCGGCGCCGTGAATATGTGATCCCGCGTGATGAGTCCCGGCAGCCCGAAGTTGTCCGCGCTCCGTGTCGTGCTCACGCGCCGGCTCCCGCAACCGCTGCGGACTTGGGCCGCGTCGCGATCGCCTTGTGGATGATCGCCAGGATTTGCTCACGCTCCTCGCCGACAATCCCGAGCCGCGGCGCCCGGCACGTCTCCGTGCCGAACCCGCGTTCCGACGCCGCGAGCTTGATGTACTGCACCAGCTTGCCCATCGTGTCCAGGTGCAGCAGCGGCGTGTACCACTGATAGATCTTGAGCGCATCCGCCCAGCGGCCGGCCTTCGCCAGATCCCACACCAGACGGTTTTCTTCAGGGAACGCGTTGACAAGCCCCGAGATCCAGCCCTCGGCTCCGAGCACCATGCTCTCGAGGAACAGGTCATCGACGCCGCACAGCAGGGTGAAGCGGTTGCCGTGGATGTTGCGAATGTCGGTGATGCGGCGCGGGTTCTCGGATGATTCCTTGATCGCGACGATGTTCGGCAGGTCCGCCAGTTCGCCGAACGTCTCGGGCTTGATGTCCACTCCGTAAGAGACGGGGTTGTTGTAGATCATGATCGGCAGATCGGTCGATTGCGCGATCGCGCGGAAGTGTGTCACCGTCTCACGCACATCGGACTTGTAGACCATCGCGGGCAGAACCATCAGACCATTGACGCCCACTTTTTTCGCTTCGGCGATGAAGCGCTTACCGAGCGCCGTCGTGTACTCCGCGACGCCCGTCAGCACCGGCACGCGGCCCTTGACCGCCGCGACCGTCGCGCGGAGAACCTCCAGCTTCTCGGCCGGTTCCAGCGAGCAGTTCTCGCCCACCGTGCCGAGCATGACCAGGCCGTGCACACCGGCCTTGAGCAGCATCTCGACATTCGCCACCGTCGCGGGGATGTCGAGCGATTCGTCGGATTTGAACTGGGTTGTCGCCGCGGGGAGTACGCCGTGCCATTTCGTCGCCATCGTGGTGCTCTCGAAGGTTATTTGTTATTTGTTATTCGCTGGTTGTTGTGGAGCGAGCCGTTGCCGCGCCGCCGATATTTTTGAGGAGCTTTTTCAACACGGGGATCTGGCAGCGGATGTGATGAGCCAGAGCACGCCGAGCCTCGCGCCAGTTGTCATCGATCATCGCCTGCAAAATCCGCCGGTGCTGCTTGGCCATCAGCATGTCGAGGCGGGCCTCCGGCGCGGCATAATCCAGAAGGGCCTGGTAATAAGGGCCGTGCCGCTCGAAGAAGTCGCGGATGTAGGGATTCTGCGACTGGGTGATGATGTAACGATGGAGTTCATTGTCCAGCATCGGCCCGGCGCCCTTCGGCGTCGGCGCGTTGCCCTGGAGCATTCGACGGAGCACCGCCTTGTCGAGCCTGCCGCGCGAAAGCCGCAGGGCCTTGAGCTCCATCGCCTCCCGCACATCGAGATACGCGGCGAGGTCCGACTCGCAGAACGCACGGACGCGCCACCCGCGGCGCGGCAGGTGTTCGAGCATGTTGCTGCCGGCCATGCGCGCAAAAGCGTGCCGCACGACGGTGCGTCCGATGCCGAACTGCCGCGCGGTCGCGTCCTCTCGGAGGTATTGCGCCTCGCCGATCAGGCTCACGCGGATGACCTCGGAACGCAGACGCGACTCGACATCGTCGGTCTGCGGGGGGCGGATCGCGTGGGCGTTGATCCTGTCGGCGCTGCGCAGCTCGACCTTCGCACGGTTGACAACCAGCCGCCGGTTCGGCCGCTTGATCAGCATCCGCTGGGCGACCAGTTCGCGAACCGCGTGGCGGATCGGCGTGAGGCTCACGCCGTACTGCGCCGAGAGCTCCTCGAGCGTCGGCGCCTCCGACGACAGCGACCCGGCGCGGATGCGCGACCGCAGGTCGTCAGCAATGTGTTGGGTGATGGTCCGTCCCAATGGTCTTTTCCAATCCGACCGAGTCACATTTGACACGGCACACAAAAACAATATCTTGGATTCCACGCCGATTGTCAATGCCCCGTCGCGATATCGTCCATCACGGATCATCACACCATGTCCCGCGCCGCCGCCATAATCCTCCGCGTGATCGATTCCCATACCGGCGGCGAGCCGACGCGCATCGTCATCGACGGCGGGCCGGATCTCGGCGGCGGCAGCGTGGCGGAGCAGATGGCGGTCATGCGTGAGAAGCACGACCGGGTCCGCCGCGCTATTGTCAACGAACCGCGAGGGTCGGATGTGCTGGTCGGCGCGATTCTCTGCAAACCTTCCGATCCGACCTGCGTGACCGGCGTGATCTTCTTCAACAACGTCGGCTACCTCGGCATGTGCGGCCACGGCACGATCGGCCTCATCGCCACGCTCGCCCACCTCGGCCGCATCACACCCGGCGAGCACCGCATCGAAACCAACGTCGGCGTCGTCACCGCGACGCTCCACGCCGACGGCAGCGTGACGGTCACGAATGTCCCCAGCTACCGCGCCGCGAAAGCAGCGAAGATCAACGTCCCCGGCGTCAGCGAAATCGTCGGCGACGTCGCCTGGGCCGGCAACTGGTTCTATCTCGTCGAGAAACACGGCCAGAAACTCGATCTCGCGAACATCGAGGCGCTCACGGACCTGAGCTGGCGCATC
The DNA here is from genome assembly GCA_043788485.1 of Planctomycetota bacterium. Taxonomy (GTDB): domain Bacteria; phylum Planctomycetota; class Phycisphaerae; order Phycisphaerales; family Zrk34; genus JAYVTU01. Next base: position 7,763 of record JAYVTU010000031.1, read on the forward strand.
CGTCAGGCGGTCAACGCCCAAGGCTATCCCGACATCGATCACATCGAACTCTTCGGCCCGCCCGTGCAGAGCGGCGCGAACTCACGCAGCTTCGTGCTCTGTCCCGGCAAGGCGTACGACCGCTCGCCCTGCGGCACGGGCACAAGCGCGAAACTCGCGTGTCTCGCCGCCGACGGCAAGCTCGCCGAGGGCGACGCGTGGGTGCAGGAGAGCATCATAGGCAGCACGTTTATCGGGCGATTTCGCTGGCTCGATCGGGCCGCGGGGAAGATCGAGCCGAGCATCACGGGCGTTGCATTCGTCAACGCCGAGATGAATATCCTGCTCGACGAGCGCGACCCGTTCTGCTGGGGGATCCGGTGAAACGTGGCTAAGCGCGTGATCATCATCGGCGCGGGCGTGGTCGGCCTCTGCTCGGCGTATTACGCCCGGAAGCGCGGCCGCGACGTGACGATCATTGAGCGCAACGCCCCCCAGCGCGACGGCTGCTCCTACGGCAACGCCGGCCTCATCGTGCCCAGCCACTTCATCCCTCTCGCCGCGCCGGGCATGGTCGGGCTCGGCCTGCGGATGATGTGGAACCCGACATCGCCCTTCTATATCAAGCCGCGGTTGTCGAGCGACCTGATCGGTTGGGCGATGCGTTTCTGCCGCGCAGCGACGCAGCGGCATGTCGAGCGATCCGCCCCGCTGCTGCGTGACCTGAATAATGCGAGCCGCGGCGCGTATGAGCAGCTCGCCGCCGTGACCGGCAATCCGTTCGACATGACGAAAAGCGGCCTGCTGATGCTCTGCAAAACCGACCACGCCCTCGAAGAGGAACACCACACCGCTGAATACGCCCAACGCCTCGGCATCCCCGCGGTGCAGATGAATGCCCAGCAGACCGCCGCATTCGACCCCGACGTCCGCATGGACATCGCCGGCTCGGTCCACTATCCGCAGGATTGCAGCATTACGCCCGGCCGCTTCATCACCACGATGCAGGAGCAGCTGCAGCGCGACGGCGTCACCTTCCACTGGGACACCATCGTCACCGGCTGGCGACACTCCGCCACGCAACTCACCGGCGTGGAAACAAATCGCGGTGTCCTCGAAGCCGACGAGTTCGTGCTCGGCGCCGGTGTCTGGTCTTCCGCACTCGCTCGCGATCTCGGCCTGCGCATCCCGATGCAAGCGGGCAAGGGTTACAGCGTCACGCTCCCCAACCCGCCGCAGCTACCCAAGTGCCCCGCCATCCTCGTCGAGGGCCGCGTCGCCGTCACGCCGATGGCCGGCTCGCTCCGCTTCGGCGGCACCATGGAAGTCGCGGGCATCGATCACCGCATCAGCCCGCCACGCGTCCGCGGCATCATCGATTCCGCGCTCCGCTACTTCCCCGACTTCAAACTCGGCCACTTCGACGGCATCGCCCCTTGGTGCGGCCTGCGCCCCTGCTCGCCCGACGGCCTGCCTTACATCGGTCGCACTGGCCGATTCGACAACCTCATCCTCGCCACCGGCCACGCCATGATGGGCATGTCGCTGGGTCCCATCACCGGCCAAATCGTCGCTGACCTCCTCACCGGCACACAGCCCGCGATCGACATCGCGCTCCTGTCGCCCGATCGCTACGCCTAAACTGCATTCGCATATCGGAGAATCACGTGCAACTCCTCGGCACTTCCATCATCGGCTTCGACCGCACCGCGCCCGGCCCCGCTTCCGGTCACGCCATCGCTCCCTCCGGCACCGCGATAGAGCCCGCCTTCCACTGGGCCACGCCGCAGGACATCGACCGTGCCGCACGCGCCGCCGATGCAGCATTCGCCGCGTACCGCCTCATCACGCCCGCCCGCCGCGCACAGTTCCTGCAGGCCATCGCCACGCTCCTCGAGCAGAACGTCGCGCCGCTCACCGAACGCGCAGCACAGGAAACCGCCCTGCCGCTGCCCCGCCTTCAGGGTGAGCTCGTCCGCACCTGCGGCCAGCTCCGCCTCTACGCCGGCCTGCTCAATACCCCCAAGTGGACCGATCCCCGCATCGACCTCGCCGATCCCAACCGCAAGCCCGCGCCCAAGCCCGACATCCGCTCCCTCAACATGCCGCTCGGCCCCGTCGTCGTCTTCGGCGCCAGCAATTTCCCCTTCGCCTATTCCGTCGCCGGCGGCGATACCGCCTCCGCCCTCGCCGTCGGCTGCCCCGTCATCGTCAAAGCCCACAATGGCCACCTCGGCACATCCGAACTCGTCGGAACAATCGTTCAGCAAGCCGCTCGCGATACCGCCATGCCCGACGGCGTCTTCTCCCTCCTCTTCGGCGAGGGTAACGCCCTCGGCCAGGCCCTCGTCAAACATCCACTCATCCGCGCCGTCGGTTTCACCGGCTCCCGCGCCGGCGGACGCGCACTCATGGACATCGCCGCCGCCCGTCCCGTGCCCATCCCCGTCTATGCCGAGATGAGCAGCGTCAATCCCATCTTCATCCTCCCAGCCGCACTGCACGATCGCTGCGACGACATCGCCACCGGCCTCGCCGCCTCCGTCCTCCTGGGCGTCGGCCAGTTCTGCACCAACCCCGGCCTCGTCTACACACTCACCAGCCCCGACTCCGACCGCTTCGCCGCCGCACTCAAGCAGCGCATCGCCGCCGCCCCGCCCGCCACGATGCTCGGCCCGCAGATCTGCCGCAACTACCACAACGGCGCCCAGCGCCTCGCCTCCGCCCCCGGCGTCGAGACACTCGTGGACAGCGGCGTCACACACACGAATCCCACCACTTCGCAAGCCTCGCCGTCCCTCTTCCGCACCACCGCCGCCAACGTCCTCACCAGTCCTCATCTCATGGACGAAGTCTTCGGCCCCTCCACTCTGCTCATCCACGCCGCCTCCATCGCCGAGCTCCTCGAAGCCGCCCGCGCCGTCGAAGGCCAGCTCACCGCCACCATCCACGCCTCCGACGCCGAGCTCGCGCAGCACGCCGAACTGCTCCACATCCTCGAAACCCGCGCCGGCCGCATCATCTTCAACGGCTTTCCCACCGGCGTCGAAGTCTGCGACGCCATCTGCCACGGCGGCCCCTACCCCGCCACCTCCGATGGCCGCACCACCTCCGTCGGCTCCCGCGCCATCGAACGTTTCACCCGCATGATCAGCTACCAAAACGCCCCGCAATCCCTGCTCCCCGATCCCCTGCGCGATACGCCCCTCCAAGCCCGGGGATGAGGTCCGCCGAATCCCCGCGGGTATCGCCATAAGTGATTCACAATCCAAGATGCTCATTGAGCATCTTGAAAAACCGCCGTAACACACGCATTTTCCTCCAATTTCATCAAGGCGCCAAGATGCTCATCCCGAGAGCGGCGCGCACCAGCGCGGCTGCGCATCTTGCCACAACCGCAGCGAGTCTGAAATTCCCCAATTCAGCAGACAGCATCACTTGCGCCGCCACGTCTACGCGACTCGTCCCAAACATGCGCACCGGCGCGACCGCGCTGCCAAGCCATGAAACGACACGTTCATGCGCGCAGCCCACCTCACAAAATTGCGACTTACATCTCGGCGTCCTCGGCATCCCCTCGATGCCACCAGCCCGTCGTCGGCATGTCGGCGCCCCCGGTGACGAAGAACATGCTCACGCAGAGCCGAGAGCATGGCACACAATCCGAGCAATGCCACCCGCCGGGACGAAGAACATGCTCAAGCAAAGCGGAGAGCCTGGCATACAAACAAAGCAAT
>JAYVTU010000032.1:0-15226 GCA_043788485.1 Planctomycetota bacterium
GACGGCGGTGCCGATCAGCACGCCCCAGAAGATGATCGCGACGAAGAGGCGCACGGGGACGGCGAGGGGGATGAGCATGTCGGCGCCGGCGGCGGCGCAGAGCCAGCCGACGGTGGCGATGAGCAGGATCGCAGCGCCGGTGATCAGCGCGTGACGCCGGAGCAGGCGGGCGGTCTGTTCGATGATGTCGAGGAGGTCGCGATTCATGATTTGGCTCCTTCGGTCGCCACCGCGGCGGCGCGACGCTGGCCGAGGGACGATTGGGCCGGAGTGCTAGTCGCGTGCCGGCGGCGGAAGCGGGAGAGGAAACCGGGCCAGCGGGATTTATCCGAGTCGCCGCCGCCGGGCTTGAGTGTCGAGAGCGCGAATTCGACGCCGATGATGATGAACATCGCCCAGATGAGCCAGCGCCAGATTTCGCTGCGCTGCGTCAGCGCATCGCGGAGGACCGGATCATCCGGCGAGCCGGCGAGGTACGTCACGTGCAACGGCGTGAAGGTCGATTCGAGTTCGCTCTTCTTGAGGCTCGCGAAGTCGGCTTCACCGGTGTCGGGATTCACGGCGAAGCCGAGCTGCACGCTCGCCTGCGACGCAGCCTCGGCCGGAGGTTGCACGGTGAAGGTGTAGTAGCCACGGGCGCTGGTGTTCATCAGGGCGCCGATCATGTGGTCATCGGCGCGGTGGAGATCGATCGTCTGGCTGCGGCCGGCAGGATCGACGGCCTGAACGCGTGCGCCGGCCCAGGCGCCATCGACGCGGAGCCGGGCCGGCTCGTGCGGACGGACGACGGCGGAGGTCTCGATAATCGCTGCGGGGCGGAGGTGCGCGACGCTGCGCAGGAGCAGCGGGACGAACGGGGCCTTGATGGGCAGGTTGGACCAATCGGGCGCGGCGGAAAAGGAGCAGAGCAGGACGGAGCCGGGGCCGATGCGCGTCTCGGCCATGACGACGGTCTGATCGGCGAGTCGCATGAGCGGGGTCGCGACGCCGGCGGTGCCTTCGAGATTCTGCGCCGCGGTCAGCGCATCGGGATTGGGCGTGCGACGCTTCGTCGGCGGCTTCGTGGGATCGATCGGCTTGGGCCACTTCGCAGCGCCGGCGGCGATCGACTCGATATGGATCGGCATGTAACGGAAGAGGCGGACGGGGCCGAACGATTGGTCCTTGTCGCCATCGAACGCGGCGAGGACGAAGTGGCGGAGATCGAAGCTCGTCACAGGCTTGAAGGTCGCTTCATCATTGATGTCGCCGACGGCGGGCTCGAGGCGGAGCGCGGCGGCGGATTGGCCGGGCGCGGCGGCGTTGGCGAGGATTTCGCCGTTGTAAATAGTCGGATCGACGTGCGGGCCGGCGAGGATGAGCAGGCCTCCGCCGTGCTCGAGATGGCGGCGGAGGAGATTGGCGCGGTTGCCGTCGAGCGCGAGATCGGCGGCGATGATCACGTCGACATTGGCGAGGTGGCCCTCGTTGAATTGATCGGCGCGGACGGTCGTGACGGAGAGCGACTGGGCGATGCGCTTCTCTTCCTCGCCGGTGATGCCGCGCACGACGAGCGGGGCGCGGAGCGCGGTGCGGAGATAGATCTCGGGATCGTCGGCGGGCTTGGCGGCGGGCGAGGTGATGAGCAGCACGCGGATCTGCGGCTCGACGCTGAGGCAGAATTGGAATTGATTGTCGCCGGGGAACGCATCGGCCGGGAGCTCGAATCGGCCGCGGATCAGGCCCGCGTGCTTGGGCGTGATCGAGAAGGTGCGCGTGACGGTCTGATTCGGCTGGAGCGTCAGGCTCAGCTGCGAATCGATCTGATCCTCGAGGACGACGGCGAGGCGCGTATCGATCGGCTGATCGTAGCCGGACGCGGAGACCGTGGCGGAGAGGATGACGGGCAGGCCGACGACGGGCCGGCCGGCGCGCGGCGGCTCGCCGATCACGGCGAGGTTGCTGAGGCGCTGGGTCGGCGCGACATTCACGAGCACCATCTGCGTCTGCTCGCCGAGCTGCCGGCGGATGGGGTGCTGCGGAAGCGGCGCCCAGGTGCGCTTGCGGGCATCGCTGAGGATGTAGATCACACGCGGGCCGCGCGGCGGGGCGGCGACCGCTTCGGCGAGCGCGGCGGGCAGATCAGCGGCGGAGAGATCGGGCTCCAGCGCATCAATGCGGCGAATCACCGCGGCGGCGTCGCCGACAAATTCGCGGTAGGCGACGTCGGGTTTGTGACCCGCGGCGATGAGCGTGACGTGATCGGCGGGATTGAGCTTGCGGGCGATGGTGCGCGCGATCTCCTTGGCACGCTGCATGCCGGTCGTGCCGCTGGTTTCGAGCGACATCGTCGCCGAGGCGTCGACGATAAGCGTCACGTCCTTGCCGCTCTTGCCGAAGAGAAAGCCCATGCGCTCGACGACGGGCCTGCTCAGCGCGACGACGATGAGCAGGATGAACGCCGTGCGCAGCGCCATGAGCAGCCACTCGAGCAGCCGCAGCTTCCGCCGCTGCTGGATATAGCTGTCCATGAGGAAGCGGAACGTCGAGAGCTCCACCGTGCGGAGGCGGTACAGCGTGATGAGGTGCAGAATGATCGGCACCGCGGCCAGCGGCAGGAACCAGAGGAAGAGTGGGTTCAGCATGGCTGCACCCGAAGCGGGAATGACGAATGACGAAATTCGAATGACGAATCAATGACCAATGACCATGCACCAATGACCAAACGCGGAAAGAGATGACTCTGCGTGTTCTTCTGCAATCTTGAATTTGGTATTTGTTTCGTCATTCGAATTTCGTCATTCGTCATTCCGTCCTCGGTCATCCCGTCATCCGGCTCCTGCGTGCGAGGAACGCCGCGAGCATCTGCTCGTAGCGCTGGTCCGTCATCGCCAGTTCGTAGCTGATGTCGCGCTCCAGGCACGTCCGCCGGACGCCATCGAGAAACGCGCTGAGCCGCTGCAGGTACGCCCGCTTGATCGAGTGCGGATTCGCAATGAGGTGCCCGACGCCCTCGATGTCGCGGAATCGCGTCAGCTTGTCGTACGGGAACGTGCGCTCGGCGGGGTCCATCAAATGGAACACGATGAGTTCGTGCCGCAGATGTTTGAGATGCGCCAGGCCGTCGGCCAGCGCTTTCGGATCGTCGAGCAGGTCGCTGATGAGGATCACGATCCCGCGCTTCGGGATCCGCCCCGCCAGCGCGCTCAGGCAAGGCCCGAGCTTCGTGTCCACGCCCGCCCCCGCCGCCCCACCGGAATGCGTCTGCTCCATGATCGTCAGCATCTGCCGGTAGTGCCGTGCCGTCGCACGTGGCGGAATGTACTGCCGCACCTCGCTGTCGAACATCGCCAGCCCGACCGCGTCATTCTGCCGCAGCATCAGATACCCCAGCGACGCCGCCAGAAACATCCCATACTCCAGCTTGCTCATCCGCCCGTCCGCCGCGAAGCTCATCGACCTGCTCGTGTCCAGCAGGATCGTGCAGCGCGTGTTCGTCTGCTCCTCGAAAAGCTTCACGTAATACTTGTCCGTCTTGGCCAGCAGCTTCCAGTCGATCGTGCGGATCTCATCGCCGCTCGAATAGGGCCGATGATCCGCGTACTCCACGCTCGACCCGAAATACGGGCTCGGATGCAGCCCCGACAACATCCCCTCCACCGCCTGCCGCGCAACAAGCTCCATCCGGCTCACCAGCCCGATGCCCTTCGCGTCAAGAAATTTGTTCAGGGCCATGGGCGGGGCTCGTTAAATTCGAATGACGAAATTCGAATGACGAATCAAATTCCAATGATCAAATTCCAAAGGGGACCACGCCGTCTTTTCTTCGTCATTGGAATTTGGAATTTGATCATTCATTCGTCATTCGAATTTCGTCATTCGTCATTTTCGTCAGACGGTTTCCGGTAGGTCATTGACGAGTTGATCGACAACATCATCCGTCGTCACATTCTCCGACTCCGCCGCGAAGCTCGGCACGATCCGGTGGCGCAGCACCGCCTTCGCCAATCCGCGGATATCATCGATCGAAGCATGCGGCCTGCCATCCAGCAGCGCCCGCGCCTTCGCCCCCAGCAGCAGCGCCTGACACGCGCGAGGCCCCGCCCCCCACGTCAAATAGTGCCGCACATAATCCTTGTTCGCCGCATCACGAGGCCTCGTGCTCCGCACCAGCCGCACCGCGTAGCTCGCCACCGTCTGCGACACGATCACCTGCCGCACCACCTGCTGGATTGCGATGATGTCCCGCTTCGTCATCACAGGCTCAAGCTCGACCTGCCCCACGCGCGTCGTCGAGAGCGCGATCTCGATCTCATCGTCCAGCGTCGGATAGTCCACCTTGATCTTGAACATGAACCGGTCCAGCTGCGCCTCGGGCAGCGGATACGTCCCCTCGCTCTCGATCGGGTTCTGCGTCCCCAGCACAAAAAACGGCCGCTCCAGACTCAGCGTCTGCCCCGCCACCGTCACCTGATACTCCTGCATCGCCTGCAGCAGCGCCGCCTGCGTCTTGGGCGGCGTCCGATTAATCTCGTCCGCCAGAATCAGATTCGCAAACAACGGCCCGGGCACAAACCGAAGCTCCCGGCTCCCCGTGCTCTTGTTCTCCTGCAATATCTCCGTCCCCGTAATGTCCGAAGGCATCAAATCCGGCGTGAACTGAATGCGATTGAAGTTGAGCGACAAGAGCTGCGACATGCTCGAAATCATCAGCGTCTTCGCCAGCCCCGGCACGCCCTCAAGAATGCAGTGCCCCTGACAAAAAAGCCCCAGCAGCATCAGGTCCAAAACCTCCTGCTGCCCGATGATCACCCGCCCCATCTGCTCCACCATCAACCGATGCGCCTTCGCCACCTGCTCCGCCGCCTGAAGCACACTCCCCTCTCCCCCCGGGAGAGGGCCAGGGTGAGGGCCGCCTTGCTTCCCCGCCTCATGAGTCGCCCCCACCTGCACCGCCGTCTCAAGCGTCGTCCGTGTCTCAGGCTGCATGCGAGCTCCAGAAGGCAAGAGGTCAGAGGTCAGCGATCAGTGTCCCGTCGTGCTCGTGCGCGTAATCGTAATCGAGGGTTCGGGACCAGGGATCGGGGATCCGCCGCTTGCGGCTTAGCGCTCCGCGCTCCCCGCTCCGCCGCGCAACCCCACGCATCGGAAGGATTTTACCCACTTCCGCGCGCAATCACCTCCCCACACCGATTTTTTCGTACTCGTACTCCTCCTCGATCCCGTCGTTCTCGTTCTCGTAATCGTACTCGTACTCGTACTCGCTCCCCCACTCCGCACACCCCAATGCACGACCGCGCCATGAGAACCTGGCGGTTCCCCCAGCACCCCCTCCCTTCGGACACGCACCACGATTCGGCCGCGCACCGCGTCCCGTGAAGTCGATGAGTTTGTTCAACCCCCTTTCCCGTTTCCCCCTTCAAAGGGGGAAAGCCCCCCGAAAGGCGGCGAAGACAAACGCCGAATACGCCGCGCTGTTCGCCTTTATTTAGCCGCCGGGCTCGCCCGGCGTTGGGCGTGACGTTGCGTTACGCACGCCGGATTGCGATCCGCCGCGCGGTGGCGGAGAATGAGGTCGGCGACGATGTACACTGTTTGCTGATCCTCGTCTTGCGGTTCGTCGAAAGGCGCGCATTTGAGTGAAAGGCCCGGAACAATTTCTCTGTCGCGCTTCGTCATCATCATGACGGCGTCGTTGATTATCGCGGCCGTCACTTTGCTCACCATCGCATACGCAACAGCGGGACCAGGGCCGAAAAGCGCGACGGGTTATGCCAACCGCGGCAGCGAGAAGTTGACGCGAAACGACCTCAATGGCGCGATCGCTGATTTCACCCGCGCCATCGAGTTGGAGCCGGGATTCACCTTCTGGCGCCTCAGCCGCGGAGATGCCAAATCGGCCAAGGGGGACTTTGATGGCGCGATCGCCGACTATAGCCGCATTATCGAGATTGACCCGCAGGACGCACCCGCCTACGAACACCGCAGCTACGCGCGAAAAGCCAAGGGTGATGTAGATGGCGCCATCGCCGACAAGGCTCTTTCCAACGAGAAATACGCCGATTTTTACCACGCACGCGGCAATTCCGTGAAGAAGCTGAACCGCTTCGACGACGCGATCGCAGATTTTACCCGCGCGATCGAGTTCGATCCGAGATTCGCCGACGCTTACCTTGACCGTGGCTCTGTCAAATCGCTTAAGGGAGACGCCGACGGGGCGATGCTCGATTACACCCGCGCAATTGAGATCGATCCGAAATTTGCCTTCGCGTTCTACGGTCGCGGTAGCATCAGAAATGAAAAGAATGACTTTGACGGCGCGATCGCCGACCTTACACGCGCGATCGAAATCAACCCCCAATACACCTATGCCTTTGGCAACCGAGGCTACGCCAAGGAGCGCAAGGGCGACCTCGAAGGCGCGATAGCCGACTACAGCCGCGTCATCGAAATCGAGCCGAACAACACCACAGGGTATCGCATGCGCGGCACAGCGCATTTCCTCAGGCGCCATTGGACCGAAGCGATCGAAGATTTCCGCCGTCTATGCGAACTGGATGCGCAGTACCGAAACAGGACGCAACGACTCATCTGGATCGCGCACTCGCGCATGGGAGAAGCCGACGTCGCAAACGTCGAACTCGACGTGTACCTCAAAAAACGTCAAGGCCCATCTGACGATTGGCCAGTGACGGTCGCCGGTTTTCTACTTGGCAGGATTAGTGAAGCCGACCTGCTGACCGCTGCGGCGTCGAGTGATACGAAAAAAGACAGCGGCCAGCGCTGCGAAGCGTGGTACTACATCGGCGTGAAGCATTCGCTCAATAGCGACACCGCGGCGGCGGCCGAGAATTTTCAAAAGTGCATCGCGACCGGCAAGAAGAATTACATCGAATACCAGTTCGCCGCCGCCGAGCTCAAGGCGATGGGCCAGAAGTGATCTTTTCTGGCGACGAATATTTGAAAGTGTTACCGCGCGTGAAACGCGATACACGCCGGGCGAGCCCGGCGGCTAAATAAAACGGGGATCGCGGCGTTTCGTGCCTTCGTCTTCGCCGCCTTTCGGGGGGCTTTCCACCTGGAAGGGGAAACGGGAAAGGGGGTCGAACAACGCCGGTGATTTTGCGGGACGTTGATCGCGCCCGAATCGTGGTGCGTGTCCGAAGGGAGGGGGTGCCTGGGGAACCGTCAGGTTCTCATGGCGCGGTCGATCGGCGGATCGGGAGTTTCAAGTTTCAGAGTTTCGAGTTTCAAGTTGGGAAGTGTGGGCGAAAATCTGGAATCGAAAACCGCGACTTATGACGATTTGGGCTCGAAAAGAGGTAGGGGTCGTGAGGTGGCCCGTACATTGCCCTAACACACTGCGGATGCGCGGATTGCGTGGGAAAATCGTCGCGAAGGGGTCGGCGACATGTTTTTGCGCACGGATGTTGCGCCGGTGGGGTCGGAGGGGGCGAGTGAAATTGACGTAAGTCGCTGTTTTTTGTTTTGCGATCGGCGCGTGATGAACTCCCGGGGCGCCCTCACCCGGCTCGGGGACTCGCCACCCTCTCCCCGGGGGCGAGGGGGATGAAAAAACCCACGGCGAGGGCCGTGGGTTTGGGGGGTCAGGGTACTCGGCACCAAAGTGCCTAGGCCTCGCGGATTTTGGACTGACTTCTGATCTCTGACCTCTGATTCCTAACTTCTTCTGCTTACTTCTTTTCCAGTGCGGCTTCGATGGCTTTGTCGAGGCCGTTCATGGGGTGGCCGATCCAGGCGATTTTGCCGGTTTGGTCAACGAGGAATGCGGAGGGGATGCCGTCCTGGCCGGCGGCGGTGAGCCAGGTGGTGGCCATGGTTTTGTCTTCGGTGTCGGTGGCGACGTTGTAATTCATTTTGTCGCCCATCTTTTTGACGAAGGGGACGGCGGCGTCGGCTTTCTCTTCCCAGACGTTCTGGCCGATGAAGACGACGCCCTTGTCTTTGAACTTGGTGTTCATTTCGGAGAGGTGCGGGATGGACGCGCGGCAGGGGCCGCACCAGGTGGCCCAGAACTCGACGACGTAAAGCTTGCCGGGCTCGAAGGCTGTGATGGCGTCGCCCTGGATCCACTTGGCGGGGGCGAGCTTGGGGGCGGGGTCGCCGACCTTGAGGGTCGCGGCCGGGGCGGCGGGCTCGGCAGGGGCTTCGGGGCGGAGGGCGACGGTGATGGCGACGGTCTGGGCTTTGCCATCGCGGATGATCGCGAAGTCCACGGCTTCACCGGCTTTATGCTTGTTGACGAGCGGGGCGAAATGGGCATCGGCGGGAGCGGGTTCGCCACCGATGGCGGTGATGATGTCGCCCTTCTTCATGCCGGCCTTTTCGGCGGGGGTGCCTTCGAGGACGGCTTCGACCATGCCGCCAACTGCTGCATCGAGCTTGAGTTCGGCGCGCTGGGCGGCGGTGAGGGGCTTGGTGTGCATGCCAACGTAGACGGCGGGCGCCTCATCGGCGGCCATGACCGGCAGGGCGCCGAGCAGGATCGCGAACGCGGCGAGGAAGGGACGACGGAGGGATGCGAGTTTCATAGAGGGCCTCGGAGAAAGGGGTTAGGGGCTGGGGAGGAGAGGAGTGGAGGGGACGGGGAGGATATGCTGCAAAAGCAGCAGTTGAAGTGTTGGAAAAGTAGCAGATGAGGATCGAGACGTCAAGGCGGAAATGCAGAAGTTTCAGGTTTCAGAGTTTTAGTTTCAGGCGAGGATTGGGGTTACGACTTCACCGTAGACGTCGGTGAGGCGGTAGTCTCGGCCGGAGTAGCGGTAGGTGAGTTTGGTGTGGTCGATGCCGAGGAGGTGGAGCATGGTGGCGTGGAGGTCGTGAATGGTGACGCGGTCTTCGGCGACTTTGTAGCCGAACTCGTCGGAGAGACCGTGGGAGACGCCGCCGCGGACGCCGCCGCCGGCGAGGAAGGTGGTGAAGGCAAAGGGATTATGATCGCGGCCGTCGCCGCCCTGTGCGAAGGGGGTGCGGCCGAATTCGCCGGTCCAGACGATGAGGGTTTCGTCGAGGAGGCCCCGGGCTTTGAGATCCTTGATCAGGCCCGCGATGGGGCGATCGACGGCGAGGGCGTTGTCGGTGTGGCCCTTGAGGAGGTTGCCGTGCTGATCCCAGCGGTCGTTGCCGCCGACGTGGGGGCAGGTGAGCTCGATGAAACGGACGCCGCGTTCGATAAGTCGGCGTGCGAGGAGGCATTGCGTGGCGTAGCTGCGGGCGAAGGGGAATGAGGCATCGAGGCCATAGAGATGCTTGGTGGCTTCGGATTCACCGGAGAGGTCCATGAGCTCGGGGACCGCGACCTGCATTTTGTAGGCGAGCTCGTAGTTGGCGATGGCGGACTCGAGGGCATCGGTGTGGCCGATGGCATCGAGGCCGCGGGCATCCAACTTGTGCATGAGGGCGAGCTTGCGCTGCTGGAGTTCGGGGCGGGCTTCGGTGGGCGCGGCGTTGGCGACGCCGGGGAGCGAGGGCTTGAAGACGGAGCCCTGGTAGGTTGCGGGGAGGAAGCCGGAGTTGAAATTATCGAGGCCGCCGGGGGGGATCAGGCCGCCGTTGAGGACGACGAAGCCGGGGAGGTTCGCGCATTCGGAGCCCAGGCCGTAGGTGGTCCAGGCGCCCATGCTTGGGCGGCCCTGCAGGCCGGAACCGGTGTGGAGGAAGTAGTTGGCGTTGGTGTGCTCGGAAAACTCGCTGACCATGGACTTTACGATGGCCAGTTCGTCGGCGCAGGTGGCGATGTTCGGGAAGAGGTCGCTGACCCAGGTGCCGGATTGGCCGTACTGCTTGAAGGCCCACGGGGATTTCATCACGCGGCCGATGTTGGCGAACTGGGTGGGCTCGAGCTTGCCCATGGCCTTGTGCGGGTCCTGACCGTGGTACTTGGCGAGGAGGGGTTTATAGTCGAAGGTATCGACCTGCGACGGGCCGCCGTCCATGTAGAGGAAGATGATGTTGCGGGCGCGGGGGGCGAAATGGGGGCGGATGGCTTGACCGGTTTTGGAGTAGGCGGCGGCGGCGGATGTGATGCCGGCGAGGCCGCGTTCGGCCATGAGTGCGGCGAGGGCGATGGAGCCGAAGCCGGCGGCGCACTGGCGGAGCATCTGCCGGCGTGACAAGGGGTTCTGCATGAATCGGCCGCAGTGGTGCATGGGGCGTAGCTCGGCGTTAGGGGACGAAGATGAACTCTTTGACGTTGAAGAGGACGTGGGCGAAGTCGGCCCAGAGGCGTTCATCATCGCGGGCGGCGGCGGGGATGTTGTAGAGCTGGGCTTGGGCGTCGAGGAACGCGGCGGCGTCGGCGAGCTCATCGGCGGTCGGTGGGCGGCTGAACGCGGTCATGTACATGGCGGCGATGCGCTGCGGCGGAGTCTGGCCCGGGACGGCGAGGACGCGCTTGGCCCAGAGGCTCGCCTGCTGCACGACGAACGGATCGTTCATCAGGATCAGGGCTTGCGCGGGGACATTCGACACGGAGCGGCGACCGACGCAGGCGGCGGGAGCGGGCGTGTCGTAGGCGAGCATCATAGGTGAGAGGAAATTGCGGCGGATGCGGGCGTAGATGCTGCGACGGCCATCGCCATCGAGCGGACCGCTGGCGACCTTGCCGCGGCCGTCCATGAAGGCGTTGAGGTAGGGCTCGACGGGCGGGCCGAGCACTTTGGGATCGAGGCGGCCGGAGACGGCAAGGATGGCATCGCGGATGGCTTCGCCTTCGAGGCGTTTGACGGGCATGCGGTGGAGCAAATAATTCTCGGGGTCGGCCTGCTCCGCCGCGGGGTCGGGCTTGCTGGACATTTGATAAGTGCGGCTGAGGACGATGGTTCGGATCATCGCCTTCGTGGACCATTTCAGATCGGTGCGGAAATGCTCGGCGAGCCAGTCGAGCAGCGGGAGGTTCGTCGGAGGCTGGCCGAGGACGCCGAAGTTGTCCACCGTCGCCACGATGCCGCGGCCCATCAGGTGGTGCCAGATGCGGTTGACCTGCACACGGGCGGTGAATGGATCGCTGGGTGCGAGCATGGCTTGCGCGATCTGGAGACGGCCGCTGCCCTGTGTGATGCGTGGCTGATCGCTGCCGGCGATGGCTTCGAGGAAACGGCGCGGCACGAGCTCGCCGGCCATCTTCGTCTGCCCGCGGCCCAGCAGATTCTCATCAACGCCGTTACCGTCGATCAGGGTCGGCGCCCACTGCGAATTGGTGCGGAGCTGCTTGATCAGCTCGGCGCGAGCATCGGTGTATCGCTGCACCGCGGCCGCGAGCGGCTTGCGGTTCTCACCGTCGATGCTGAGCGTATCGGGGTGACGCACGAGCCACTCGCCGAGCCGCGCCTGATCGCGTTCATCGGACTGCAAAATAAAAGGCCCGTCGGTCAGGCGATGCGCCGCGACCGTGAAGACGCGCTGATACGCCTGCGCCATCGAGAGCTCATCGCGCACCGCCGGATCGCTCAGCGCTGTCAGCAGCACCTTGTTGGCCCGCTCCATCGTCGGCGGCACTTCGGACTCGACCACCTCTGCGACCGCGAAGTCCGTGCCCGGCAACGCCGCGAATTCCACCGCCACACGGTGACCGGCGTAGGCCTTCAGATCATGCAGCTCCCAGCGCCACTGGCCGCCAGCTCCGTCGAGCTTGTTGACCAGGGGACCGTGCAGCGGCCCGCTGATCACCTCATGCGAATCAACCGCCGCATACGCGAAGCCGGTGCCGCGGATCAGATACCAGAGCTTGCCGTTCTTGAGCGTCACCTTCGGCGTGCGGATCATCCGGCCCACCAGCTGCGCCTCGGCCATTTTGCCGAACTCCGGCTCCGTGCCCGCAGCCGGTGCCATCGTGCCCATCGCACGGTCGCACTCCGCCGCGCCGCGCTCCACCACACGCAGCTTTCCGCCCTCACCGATCGTCAGCTCGCCGGCCCGCATCGGCCGGAGTCCAAACGCCACGCCATCCGTGAACCACCCATCCGGACCGAGGCGCGCGTAATCGACGACGATCTGGCTCACCGCCGACGCCTGCGAATCAACCTGCTTGGCACGCGTCGCTCCGGCTTCAACCACCGCGATGCGGCGCGCCGCGAATTTCGTCGGATCCTCCGAGCCGGGCCCCATCGCCACGGTCGCAAATGCGTGAAGCAGATTTTGCGGTCCGTCCGGCATCTTCTGTGCCTCGTTGAGCGCATCGACCCACGCAATCAGGATCTTCGCGTCCAACTTCGACGCAGCCGCCTCTTCGGTCACACGCTGAATCTGACCACCGCAGCGCTTGGCCGCCATCATGTAATCAGCGATCCGCGAAAGCCCCGGGCGCTGCACATCGCCCCACAATTTGGCGATTTCAATGCTCGACGCGGCGTGCAGCGTCTCGAGCTTCGCAGCGACCGCACGATTCTGCTCCATCGCCTCGAACGGCGTCTGCCGGTAACCGCTGCTGATCGCGGCACCGGCCAGCGCGTAATAATCCTTCTGCGAGATCGCGTCGAACTTGTGATCGTGGCAGCGGGCGCAGCCGATCGTCAGGCCCTGAAACGCCTTGACCATCGTGTCCACGCGGTTGTCCATCCGGTCCGCCTCATCCTGGCGGATATCGACCGGCGAGTGCACCTCTTCGCCCAGCAGCCAGAATCCCGTGCCGAGCACCGATTCATTGGACCCATCGCGCGGATTGAGCCGCGGCGGATCGAGCTTGTCGCCGGCCATGTGCTCGAGCAGCAATCGGTCATACGGCACGTCGGCGTTGAGCGCGCGGATCACATAATCGCGGTACTGCCACGCATTGGGGATTGGCGGATCAAATTCGTGGCCGCGCGTCTCAGCGAAACGCACGAGGTCCAGCCAGTGCCTCCCCCACCGCTCACCGAAATGCTCCGAGGCCAGCAGACGATCGACGAGTTTTTCGGTCGCCTTCGGGTCCGTGTCCGCGGCAAACGCCTCGACCTCCGCCGGCGTCGGCGGCAGACCGATCAAATCGAAATTGAGCCGACGGATCAGCGCGCGTTTGTCGGCCTGCGGCGCGGGACGAATTTTCTTTTCCTCAAGCCCCGCGAGAATGAACCGGTCGATCGCATTCACCGGCCAGGCCGCGTCACGCACCGCCGGCTCCGCACGCTTCTCGATCGGCTTCCACGCCCAGTGATCCGCCTTCCGCTTGAGCAGATCAAACGGCGGAGGCCCACCCTTCACCGCCGGCGCCGCTTCGTTGGGCCACACCGCCCCGCTCTTGACCCACGTCTCGAGGATCGCGACCTGCGCCGGTGTCAGCCGCTTCTTGGGCGGCATCTGCATGTCGACGTTCGTGTAGTGCACCGCCTCGATGAGCCGGCTCTTCTCGATGTCACCGGGCGCGACAACCATGCCGCCGTCGCCGCCCTTCTGGATGAAGCTGATGTGGTCGAGCCGCAGATGAGCCTTCTGCTTGTCGGGCCCGTGACACTCGTAGCAGCTCTGCGAAAGCAGCGGGCGCACCTTCGACTCGAAGAACTCCAGCGCCGCCGGATCCGCCGCCGGCGCGGCCGCCGCAAAATGCGCAGCGCAAAATCCCCCCGCCAACGCGGCGGCGGCAATCCCGATGAGCGACGCGCGATGCCGATGTCTCATGCAATCGTCCCGAGTGTGTCACAAGATGTCGCGGGTCAGGCTCTTTCCTACATGAAGCGCCGCTGCCACACCAAATCTCAACGCGGCAGGCCTCATTATTCTTGCACAAAACCGCTTTGGCAATGAAATCCGCCGCCCATTTCCACATTTAGGCAAAACGCGAAGGATCGAACGACGCCAGCAGTTCCGCCGGGATGCGTTTGGGCCTGCCGGTCGCGGCATCGACATAGGCCCAGATATTCATGCCCTCGGCGACGAGTGCGCCATCGGCGGGGCGCACGATCCAGTGGCGCCGCTCCGCCGACACCTTGCCGATCGCGCTGGGCCATGT
Organism: Planctomycetota bacterium; assembly: GCA_043788485.1. GTDB lineage: Bacteria > Planctomycetota > Phycisphaerae > Phycisphaerales > Zrk34 > JAYVTU01. The sequence goes on from JAYVTU010000032.1 coordinate 13,922, forward strand.
GTAGGCGATGAGCTTGTCGCCGGGCATCGCGCGGTGGTGGTAATCGATCTCGTGACGCCGGACGACGAACCATCCGCCGATGCGCTGGTAGGCGGGGACCTCCCAGCCCAGCGCCGCCGAGTGATCCCACGCCGCCTGATTCATCCAGCCGAGGATCGCGACGTTCGACGCATGGCCCTGCGCATCGATGTCGTGATCCCCGACGGTCAGGTGCAAGGCGAACGGGTTGGTGACCGGAAGTTCTAACATTGCGGATTTCGGATTGAGGATTTCGGATTTCAAAGCGGCAGCGGAAGCGATGCGCAATGCATGCCTATCTTAATCCGCAATCCGCAATCCGAAATTCGCAATCAAAAACCCCGCTGCCACGGTTAGGCGGCAACGGGGCGGAGGGAGAAAGAAAGGAGGAGGACAAGGTTGAAAAACAATTCGCTATCCAAGGCTCATACGAGCCCGATTCGGCTCCGGTTCGTGACGCCGATAAGTTCGCATATCGACCGCGCCACGAGGGACCCGTGAATTTTTCTCTTCGTTGTTCGACTCGCTTCGTTCTCCTGCAAACTCAACCGACGGAGCCGGCAGATCGTCGTTTTTCGCCCGGGGAAGGCGACTTGCGCATGCAACGGGGATCTGCGCTTGGGGGATTCGATCTTCTCCGCTGACGACGGCGGGGTCAGCTTCGACAGAAACAATTATACGTAAGCACACATACGCTGCAATCAAAATCGTGTGAGGTTATTCCCCGGGGGATTTTGGGTCGATCTGCCGCAGGTATTCCCAGGAAAAAATGCCCGTCGAATGCCCGTCGGAGAAGCGGATCCGGATGGCGTAATTGCCTATCAATTCAGCGTCTACGGCGACCAATTTCCCCGTGAAATCCGCGATCTTGCTCGGCAGGATCGCGAGCGGATTCGTCGCCTGCTCCTCACGGAGCACCTTCATCTCCGCCGACGGACTGTTCCGCCGGAGGTAGGCGATCGGGTAAAAACTGACCCGGCCATCGTGCCAGGTGACGCTCAGGCCGCGGTCCTTCTGCAGGTCGAGATGCTTGGGGCGTGATGCGGTCATTTAAATTCCTCGACCCATCCTAATCCGCAAATGACGAATGACGAAATTCGAATGACGAATCAATGATCAAATTCCAAATTCCAATGATGAAATGGGAATGGTGCGACGTGTCTATCCCCTTTGGAATTTGATCATTGGATTTTCTGGGTAGCTGCTTGACTCAAGTGATTACTACTGGTTGTGTTTTGGGGACACATACAGGTCTTTCACCGCGGGAGGGCGGGTGGTCACGGCTTG
>JAYVTU010000033.1:0-32126 GCA_043788485.1 Planctomycetota bacterium
CGGCCATAGCGACCGTCGCGCCGATGTATGAGCCGATCTCGACGCTGCGCACTTCCTTGCCGGCGCCGATGTCGATGGCGTGGATGAAGCCATCGCACCCGCCGAAGTAGGCCAGGCCGTCCGCGAGGGCGACGGCTCCGTTGACGGGGCTCATCATCTCGAACTTCCAGACCGGCTTGCCGCTCTGCAGATCGACGGCGTGCAGCATGGTGTCGAACGCCCCGACTATCACCATCGGCGCGGCATCGGGTTTGGCGCGGGCGACGACCGCGGCGCCGACGATCTTGTCGCCGGTCTCGTAGCTCCAGCGTTTATTGCCGGTCGCCGCGTCGATGCAGTAGAGGTGCGCATCGATCGAGCCGACGACGATGCAGTCACCGGCGACCGTCGGCGGGGCCTCGATGGCGTCGAGTGCCTTGAACTTCCAGATCAGTTTGCCGGTGGCGAAATCGAGGCAGTAGAGATAGCTGTCGGATGACCCGATGTAGACGCGAAGCTCGTCGGGGGCGCCGCTGGGGGCCGGCGCGATGGTGGCGGAACTTTTGACGGGCGCCGCGGTTTTGAACTTCCAAAGGAGCTGGGGTTTGGCGGCAAGATTCCCCGACGTGAGGCCGCGCATGGCCGGCTCGCCGCGGAAAATGGGCCAGGCCGTCACCGGGGCGGCAGATGTGGCGGGGTCATCTTCGGCGACGACGAGGGGGCCGGAAATGGCGATGCAGAAGCCGGCCACAACGAGCGCGGCCGCGAGCGTCAACCTCAGAAAGGGGGCAGCCTCGCTAGGCATGCGGAAAGTATAGCGCCGGGCGAGATGATACGCAATCGTATTAAATGGGGTGGAGCAGTTAACGCGGAATCGTAGTGAGACACGGCAGACGAAGGGGCGAGGGCGCTAGAATGGTGTGCAGGCACCGAGCCGCGCGGGCCTGTGGTGTTCAACCGGCGCGGCGAGGAGTCACGCCATGAACCACATCCCCATCACCCGCGTCGCCAGCGGCGTCTTCGTACTCATCGCCGCCCTCCAGCTCTGCCGCATCGCCCTTCAATGGACCGTGGAGATCAATGGCCACGCCATCCCGTTCTGGATCAGCGGTCTGGCGGTGGTCGTCACCGTGACGCTGGCCGTCCTGCTCTGGCGTGCCCCACGCGCTGCGATGTAGTGGCCAGGTGGATGGCAGATGATCGGCGCGGTTGGTCGTTTCATGCGGTGTCTTACCCGTGTCAGTTCATCGCACACGTACAGGCTCAGCGCATCGTGATCTTCGATGTGTCGATTTTTGCGCTATCTGAATCCCGCCATGTTTTTGTTTGAATCGCCCACGCTCAAACCAATACCACCGGAACCCACGCCGGTTTTTTGCACTTCTTTTCCACAATCGCGCATTTGCTGCCGATTTGGCTTGACTTCAATTTTACATTTTGTAAAACGTCTAAGTCCATTCGTCCGATAAGGGACGAGACGGCATGCCAAGGTGGGTTTTCGGGATTCGGAACGCGAAATCGGAGATTTGAAAATCGGGTGTCTGAGTCTTGAATTTCAGATTGCGGTGTTGGGTGGACGTGGCTGCACGAGTGATGAAAAGGATTCCGGGTGATGACGACATTACTTGACTCGCGGGCCGATACGCGGACGACGGGCATGGTGCCGCCGAAGCTCTATCGCATCGGTGAGATCGTGCAGCACACCGGGCTCAGCCGTCAGACGATCCACAACTACACGACAATGGGCCTGATCCGTGAGGCCAACCGCACGCAGGGCGGGCATCGGCTCTATGACGAGACGGTGTTTTTCCGCCTGCACCAGATCGCTTCACTCAAGGGCTCGCGGACCATGGATGAGATCCGCCGGCTCGTGTTTCACAACGAGGCGTTGAGCTGATGCTCGACGCCGCCTGACCCGGGGATCGCTCCGGAGTTGGGCTCACGGCTCTTCGGTTTCCGGCTCGTGTTGGTCCCCCAACGGTTTCGCAAGGACGCGGAACGTGGCTGAAAATGTGGCTCCCATCCCGAACCGGCCCCCTCTCTCGCAGCTCTGGCAATTGCCGGTGCTCCTGGCGAGCGTCGTGCTGTTTGGCTTCGGCGTCTACCTCATGGCGCCCAAGCCGGCACCGGCCCCTGATTACGCCAGGCCGCTCGAGGTCGCCGAGGGCCAGATAAAGGCCGGTGAGTTTGAACCTGCACTCAAGACACTGCACGACGCCGAACTCGAAATGACGAAGTTGACCGTGCCCCAGCAGGCTCGCTTGAAGATGTTGCAGGCGGACGCCGTTTCGCTGGGCCAAAAGCACGCCGGCGGCAATACCGCGACGAACCATCAGACGATCGTACGGAATTACCAACTCGCGCAGAAGCTGGGCGCCAAACTCGACGAGCCGCGGATGCGACGGCTGGCCGACAGCTTGGCGGTGACCGGCGAGATCGAAGCGGCTCTGGAGATTCTCAGCAAACTCGGCGAGAGCGGGGCGGAGCCCCGGCAGCGGTTGCTCAAACAGATTGTGACGGCGACGCTGGCGGAGCGGCCCTTGAATCCGCCGCGCGCGACGGATGCGATCGAGCGGCTGCGCGTGGAGCCGGGACTGACGCGTGAGAACATGGTGTGGGCGGCGGCGCGGGAAGCGCAGCTTCTGATGCTTCAGAACAAGAGCGCGGTGGACCTGCTGCTGCGACGGTACGCGCAGCTCAAGGGCCGCGATGGCAAGCCCGATCCCGAGTTGGCAGAGATCATGGTGGGACTGGGCCGGGCGTATCTGGCCGAGAGCGATGCGAAGACAGCGGAGCGGTGGGTGTCACGGGCGCGCGAGGCGCTACCTGAGACCGATCCGCTGACGGGCGAGGCTCTGCTGGTCGAGGGTCAGGTTCGCGCGGAAATGGGAAATTACGCCGAGGCACACGAGCTTTTTGATCGTGTGGCGACGCGGTTCGCGGGTTCGCCGGTGTATGGCGAGGCTATGGTGGGCAAAGCCGAGGCCGCGGCGCGGCTCGACGACATGGAAAAAGCGCTTGCGGATTACGATAAGGCCGCCGAACTCTCGATGGCCGGCAAGATGCAGGCCGAGGTCGGCAAGCGGTTGATGGAGAGTCTGCAGACGCAGAGCGATCTGCGGTTTGCGCGGGGTGATTACGAATTGGCGCTGCAGTTCTTGACGCTTCAGCAGAAGCTTCAGCTGCCGCCGCTGCCTGTCGATCTGCTGGGCCGGCTTGCGGTGACGCACGAGCAGATCGCGCGGAGGCTGCAGGGGATCGAGGATGGCGTCGCTGATACGGGGCAGGCTTGGGCGAAGCTGGGCGCGGACATGCGTGTCCGTGTGACAGAGGAATACGCATCGGCCGCCGAGTTCTACCGCATGCACGCAGCCGCGCTGCGCACCGAAGACGACGCGGCGTACGGAAGCAGTCTCTGGAAGTCGGGCGAATATTTCGACCGCGCGGGCCAGCACAAGCAGGCGATCATCGTTTTCACCGAGTTCATCCAGGGCCGACCGCAAGACCCCAACCGCATCGAAGCGATCTACAAACTCGCTCAGTCGCACCAGGCTGATTCGCAATTCGATCAGGCGATTGACCTATATCAGCGTTTGATCGACGGGATGCCCAAGAGCCGTGAGGCGTATTCGGCGTTGGTGCCGCTGGCGCGGTGTCTTCTGGCCAAGGGGCCGAAGTTTGTGGACCGCGCGGAGCACGTATTGCTGTCGGTGGTGACGGATCACGAGGCGATCAAGCCCGAGAGCCGGGAGTATCACGATGCGCTCGTGGAGCTCGGGCAACTCTACTATCACCGCGGCGAAGAGGGCGATTTCGAGAAGGCGATCGCACGGTTGTCGGAAGTTGTGCAGCGGTACGGTTCCGCGGCGGGGCCCGGCGAGGTGCCCGAACTGCAGTTCCAATTGGGCGATGCCTACCGCAAATCCGTGGACCAGATCGAAAAGAAGCTGGCGGGCTCGCTGCCGCCATCGCAGCGTGCGGCGCTGGTCACCGAACGTGCCAAGCGGCTTGACGATGCGAAGCAGAGCTTCGAGGCGGTCATTGCCGACCTTGAGAAACAGGACGCCCGGTCGCTGACCGACCTGCAGGCACTGTACCTACGGAACAGCTATTTTTACCGTGCGGATTGCGCGTATGACCTGCGGCAATTCGAGGGGCCTCTGGGCTCGATCGAGCTCTACAACCGTGCCCTGCAACATTACGAGAAGCATCCGTCGGCGCTGATCGCGCTGATGCAGATCGTCAACAGCTACAGTGAGCTTGGGCAGTGGGACAAGGCACGCGCGACCAACGAGCGGGCCAAGGAAGTGCTCAAGCGGATTCCTGACGACGTGTTCAACGACCCGAACCTGCCGATGAACCGGCAGCACTGGCAGCGATGGCTGGACTGGAGCAGCCAGCTGGCGTCGGGCGAGAGCCCGGCGCCCTGATCGAGACGGATCGGATGAGGGCGGAGCCCTCAGAAAGGTCACGGATGACCCCCAGCAAGCAGCCCAATCGACAGCCCGACGCGGGCGGTGCGCGCGCTGGCAACAGCGATGCGTCGGGTCTGATCGAGCTGCTCGATCAGCAGCGTCTGATTTACCTCCAGCTCCAGAAACTCGGGCGCTCGCAGACGCAGCTCGTCGCCGCCGGTCAGGCGGAGCCGCTGCTCGATCTCCTCGCGCAGCGGCAGACGCTCATCGACAATCTTTCGCAGCTCAACGCACGGGTCGAGCCGTTCAAACGTGAGTGGCCGCGCGTCTGGTCGAGCCTCGATGCGGCCATGCGTGCGCGGGTCAGCGGGCTCATCGACCACGTGCAGAATCTTTTGGATCAGATTGTCGAGCAGGACTCACGCGACCGCGCCTCGCTGACGCTGCAGCGCGACCGCATCGGCTCCGAACTGGGCCAGCTGCGTAAGGGATCGACCGTGCACCGCGCCTATGGCAGGCGCGATGTCGATCCGGATGCCAAGAACCGTTACACCGATCAACAGGGCTGAGCATGATCACGCAAGCACAGCATGAGATCGTGACACCCGTCGAAGTTGTCGGCGGTTCGTCCGCCCGCCCGCCCGAGGCCGACGCGCGGTTGGGCGAGTTGCTGCACATCATTGAGGCCTTCAATCAGGTCAGCCAGGGGCTCCAGAACACACACGAAACGCTCACCGCCGAGGTCCGCCGGCTGCAGATTGAGCTCGCATCGGCGAACACGGAACTGCAGCGGTCCAAGCGTCTCGCGGCACTCGGCGAGATGGCGGCGGGCATCGCACACGAGGTTCGCAACCCGCTCGCGTCCATCCAGCTCTACGCCACGATGCTGCAGAAGGATCTCGTCGATCGCCCGCCGCAGCAGGACATCGCGCGGAAGATCGGTTCCGCGGTGCGCGGGCTCGACGGCATCGTCGGCGATGTGTTGAGCTTCGCCCGTGAATTGAAACTGAAACGCCGCGATGAGAATGCCGCCGCGCTGCTGGGTCGCGCGGTCGAGGCGCTTCGGCCGGCGATCGATCTGGCGAATGTCGAGGTGTGTATCGACGTCGCTGATCCGGAGTTCGTCGTGGCCTGCGACCGCGACGCCATGCAGCAGGCACTGGTGAATCTCGTGCGCAACGCCGTCGAGGCGATGGAGCACGGTGGGACACTGACGCTCACCGCGATCGCCGACGAGATGGGCGGCGTCAAGCTGATCATCAAGGACACCGGCCCGGGCATCAGCGACGAATCGATCGACCGCATCTTCAATCCGTTCTTCACGACGCGCGCGACCGGCACGGGCCTGGGCCTGGCGATCGTGCACCGCATCGTCGATGCGCACGGCGGGTCGATCTCGGTGCACAACGATTCACCGACCGGCGGCGCCGTATTCACGCTCGCTTTTCCGCCGCAGCACATCAAACAACCCGCATCGCCTGTTTCCAGTGGAGCCGAGGTATGACCAAGATTCTGATCGTGGACGACAAGCAGATGATGCGTGACAGCGTCGGCGCGACGCTGATGCGCGAGGGCTTCACCGCCGTCGCCGCCGAGACCCCGGCGATCGCGCTGGACATGGTGGCCAAGCACCGGCCCGCGGCGGTCGTGACGGACCTAAAAATGCCGGGCATGGACGGCCTTGAACTCCTGCAGCGCATCCGCAAGCTCGATCCCGAGCTGCCGGTGATCCTTATGACGGCGTATGCGACGATCGACACCGCGGTCGAGGCCCTCAAGCTCGGCGCGTTCGATTACATCCAGAAGCCCTTCGAGGGCGACGATCTGATCGCGACTGTGCAGCGAGCCGTGCGGCAGTACGAACTGGTCAACGAAAACGCGGCGCTCAAGAACGGGGAGGCGGCGGCGGTCGGTCTGCGTGAACTCGTCGGCCAATCGACCGCGATGCAGCGGATTCAGCAGCAGATCCGCCAGATCGCGCCGAGCCACGGCACCGTGCTCATCAGCGGCGAATCGGGCACGGGCAAAGAGATTGTCGCACATACCGTTCACGCGCAGAGTCTGCGTCGCGACCGTGTGATGCTCTGCCTCAACTGCGCGGCGCTGAGCACAAACCTGCTGGAGAGCGAACTGTTCGGTCACGAGAAGGGGGCCTTCACCGGCGCCGATGCGATGCGCAAGGGCCGATTTGAACTGGCCGACGGCGGGACGCTGCTGCTCGATGAAATTTCGGAAATCAGCCCGCAGATCCAGGCGAAGCTTCTGCGCGTGCTTCAGGAGCGTCAGTTCGAGCGCGTCGGTTCGAGCGTGACGATGTCCGTGGATGTGCGCGTAATCGCGACGACGAATCGGGACCTTGCTGCCGAAGCGCGGGCGGGTCGGTTCAGGCAGGATCTTTATTTCCGTCTCAATGTGCTGCCGGTGGCGCTGCCGCCACTGCGTGCACGGCGGAGCGATATCGTGCCGCTGGCCGAGCATTTCCTGAATCGTCAGGCGCAGCGCGACGGTCGCCAGCCCAAGCGACTTGATGAGCAAGCGAAGCGCATGCTCGAGCAATATGACTGGCCGGGGAACGTGCGTGAGCTCGGCAACATCTGCGAGCGTGCGGCGGTGTTGAGCCCCGGTCCACTGATCGGCGCGCGGATCCTGGAGCCGTGGTTGAGCGGCTTGGTCGCTGAAGATGCGGCCCCCGCCGCGCCGGAGATCAACACACGGAAGCTCGAAGACATGGAGCGCGACGCGATCGTCCGGGCGCTGGGGCGCTTTAACGGCAACCGCCGCCGGACCGCCGAGGCGCTGGGCATCGGTGTGCGGACGCTGGGGCTCAAGCTCAAGAAGTGGAAGGAGAGCAACCTTGTCGCAGCGACGATGTGAACTGGAAAAGCGCAACTCTTGCGCGTCGGTCGCGCAAGTTCTGCCGGTTGGCGGACGGTCGTCTCGCGATTCTTCGGTGAATCGCGGGGCGGCGGGGCGGCATGGCCGTTGCGTAGGCTCCCAGGTGGAACCCGAGGTATGCCCATGATCGAAGGACTATTCAACAGCGGTTCGATGCCCGTGCTGGAGCGGCTGGCGGAGTTTACGCAGAAGCGGCACACGCTCCTGACGCACGACATCGCGAACCTCTCGACGCCCGGTTTCCGCCCGGTGGACCTGAACGTCTCGGCATTCCAAAAGCAGCTCGGCGAGGCGATCGACGCCCGCCGCTCGGCGCACGACGGCCAGCCCGTCGGCGACCTGCCCGGTGACCCCGGCTCCGATCTCACCGCGACCCCGATGAACGACGGCATCCTCTTCCACGACGGCAACAACCGCAGCCTCGAACACGTGATGCAGAGCCTGGCCGAAAACACGATGACCTACAACGCCTCGATGGACCTCCTCAAGAACCAGTTCAAGATGCTCGAAACCGCGATCAGCGGCCGCGTCTGATCGTTTGGGAGCTAACGCATGTTCGGTGCACTCGACGTCTCGACATCCGGTCTCATTGCCCAGCGGACGCGCCTCGACGCGATCGCCGGTAACCTGGCCAACCGCTTCACGACGCACGACGCGGCGGGCGGCTTCGGCCCGTACCGTCGTCGCATCGTCGAGTTCGCCGCGGGCGATCCGTCGAACGGCTCCGCGGATGGCGTGCACGTAAGCGGGATCAAGCTCGATCAATCGCCCTTCCGCAAGGTGCTCGAACCCGGCAACCCTGATGCGGACAAGGATGGCTACGTGAGCTATCCGAATATCGATCCATCGATCGAGATGATCAACGCGCTGGAGGCGAGCCGCGCTTATGAAGCGAATATCACGGCGGTCGAGGCGACCAAGAGCATGATCAACTCGACGCTGCGTCTGCTGGCCTGAAACTCATTGACGAACCGCGGCGAACATTCGCCCGGATGATTGGAGATGACTATGAGCGACCCACTTGGACTCATCGGACGCGCCGGTTCGGCGGCGAACATTCGACCGCCCGGCATGACCGGCCCGCAGAACGCCGGGCAGACACAGGGCCCGAGCTTCCACGATGTGCTGATGAAAAACATCGAGCAGGTCAACCAGCTTCAGCAGGACGCCGCGAAGGCGACCGAAGACCTTGGCACGGGCAAGAGCCAGGATCTGGCGAAGGTGATGATCGCGACGCAGAAGGCGGACGCGGCATTCAAGATGCTCGTGCAGGTCCGCAATAAACTGCAGGACGCATACGACGAGGTGAAGCAGATTCGTGTGTAAGCGAAGGAGTTGGGGGTTTGGAGTTGGGAGTTGGCCGCAGCCGCCAACTCCTAACCCCCAACTCCCAACTCCGGATCCCGAATTCCCCGATTCGAAACGGCATGGAGGCCGGACGCAATGGACTTCTTAAGAAAATGGTTGGCGCAGATCCAGGTGATGTTCACGCAGCTGAGCGTGAGCGAGAAGCTGCTCATGGGCACGCTCGCCGCGGTCGGGCTCGTGATGGTGCCCGCGGTGTGGCACTACAGCGCATCGCCGGAGATGGTTGCGGTGTTGCCGCAGGCGATCGAGGCCGACAAGCGCAACGAGATTGTCAACTTCCTGACAGCGCAGCACATCACGTATCGCGTTGAGGGCGACCGTGTGCTCGTCCCCGCAGAGCGTCGCTATGAGGTGCAGGCCGCGCTCGCCGCCGCCGGCCATCTGCCCGAGGACACCAGCGCCGGCTTCGCGCAGATTCTCGCGTCGCAGAATCCATGGCAGAGCGGCGATCAGCAGCGTCAGGCGTATAACATCGCCCTGCAAAACGAGCTGAGCCGCGTGATCAAGGCGTATCCCTGGGTGCGCAACGCCACCGTGATCATCTCGCGTCCGCAGGCCAGCGGCTTCGGCGCGACGCATCAGCGTCCCACCGCCGCGGTCAACATCGTCATGGCGACGGGCCGGCTCGACCAGAACAAGGTTGACGCAATCGCCGGCCTCGTCAAAGGCGCCGTTGCCGAGATGACGACGCAGGACGTGACCGTGATCGACGCCGTCGCGGGCCGGCAGTTCAAGGTCAAGAGCGATGAGACAGCCGCATCATCCGATGTCGTCGAGAGCCGCCAGGCGCAGGAGCGCGAGCTCCGCGAGAAGATCACGCAGTCGCTGGCGTACATCCGCAACGTGATCGTCGCGGTGAACGTCGAGATCGACCCGACGCGCAAGGTGACAGAGTCGGTGAAATTCGACAAGGAAGGCACGGTCGATTCGCAGACCGAGACCCACACCAAAACGGTCGAGACCAACGAGGGCGGCGGGGGCACCGAGCCGGGCGTGCGTGCCAACGCCGGCGCCGACATCGCCGCGGCCGGCGGCACCGCGGGTCGCAAGAGCACGACCGAAGAAAACGATTCGAAGTTCCTGCCCCACGTCGGCGAGACCAAGGAACACGCCAGCCACCCCGGCGGCCTGCCGACGCGCATGAACGCCACCGTCAACATCCCGCGCGGCTTCTTCGTGGCGCTCTACCGGCAGGCCAATCCCGAGCCTGCTGCCGCCGCCGGTGCCGCGCCCGCCGCCGCCGCGCCGAAAGATCCCACCGATGATCAGCTCAAGGCGATCATCGATGCGCAGGTGGCGAAGATCAAAAAGCAGGTCGAACTGCTCGTGGCGACGAAAGAGACCGCGGGTCAGGTCGCCGTCGATGTGTATCCCGATGCCGAATACGCCACGACCGTCGAAGGCGGCGGCACGGGCGGTCCTGCAATTGCCGGGACCGGCACGCTGCTGGCCAGCGGCGAATACGCCAAGACGATCGGCCTCGGAACGCTCGCGCTGCTAAGCGTCGGCCTGATGCTCATGATGGTTCGCAAGGCCGGCCAGCGGCCGCCGCTGCCCACCGCTCAGGAACTGGCCGGCGTGCCGCCCGTCCTGACCACCACCGACGACGAGATGCTCGGCGAGGTGGACACCGCCGAATCGCCGCTGACCGGCATGGAGATGGCCGACGACGAGATCCGCCACCGCAAGCTCACCGACCAGGTCACCGAACTCGTCAAGGGCAACCCGTCCGAAGCCGCGACGCTCGTCAAACGCTGGATGCGCAAGGCAGACTGATCAGTCATGGCAAAAATCGCACAGAAAATCGAGAACGCCGAGGACCTGACGGGTCTGCAGAAGTGCGCGATCCTCATGCTCTCGGTGGATCAGGCGACCGCGGGCCTGATCCTCAAGGAACTCGAGCCGGCTGCCATCGAGGAGATCACGCGCGAGCTGGCTTCCATCGGCGCGATCCCTGCCGAGGTTCGCATCGCGGTCGTTGACGAGTATTACCACATGGTGCTCGCCCAGACGTGGGCGACCGAGGGCGGTCTCGACTACGCCAAGAACCTGCTCAAGAACTCGATCGACCCGAAGCTCGCCGACCAGATCGTGCAGCAGATCTCGCAGCACGTGCAGGAGACGCCGTTCTCGTTCCTGCAGAAAGCGCAGGCCGAGCATCTGTTGACGTTCATCCAGGATGAGCATCCGCAGACGATCGCGCTGATCCTCAGCCACCTGCCGTACCACAAGTCCGCCGAGATCCTCGGCGGGCTCGCGGCGCAGAAGCAGATCGAGGTCGTCAAGCGTGTCGCAAACATGGAGCAGACGAATCCCGAGGTGATCCGCGAGGTTGAGCGCGGCCTGGAGTCGCGCCTCTCAAGCATGCTGACGCAGAGCTACGAAAAGGCGGGCGGGATCGACAGCGTCGCGGAGATGCTCAACCTCGTCGATCGCACGACGGAGAAGGGCATCATGGAGGGCCTCGAGTCCGAGGACCCCGACCTCGTCGAGCAGATCCGCCGGCTCATGTTCGTCTTCGAGGACATCAATCTCGTGGACGACAAGGGCATCCAGGCTGTGCTCAAGGAAGTGGACAACGACGAGCTGGCCCTGGCGCTCAAGACGGCGACCGATCCGCTCAAGGAAAAGATCTTCAAGAACATGTCGGAACGCGCATCGCAGCTCATCAAGGAAGATATGGAATTCATGGGCCCGGTCCGCGTCAGCGACGTGGAATCGGCGCAGCAGCGCATCGTGGACATCGTGCGGCGTCTGGAGGACGCCGGCGAGATCATCATCTCCGGCCGCGGCGGCGGCGCATCGGACATGATCGTCTAAAGGGTTCAGGGGTCAGGGTTCAGGGTTCAGCCCAAACCAAGACCTCCGAATCCGACCTGAACCCTGAACCCCGAACCCTCTATGGCACTGATCAAATCACAAAACGCCGACCCCGGACACGAGGCGATCGTCCTCGACCTGGGCGATCTGCGCCGGCAGGCGGCGTCGATGCGTGAGACCGCACAGCTGCAAGCCCAGCGGATCATCGCCGACGCGCGGGTCGAGGCGAAGCGGATTATGGACGGTGCATCTCAGCAGGGCTACGACGCCGGCTTCGCGGCGGGGCATGGCGCCGGCGCCGAAGCGGGGCGGCTCTCCGGTCACGCCGAGGCGCTGCAGCACACCGCCCATTCGCTCCAGCAATTGCAGCAGGCGTGGATCGCGGCGGCGCAGAAGTGGGATGAGCAGCGCGGGCAGATGCTCATCGAGGCCCGCCAGTCGCTGCTCGATCTCTCGATGGCGATCGCCCGCAAGATCGTCCGCCGCGTGCCGCAGATCGATCCGTCGATCGTCGTCGATCAGGTCGCCGAGGCGATCCGGCACGTGACGCGTCCCTGTGCTGTGACCATCACGATCAACCCCGCCGACAAACCCCTCGTCGAGGCTGCGATGCCCGGCCTCGTCCAGCAGTTCACTGCCACGCAGCACGTGACGCTCGCCGAGGACCCAGCCATCGCGCCCGGCGGCTGCATCGTCGCCTACGGCCGCGGCCGGATCGACGCGACGCTCGACGTCCAGCTCGACCGCCTCGTGCAATCGCTGCTGCCCGAATCGCAGGAAAACACCGACAACCCCGGCGCCTGATCCATGACACTGCTCGCCGAAACTTTCGCCGCTCTCGATCAGCTCCAGACCATGGAGCTCAGCGGGACCGTCGCGCAGATCCAGGGGCTGACGCTCCGCGTCTCCGATCTGTCGCTGCCGATCGGCGCGACGGTGGCGGTGCACGCTCACAACGGCCCGGTGCTCGGCGAGGTCGTCGGCTTCGATCAGGATGTGACGATCGTCATGCTGCTCGGCGACACGGTCGGCATCCGCCGCGGCGACCGGGTCGCGGGCCTTGAGACGGCTCCTACGGCGCGCGTGAGTAATCAGCTGATCGGCCGGGTCGTCGATGCGATGGGCCGACCGATCGACGGCGCCGGACCCATTCAAGAAACAATCTCCCGGCCGCTGCGTCCGCGACCGATCGATCCGATGAGCCGCATCCCGATCGACACGCCGCTGGGCACCGGCGTCCGCGCGATCGATACGATGACACCCGCCGGCCGCGGCCAGCGACTCGGCATCTTCTCCGGCCCCGGCATCGGCAAGAGCACGCTGCTGGGCATGATGGCTCGGCAGACCGATGCGCAGATTTCCGTCGTCGCGATGATCGGCGAGCGCGGCCGCGAGGTGCGCGACTTCGTGCAGAATCAACTTGGCCCGGCGGGGCTGGCGCGGACGGTCGTCGTCGTCGCCACCGCTGATGAGCCCGCTCTGATGCGCATCCGCGCTGCGATCTACGCCACGGCCGTAGCCGAATTCTTCCGCGATCAGGGGCTCGATGTCGTGCTGCTGATGGACTCCGTGACGCGCTTCTGCCAGGCGCAGCGGCAGGTCGGTCTCGCCGCCGGCGAACCGCCCGCGACGAAGGGATTCACACCCAGCGTTTTCGCTGCTCTTCCCGCGCTGCTGGAGCGCTCCGGCCGGACCGCCGAGGGCTCGATCACCGGGCTCTATGCGATTCTCGTCGAGGGTGACGATCTGACCGAACCGATTTCTGACGCCTGCCGCGGCATCCTCGACGGGCACATCGTGCTGAGCCGTGACTTGGCGAATCGCGGCCACTTCCCGGCGATCGACGTGCTGCAATCGATCAGTCGTGTTGCCAATGAGGTGACCGACCGCACGCACCGCGCGGCGCGGATGGAGGTCGCGAAGCTGCTGTCGAGCTGGCGCGACGTGGAGGATCTGGTGAACATCGGCGCGTACAGCGCCGGCGCGAATCCCGAGTTCGATCTGGCGATCGAGATGCGTCCGATGATCGAGCAGCTTCTGCGTCAGCAGTCCGATGAACGGGTGAGCTTTGAGTTTTGCCGCAAACAACTGATGGCTGTGTCGCAGCAGGTCCAGCACGCGTCGCTCCGCATGCGACGTCGGCCGGGCTCCGCGGCGCCGGCGGCCTGATTACAAATAGAAGGAACTCCGCATGGCCACATTCTTCTTCAAGCTCGAGTCGGTGCTGGAACACCGCCAGCGCACGGAAGATCAGCGCCAACGCGAACTGGCCCAGCTGCTGCGTGAAAAGATGATCCTCGAGCGTCAGCTCGGCTCGATGCAGGAGGACATCTCGCAGGACAAGCGGGCGATGGCCGGTTCGCTGGTGGGCGCGGTGGATGTTTCACGCATCCGGCAGCACGCGGTGCACAACATGCAGGTCGCGCAGCGGGCGCAGCAGATCGCGGTGCGTCTGCTCGGCCTGCACCGCCAGGTCGAGCAGGGGCGCATCAAGCTGACGGCGGCGATGCGTGCCCGCAAGGCAATCGAACTGCTCCGCGACCGGCAGCGGGCGCGTTGGGACCTGCAGGAGCGCCGCCGCGAGACCGCGGAGCTCGATGAGATCGCGACGCAGCGCTTCGATCGCCAGCGTCTGGAGGCGATGCGGTGAAGACGATCGGCAAAGTCATCGCGATTCTCGCGGTCATCCACGTGCTGGGCGTGGTGGGCGTTGTCGGCTGGCTGGGCGCGACGGATCGGCTGAGCCGCGAACGCGTGACGAGCGCGGCCGCCGCGTTCAAGCTGACGATCGCACAGGAGAAGGCGCAGAAGGCGACGGCCGAGGTGATGGAGAAGCACGCCGAGGAGCAGGCCGCGAAGGTCGAGCTGGTCAAGAACGGCGCCGGCGCCGCGCCGGGCGCGGTGGCTGAGAAGCTCAGTGCGGAGCATCAGAAGGCCGAGATCGGCCTGCGACAACTGGAGCGCACCCGCGAGGACATCGAGGCGCTCCGCCGTCAGCTTCAATTGGAGCAGGACCGCCTGCAGCAGGAGCAGGAAAAGCTCCTCGCCGACAAGCTGGCGCTCGAGACGCGGATCAAGCAGCTTGACGGGAAACTGGACGACGCGGGCATGAAGCGGGCTGTCACGCTCTACGAGAGCCTTCCGGCCAAGCAGGCCAAGCAGATGTTCATCGACCTGCTCGGTCAGCAGCGGCTCGACGATGTGGTGACCTATCTCGAAGCGATGGAGCCCCGCAAGGCCGCGGCGATCATCAAGGAATTCAAGACCCCCGAGGAAGTGGTGCTCGCGGTGAAGCTCACGGATCAGATGCGGCGTCACGGCAAATTGCCGGCCAAGCCCGGGGTGCCGGTCGCGCCGGCGGCGAGTCCTTCGGCGTCCTCGACAGCGGGCCAAATGACGGAGAAATTCGGATGATCATCTCTCGACTGATCGAACTCAATCACAAGGTCGCGCCTCCGCCGGTCAAGCCTGCGCAGCAGAGTGGTGCCGAGGATTTCCAGCAGGCGATGTCGGCCGCGATCCAGTCGAAGCAGCCCAAGGCGAAGCCCGCGGGCTCCGATTCGCAAGCGCAGGCTGGCGTGAGCAACGAGAAACCGGCGGAGACCGAGGTCAAGGAAAAAGACAAGAGCGGCAAGGAATCGACGGACACGAGCGCCGCGGAACAGGCGGCGCAGCCTCAGACTAAGGCGACAGACCGAGCTGACGAAAAGAGCGGTGACGGCAATGCCGAAGATTCGGCCGGTGACACAAAAACGGTGACGTCCGACGCGGACGCGCAGGCAATCAAAGCCAAGGCGAACGACGCGGCGGCGCAGAGCGCGGCGACGGAGGCCTTCGCTTCGCAGGATGCGGAGAAGGCGCAACCGAACGCCGCTGCGTGCGAAGCGACCGCCGCGGACGCGCCGGTCGCTGCCGAGACACAGGCTGCCGCCGAGACCGTGAAAGCGGCGATGGGCGTGAAGGCAGAGACAACTCCGGCGATCGAGAACGCGGCGCCGCAGGTGCTGGCCGCGATTACGCAGAAGCTGGCCAAACAAATTGATCCGAAGCGTTCCGAGGCTCGGCCCGCCGCGAACGCTGCGGTGAAAAATGCGGCGAAATCCGCCGACGCATCGGTGGCGTCTCAGGCTCAGAACCAGGCCCAGAAAGTCAATCCAGCGGATGCGGCGCCGCCGCAGCCCGCGCCGGAATTGAAGCCCGCCAAGAACAAGATCGAATCGCCCGATTCGGCGTCTGCGACCGATGACCGAAACGCCAATGCCAATGCGCTACCGGCCAGTGTGGTGGTTGAATCAGCGCAGTCGCCCGACACCGCGATCAGCACAACGGCCGCGAATGCGCCCCTGCCGACCGTTAACGCCAGTGGAACGGTCGATGCTCATGCCGCGGCAGCAAAAGCCGCCGGCGGCGAAGCGGCGAGCGCCAAAGCCAACGCGACCGACGGCGATGCGGCACGCTTGACCGAGCAGGCGACACGGGCGCTGCGCAGCGTCGTCAATCAGAAGGGCGGCAGCGTGACACTCCGCCTCACGCCCCCGGAGCTCGGGGCGCTGCGCGTCCGCGTCGAGATGAACAACAGCCTGGTCAGCGCCCGTTTCGAGGCGCAGACCGAGGGCGTCCGCTCGATCCTCCAGTCGAACATGTCCACGCTGCGTCAGGCGCTCGAGAGCCAGGGTCTGACCGTTCAGCACCTGCACGTGCAGATGGCGGCGCAGCCCTCGACTCCCGAACAGTCGATGGGCGGCGAGGACGGCCGAAGCCGCGGCTCGTTCGATCAGCAGCAGTCCTCGGGCGGCGGCGCCGGCGGCGATGAAGCGCAACAGCGCGCGGCGCAGCGCCGCGCGGAATTCGAACAACAACTGAATCTCGTGGCCTGAATCACCCGGACAAGGAGCTACCCATGGCAATCAGTGGAATATCCAGCAACACGCCGACGACCGCATCGAACAGCGGCTTGAGCGCAATGACCAGCGACGATTTTCTCAAGGTCATGCTGACCGAGCTTCAGCACCAGGACCCGACGAAGCCGACGGACACGAACGCGATCCTCGAGCAGATGTCGAGCCTGCGGAACATCCAGAGCCAGGTCGATCTTCAGAGCCAGCTGTCGGCACTGGTGCTTCAGAACCAGGCGGCGACGGCCGGCAACCTGATCGGCAAGGCGGTGCAGGGGCTCGATGACAGCAATAACAGCGTCAGCGGGCTCGTCACGTCGGTGAAGATCGACCAGAAGAGCAAGAACGTGACGCTGGAGCTCGACGGCGGTCAGACGCTCTCGATGTCGCGGCTGACGGCGATCGCCGACGGCGGCGCTCTGACCGGCACGCCGACGGGCAACAGTTCGACGAGCAATCTCGCCAACCTTCTCAAGCAACTGGCCGCCGCGGCGCCGGCGGCTTCGGCGACTCCCTGAAACCAGTTGAACTGACGCGAAACGAAAACCATGTCCAACGAACTCCAACTCCTGAAGATGCTCGAACCGTCGGTGCGGCCGGCGGGTTCGCCGTCGCCGTCGAAGGTTCCGCAGCGTCCTGTGGAGCAGAAGAGCTTCGCGGACCTGCTGGATTCTGCGGCGCGTGGGCTGGACGAGAATGATGCACCGCCGCTGAAATTTTCGGCGCACGCTAAGCAGCGGTTGGCGCAGCGCGGGGTGTCGCTGAGTGACGGGCAGCTCAAGGCGCTGGCGGGCGCGGTGAACAAAGCGGAAGCGCAGGGCGCGAAGGATTCGCTGATGTTGATGGATCGGCTGGGGCTGATCGTCAATGTCCCGAGCCGGACGGTCGTGACGGTGATGCCCGAGGATCGGATGCGTTCGGGCGTCGTGACGCAGATTGATTCGGCGGTGATTGTTCCGACGACGACGGAGGATCACGGAAGCGGCGCGGCGCTGATGCCGCCGCGCGGCATGAGGATCTGAACCTTTAACCAGGGCTGGACCCCGAGATTGCGGGGGGGCCCGGACGGCCGAATGACTGACGCCGTCCCGAGATTCGAGGAGCTTCAAGCATGTCACTGACTACCGCACTGTTCACGGGCCTGACCGGCATGGACGTCAGCACGAAGGCGCTGGACGTCATCGGCAACAACATCACGAACGTCAACACGGTGGGTTACAAGAGCAACCGCGCGCTCTTCGAGACCCAGCTCTCGTCGAACCTGTCGGAGGGCAGCGCACCGTCGGCCAACAGCGGCGGCACGAACCCGAGCCAGATCGGGCTCGGTGTCCAATTCGCCGGCGTGGTGCGCAACTTCCGCAACGGCGCGATCCAGCCCACCGGCAACAACACCGATCTGGCGCTCGAGGGCAGCGGCCTTTTCATCCTCAACCAGGGTGGACAGACGCTCTACAGCCGCGACGGCGGGTTCACGCTCGATTCGAAGCACAATCTCGTCAACGGCGGCGGCGGTGTCGTTCAGGGCTACGGCATCGACAGCAACTTCAACATCACGCCGGTGCTCCAGGACATCAATATCCCGCTGGGCAATCTGCCGGTCGCTGAGGCGACGCGAAACGTCAGCTTCGCAGGCAACCTCAACGCGGCCGGCACCACCGCCACCCTCGGTTCGATCACGCAGAGCCAGGCATTGCTCGATCTGAGCAACGCCGCCGCGCCCGCGACCGCTGCCACACTGCTGACCGACGTCTCGACCGATGGCGTGACACCGACCTTCGCGACCGGCGAGGTCATCACCATCCAGGGCGCTGAAAAGGGCGGCAAGAGCCTGGGCAAATTCACCTTCGAGGTCGGAGCCGCCAACACGACCGGCTCCGATGCCAACGGCACCGACGTCCAGAGCTTCCTGAACTTCCTGCGTGACACGACGGGGCTCGACACGAGCGTCGATGGCGCCGGGGTGACCATCGATCCCGCGGGACTGATCAACATCACCGGCAACTTCGGCACCGCCAACGACATCAAACTGCAGACCGCGAACATCACCACCAACGGCTCGCCGTCCCAGCCCTTTATCTTCTCCAAGACGCAGGACGCGACCGGCGAATCCGTGCGGACGACCTTCGTTGCCTTCGACAGCCTCGGCACGCCTCTGACCGTCGATCTGACGGCGGTGCTGACCAACAAGTCCGCGACCGGCACGACCTGGCGCTTCTACGCCGAGAGCGCCGACGACACCGACGTCGCCCTGAACCTGGGCAACGGTACGATGAGCTTTGATACCTTCGGTCAGCTCAGTGGTGTGACCAATTCCAATTTGTCGATCGACCGCAAAAACACCGGCGCCGTCGATCCGCTGACCGTCAACCTGAACTTCAACAAGAACGACTTCACCGCCCTGACCGCGACGACCAGCACGCTCGCCGCCATCTCGCAGGACGGCTCGGCGACCGGCCAGCTGCAGTCCTTCGACATCGCCGAGGACGGCACGATCACCGGCTCCTTCACCAATGGACTGACTCGGACGCTCGGCCAGGTCGCCGTCGCGACCTTCGGCAACCCCAACGGCCTGATCGATGCCGGCCCGAACCTCTTCAAGGCCGGTGCGAACAGTGGTCTGGCGATCACGGTCGCGCCCAAGACCTTCGGGGCCGGCCGCGTCGTCTCCGGAGCCGTCGAGCTGAGCAATGTCGATCTGTCGCAGGAGTTCGTCAACATGATCACCGTGACGACCGGCTTCAGCGCCAGCAGCCGGTTGATCACGACATCGGACCAGCTGATCCAGCAATTGCTGGCGATCGGCCGGTAAAAACGCCTCGGGGCATACTGGGCCGGGTCCGGATAAGGTCGCGGCTTAAGTAGGCCGCAGGGCTGGCCGATGAGTGTTGCTGGAGTTGCGTGCACGCAGGGTCTGACGGCGAGTGGCCGCGCAGATTTTGCGCGAGTGCAGCACCGGAATCGAGACACGTCCCATGGCTGACAAACAACCCGCTCCCGCCGCCGCCGCCCCAGCACCTGCCGCCACGCCCGCAGCTCCGGCCGGTGGTGGTTCCAAGAAGGCGATGATCATCGTCATCGCCGTCGTTCTGCTGGAAATCGCGACCGTCGGCGGCACGATGCACTTTGCCGGTGGGCCCAAGGAGGCCGCCGCCACCAATCTCGAAGCCGACAAGGAAACCGATCTCAACCGGCCCGTCGAGGTGCTCGTCGTCAAGGACAAGTACCCCAACATGCAGACCGGCCGCCATCTGCTCTACGACACCGAGATCTACATCACCGTCCGCAACCGCGACCTCGAGAAGGTCAAGCTCGGCCTCGAAGCGATCAAGGCCCAGACCGCCATGGACATTGCCACGATCATCCGCAGCGCTCAGCCCGCCTTCTTCCAGGAGCCGACCCTCGCGACGATCCGCCGCCAGGTCAAGGCGAAGCTCGACGACCACCTGGCCGTGACGATGACTTACAAGTTAACCGCTCCAGCGCCCGCCGGTGGCGAGGGCCACGGCGAAGGTCACGAGGCCAAAGCCGAGCCGGCGCACGCCGAAGCGCCCAAGGAAAATTCGAAGGAAAACACGGAAAAAGCCGGAGAAGGTGTGGACACGGACAAGGGTTCTTTGGTACAAGATGTACTCATCACTCGGCTGATTCCGTTCCGAGCTGACTGATCCGAGCAATCGTTCTGCGGAGATGGATCTCCCGGGCGCTTGTTCAGAAGAATGTTAGGAAAGGCTAAGGATGGCCGACCCAGCACCCGTTAATTCAATTGACACTCAGACGTCCGGCGTGGACGCCGCGGCGATGGCGTCGCGCGCGCTCGATGCGGCGCAGAGCGCCGTCGATCAGCTCGCCGATGCGGCGCCCGGCGCGGCGGCAGGCGGAGCCGCGGGTCCGAATGTCACGCTCCCGAATTTTCAGCAGGTGCTCGCCGAAGTCGAGGCGGGCGGCATTGATCTGCTGCACGACGTGGATCTCAACGTGAAGATCGAACTGGGCCGCACGCACATGCTCGTCGAAGAGGTGCTCAAGCTCTCCGAGGGCAGCGTCGTCGAGCTCGACAAACTCGCCGGCGATCCGGTGGACGTGTTCGTCAACGACCGGCTCGTCGCGCGCGGCGAGGTGCTCGTGCTCAACGACAATTTCTGCGTCCGCATCAGCGAGGTGGTCGCCGAGATCAGTCAGGCCGCCGACGGCAAGGCGGCCGAAGCGTCGGCGACGAAGACCGGCAAGGCCGGCTGAATGTAAGGTTTCATCGGCGTCGGGGCGGAGCCCCGGCGGCCAGCGTGATGGAGGATCCCTCACGCCGCGAAATAGCCAGGATGGCGAATGACCCGTTTTTTGCTGCAGCGCGCAGCTCTTGTAATCTTATTGATCAGCGCAGTCGCGCCGATCGTGCGCGCCGCCGATGCGCCGATCACAGCCCAGAGCAACAAGCCACTCGCCGTGCCGGTGACGCCCGCGACGGCCGCGCCTTCGCCTTCCACAAAAAAAATAACGACAGTGTTCGCCTCTCCGGCCGCGGCGAAAGAATCCGCGCCGCTCGTCGAATCCCCCGTGCCCGCGCAGGAGCATCTGCCGCTGGGCCGAAGCGGCAGCGCAGTCACCACACCACGCGCCAACGTGTCGCTCCCTCCGATCGCACCGAGCACCGGCGCAAGCACGACGCCGACTCCCGCCCCCGCGCAGCTCGCCTCAACGCCGTCCCCCTCCGGCTCCTGGCTCTTGCAGACACTCACCGCGCTCGCGCTGGTCATCGGCCTCATCTTCATGCTCCGCGTCGTCATGCAGAAGCTCTTCCTGCCCGGCGGCAAATCGCTAAGCGGCCGCATCGTCGAAGTCCTCGCACGCTCCACGATCGGCCCCAAGACGCAGGTCCTCTTCCTCCGTATCAACCAGCGCATCGTCGTTGTCGGCCAGACTCCCGCAGGCCTCAATTCCCTCACGACTCTCGAAGACCCGCAGGACGTCGCCTGGCTCCTCGAACAGGTTCAGGCCTCGCGCCCGCGCTCCATCACCACCGGTTTCCGCCAGCTCCTCCACCGTTTCGACAAGGATTACGAGACCGATGCCGCGAGTGAAACGACCGGCGACGCCGCCGAGCAATCCGTTGACCGCACACGCGACCGCCTCTCCGGACTGATCACGCGCATGAAAGACATGAAGGACCGCAGCGGAGGCGATGAGAAATGATCGCCCGCCGCGCGACATTCCGTCTGACCTTCTGCGGCCTGGCGATGCTGCTCATGTCCCTGTGCGCCGCGCCCGCATATTCCCAAACCATTCCGCCTCGCGCCGGCGACAAAGCCGTGCCGACGCTGCCGCCTCTCAAGCTCGACAATCCGCTCTCGGCCGTGCAGGACGCCGCGCAATCCATCCCCGGCATGCAGGGCAGCAACCTCAGCACCACGATCAACATCCTGCTGCTGATGACGGTGCTCTCGCTGGCTCCCGCGATCCTCGTGCTCATGACGAGCTTCACGCGGATCATCGTCGTGCTCTCGCTGCTGCGTCAGGCGATCGGCACGCCGACGCTCCCGCCGTCGCAGGTGCTCGTGGGCCTCAGCGTGTTCATGACGATCCTCGTCATGGCCCCGACGTTCCAGGCGATCAACACCAACGCGATCCAGCCGCTCAACGAGGGCCAGATCAGCCAGGGCGAAGCCTGGCTCCGCGCCCGCCAGCCGCTCCGCGATTTCATGTTCAACCAGATCGAGCACTCGGGGAACTGGGGCGATGTGTACATGGTCCTCAACTACCGCGGCGTCGACACGTCGCACCCCGAGAAGCTCAGTCGGGCCGACGTGGACATGGTCGCCCTCGTCCCCGCTTTCATCCTCAGCGAGCTCAAGACCGCCTTCGTCATCGGCTTCCGCATCTATCTCCCGTTCCTGATCATCGACATGGTCGTCTCGAGCCTGCTCATCTCGATGGGCATGCTCATGCTGCCGCCGGTGCTCATCAGCCTTCCATTCAAACTCCTGCTCTTCGTCCTTGTGGACGGCTGGCGGCTCGTCGTCGGAAATCTCCTGGACAGCTTCGTGATCGTCGCAACGCTCACATGAACGGCAAGGTGAAACGTGACTCCTGATCAGGCAACTGAAATTGTGCGCGAAGCGATGCTCGTCACGCTGATGATCAGCGGGCCGATCCTCGCGGTCGGTCTGGTGATCGGTCTGCTCGTCAGCCTCTTCCAGGCCGTCACGCAGATACAGGAACAGACGCTCAGCTTCGTGCCCAAGATCGTCGCGATGGCCGCGACGATGATGGTCATCGTGCCCTGGATGGGCATCAAGCTGATGGAATTCTCGCACAAAATGTTCGCGCCCTGAAAAGGGTCTGACCCATGACTCCCCATGCCCGAATCGCTGACCACAATCCTGCCGCACATTCCCGCCTTCATGATGGTGTTGTTCCGCCTCACGGGGATCTTCGTCTTCGCGCCGATGTTCGGGTCGAGCCTCATCCCCGTCCGCGTCAAAGTGCTCTTCGCCTTGACGCTCAGCTTCTGCATCTACCCGCTGATCCCGCCGCAGGCGGCGCTGCCCCTCTCGATGCTCTCGCTGGCCCCGGCGATCGCCAGCGAGCTAGCCATCGGCGCGATCATCGGCTTCGGGGCCTCGCTGCCGCTGTCGGCCATGCAGCTCGGCGGAACCATGATGGGCCTGCAACTGGGCATGGGACTCGCTCAGGTCTACAACCCCGATTTCAACGAAGAGACCGAGGTCATCAGCCAGCTGCTCATGACCACCGCGCTGACGATCTTCATCATCCTCGACGGCCATCACGTCCTGCTCGGCACGCTCATCGACAGCTTCAAGTCCGTCCCGCTCGGCGGCTACAAGCCCGATGGGCAGGTGCTCTCGATCATGCTCGGCCTGCTCACGGCGATGCTGGAGCTCGGCATCCGCGTCGCCGCGCCGCTGCTCTGCCTGGTCTTCCTGGAATCCGTCGCGATGGGCTTCGTCGCCAAGACCGTCCCGCAGCTCAACATCCTGACGATCGGTTTCCCGCTCCGAATCATCATCGGAATGATGATCTTTATCGCCACCCTCGCAACGATCAACGAATCCTTCATCGCCTCCGTGCGGGACGCGATGAACATGCTGCTCCGCGTGATCGGAACCTGACAGACTGACGACAAGGGCAACACGTGGCTGACGAATCGGGCGACAAAACAGAATCGGCGACGCCGCGGCGCAGACAGGAGTCCCGCGAAGAGGGCAACGTCGTGCGCAGCGCCGACCTGAACGCCGCCGTGCTCCTCATGGGCGCGGTCCTGCTGCTGGGCGCCTTCGCATCGCAGATGTTCAGCGGCATGGAATCGCTCGTCGGCTCCATGCTTGAGCGCTCCGGCAAATCGACCACGCTCGACTACAAGGAACTGGCCCAGCTCATGTCGATCTCCGCCAACTACGGCGCCCGACTCGCCGCCCCGGTCGTCCTCGGCCTGACGCTCCTCGCGCTCCTCGCCGGCATGATCCAGAGCGGATTCCTCTTCACCATGCAGCCGCTCACACCCAAATTCTCCCGCGTCTCGCCTCTCCGCGGCCTCTCGCAGCTCTTCAGCTTCCGCGGCACCGCACGGATGCTCATGAGCGTCGTCAAGGTCGGCGTCGTTCTCGCCGTCGCCTTCCCGATCATCAAGTACGACATCCCGCAGATGCTCATGCTCATCCAACTTGACGTCGGCCCGCTGCTCGTCGCGATGTGCTGGCTCGTCTGGTCGCTGGCCATCAAGGTCGCAGGGGTGCTGCTCGTGCTGGGCATCCTCGATTACGCCTATCAGAAGTGGCAGTTCGAGCGCGACCTCAAGATGTCCAAGCAGGAGATCCGTGAGGAATTCAAGCGCATGGAAGGCGACCCGCTCATCAAGCAGCGCCGCGCCAAGGTCGCCAAGCAGCTCCTGCTCCAGCGCATCCAGCAGGACGTGCCCAAGGCCGACGTCATCGTGACGAACCCGACGCACTTCGCCATCGCGCTCCGCTACGACAACAACGCGATGGCCGCCCCGAAGGTGATCGCCAAGGGCGCCGACTTCCTGGCGCTGCGCATCCGGCAGATCGCCGTGGCCAACGGTGTCCCGATCGTCGAGCGTCCGCCGCTGGCGCGGGCGCTCTATCAGGCCGTCGAGGTCGGCCAGGAAGTCCCGCCGCAGCACTACGCCGCGGTCGCCGAGATTCTCGCCTACGTCTATCGCCTGAGCGGGAGGAAATCGGCATGAAAATGACGAATGACGAAATTCGAATGACGAATCAAATTCCAAATTCCAAATTCCAAATGGGAGAGGGATGCTCCCATTTCGTCATTGGAATTTGGAGCTTCATTCGTCATTCGAATTTCGTCATTCGAATTTCTCAGGAGGCCTCCGCCTGATGGCCACTGCCGCCGCACATTTCGTCTTTCCCGCCTGGGTGCAGAGCCTGCGGAAGCACGCCAATCTCATCGTGCCGATCGGCATCGTGTCGCTGATCGCCGTGATCATCGTGCCGATGCCGCCCTTCGTGATGGACGTGCTGATCTCGCTGAATCTCTCGCTGTCGGCGGTGATCCTGCTGACGACCATCTACGTGCAGAGCCCGCTCGATTTCTCGGTGTTCCCGTCGCTGCTGCTGGCCACGACGCTCTTCCGCCTCGTGCTCAACGTCGCATCCACCCGTCTCATCCTCTCCGCGCACGCCTCGACACCGCAGGAAGTCACCGGTGTCGCGGGCCAGGTCATCGAAGCGTTCGCCGGGTTCGTCACCGGCGGAGCCAACGGCGGCAACATCGTCGTTGGCACGATCATCTTCATCATCCTGATCGTCGTGCAGTTCGTCGTGATCACCAAGGGCGCCACGCGCATCTCCGAAGTCGCCGCCCGTTTCACGTTGGACGCGATGCCCGGCAAGCAGATGGCGATCGACGCCGACCTCAACGCCGGGACTATCAACGAGGGCGAGGCCCGACGCCGCCGCGAGGCGATCGCTCACGAGGCCGACTTCTACGGAGCGATGGACGGTGCCTCGAAATTCGTGCGCGGCGACGCCGTCGCCGGCATCATCATCACGATCATCAACATCATCGGCGGTTTCGCCGTCGGCGTGTTCGACAAGGGTTGGCCCGTCGCCGACACGATGAAGGCGTTCACCAAGCTGACGATCGGCGACGGCCTGGTGACGCAGCTCCCCGCCTTCATCATCGCGATCGGCTCGGGCCTGATCGTCACGCGCTCCAGCAGCCGCGCCGACCTCGGGCAGGAACTGACGCAGCAGATGACCGCCAAGCCCGTCGCGCTTTCGGTGACAGCCGGATTCCTCGTGCTCCTCGCGTTCACCGGCATGCCGATGATCCCGATGCTCGGCATCGCCGGGACGCTGGCGGGCCTCGCGTTCCTGATCTCGCGCACCAGCAAAGACAAAGTCGCCGCCGAGAAGGTCGCCGATGCGGCCAAGAAGCAGAAGGATCAGGCGCCGCAGCCCGTCGAAAAACTGCTCGCCGTGGACACGATGGAACTGGAAGTCGGCTACGGTCTGGTCCGGCTCGTCGATGCGAAGCAGGGCGGCGATCTGCTCGACCGCATCACGGGGATTCGCCGGCAGCTCGCCGTGGAACTCGGCCTCGTCGTGCCTCCGATCCGAATCCGCGACAACATGCAGCTCCCGCCGCACGAGTATCACATCAAGATCCGTGGCAACACCGTGGCGCACGGCCTGGTCTATCCCGGCAAATTCATGGCGATGGACAGCGGCCTTGCGGGCGGGCCGATCGAGGGCAGCAAGACGCGCGAGCCGGCCTTCGGGCTTGATGCGTGGTGGATCGAGGCGAATCAGAAGCAGCGGGCCGAGATGCTCAACTACACGATCGTCGATGCGTCGAGCGTGCTCGCCACGCACATCACCGAAGTGGTCAAGACGCACGGCGACGAGCTGCTGAGCCGCGAGGAGACGAATCATCTCATCGCGCAGGTCAAAGAGAAAAGCCCGAAGCTCGTCGAGGAGACGGCGGCGTCGGTCAAGCCCGCGGACCTGCAGAAGGTGCTGCAGAATCTTCTGCGCGAGCGCGTGCCAATCCGCGATCTCGAGACGATCCTCGAAACGCTTGGCGACTGGTCGAGCAAGACGAAAGATTTGGATGTGCTCACCGAGTACGTGCGCAACGCGCTGCGGCGGACGATCTGCAATCAGTATCTGCAGACGGACCCCGAGACCGGCAAGGGCCGGCTGAGCTGCGTCACGCTCGACCCGGCGACCGAGGACATGATCAGCGGCTACATCGAGCGCGGCGCCGCGGGCACGACGATGACGATGCCGCCGACCGTGGCCAATCGCATCACGACCGCCGTGATCGCCGAGATGCAGAAGCTGATCGCGGCGGGGCATCATCCGCTGGTGCTCGCCTCGCCGCAGGTGCGGGCGCAGGTGCGTCAGCTTCTCGAGCCGCACCTGCCGAACGTCGCGGTGATGGGCTACAACGAAGTGAGCAAGGGCGTTGAAGTGGAATCGCTGGGGTTGGTACACGTAGAGCTGGGAGGCCCCGGAGGCGACGGGACCGGCTCGGTCAACAGACTTGAAAGGGTGCTGAATTGAACATCAAGACGTATGCAGCAGAATCGATGTCGGCGGCGCTGGCGATGGTCAAGCGGGAGCTTGGCGCCGACGCGGTGATCCTCCACACCCGCACGATGAGCCGCGGCGGGATCTTCGGGATCCGCGCCAAACAGTTCATCGAGATCACGGCGTCCAACGACGTGAAGATCCTCTCGCGCGCCCGGCGTGAATCGACCGGCGCGGGCCGCGCCCCCGCTCAAGCGCCCGCCGGCGCGACCGCCGCCCGCAACCCGCTTCTCAAGCGCACCTACAACATGTCCGGGGGGCCCGCCGCTTCCGCCGCCCCCGTGAAAGAGCAATCGTTCGGCGACGCCATCCGCAGCGCCTCGCCGACCGTCCCGCTCGCCGCCATGGCCGCATCGCCCGCCATCTCCGCCGTCCCCGAGCAGCTCGCCGAAGACGTCCGGCAGATCCACCGGATGGTGGACCGCATGATGCGCCGTCAGGCCGCCGCTCCGGCCCCCGATCTTCCCGATGCCCTCATGCAGCAATACCTCGCGCTCCTGCAGCAGGAAGTCAGCGAAGAGCTCGCCGAAGAGGTGCTCAACGGCGTCAAGGAAGAACTGACGCCCGATCAACTCCGCGATGTCCGCTCGATCCGCGAGGCTGTGCAGCGACGCATCGCCAAGCTCATCCCCTCCGACGCCGGCTCGCTCGTCTCGGGCAACATCACGCGCCCCGCCGACGGCCGGCCCCTGACCATCGCGCTCATCGGCCCGACCGGCGTCGGCAAGACGACGACGCTCGCCAAGCTCGCCGCGACCTTCAAGCTCCGCCACAAGAAAAAAGTGGCGATGCTCACCATCGACACCTACCGCATCGCCGCCGTGGACCAGCTCAAAACCTACGCCGAGATCATCCAGGTCCCGGTCCACGTGGCGATGACTCCGGGCGAGCTGCGGGAAAAACTTGCACTGTGCCGCGGCTGCGACGTCGTGCTCATCGACACCGCCGGCCGGAGCCAGCGCGACGAGATCAAGCTCAAGCAGCTCAACGAATTCCTCGATGTCGCCAACCCGCATCAGGTGCACCTGGTGCTGTCGGGCACGTCGAGCCAGGGCGTGCTCATGGAGGCGGCCAACCGCTTCAGCAGCGTGCGGACCGACCGCGTCATCTTCACGAAGCTCGATGAAGCGGTGAACTTCGGCGTCCTGCTCAATGTTGTGCGGAAGGTCAACAAACAGCTAAGCTATGTCACGACGGGCCAGGAAGTCCCGCATCAGATCGAAGCGGGACGATCGGAGCGTCTGGCCGGGCTTATCCTCGGGGAGAAGCTCTGATGTATCACGATCAGGCCACACAGTTGAGGGCGATGATGGAGCAGTCGCGAGACAATGGCGCGAAAGAGGCCCGCAATGCGCGTGTCATTGCCGTGACGAGCGGCAAAGGGGGCGTGGGCAAGAGCAACGTCTCGGTGAACCTCGCCGCGCGTCTGGCGACGATGGGCCGCCGCGTCGTCCTGCTCGACGCCGACCTGGGCATGGCGAATGCCGATGTGCTCTGCGATGTCGCCGTCCGCACGAATCTCGCCCACGTCATCGCCGGTCGCAAACGCCTCGCCGAAGCCATGGTCGAGGGCCCCGGCGGGTTCATGCTCATCCCCGGCGCCTCGGGCCTGGCCCAGATGGCCAACCTCAGCGAATTCGAACGCGCCCGCGTCGTCGGCATGCTCCGGCAACTCGAGAGCGAATACGACCTGATGCTCATCGACACCGGCGCCGGCATCGGCCCGAATGTGCTCAGCTTCCTCTTGGCCGCCGACGAGATCCTCGTTGTCACCACCCCTGAGCCGACCGCCATCACCGATGCGTATGCCGTCATCAAGTCCGTCTGCCGCCAGCGCGAGGGCGTGCCGGTGAACCTGCTGGTGAACATGGCCCGTGACCGTGACGAAGCGCGCCGGGTTCACGAGCGCGTCGCCGCGGTGTGCCGCCGGTTCCTGGGCGTCTCCCTGGCCGATGCAGGGTACGTTTTATCAGACCCGCGCGTCCCGGCCGCGGTGCGCCGAAGAATTCCTTTCGTTTTAGATGCTCCAGATGCACCTGCAAGCTTGTGTATCAGGCAGCTGGCGCATAAACTGGATCGGCACGCGGTGGAGCCCCGCGGCGGCGGCTTCCTCAAACGTGTCGCCACGTGGCTCGCCGGGTAAGGTTGACTCGCGTCGATGGATCGACGCGATTGCGCACAGCTTTGCAGCGATGGAACGCTCAAACGTGCCCACGAAAATAGTCGCATCCTGTCTGGCCCTGATCGGCTTCGCGGCCGCAATCTTGGCCGGTCTGTCCGTGGACAACCCCGCCTCGACGACGATCTCGCGCGCGCTCGTCGCCATGTTCGTCTGCTACATCATCGGGCTCGCCGTCGGAGCCGTCGCGCAGCGCGCCGTGCAGGAGCACGTCGATACCTACAAAAAGGAACACCCGCTGGAGCCGCCGATCGCCACCGCTCAGGAAGCGCCGAGCGAAACGGCTGAGCCCAGCACCGCCGCTCCCGCATCCGCGCGGACGAGCGGCAAGGTTGCCGCGTGATTCACAATCGAACTTGAAGTCGCACGCCGGAGGGCGCACGACACACTGCCCAAGGATGGGCAAAAAAGAAAACGCAGTACGCAAGAAAGGTCAAGGACTCGACCATGCCAACAAAACGCAAAACCGCAACCGCCGTCGCAACAAAATTCGTACCTCTCGCCGAACGCCCGATCGACGAGGTCTGGGCCGAATACGCCAAGACCGGCACGGAGGAGATCCGCAATTTCCTCCTGCAGAAATACCTGCCGCTCGTGCGCTACAACGCCGAGCGCATCCACACCAAGCTCCCCGATGAAGTCGATGTCGACGACCTCAAGCAGGCCGGGATCTTCGGCCTGATGGACGCGATCGATTCCTTCGATCTCGAGCGCAAGGTTAAATTTGAAACCTACTGCGCCCCACGCATCCGCGGCGCCATCCTCGACGAGCTCCGCGCCATGGACTGGGTCCCGCGCCTCGTGCGAAGCCGCACCTCGAAGGTCGAGGGCGCCCGCAAGAAAATCGAATCGGAGCTCGGTCGGCCCGCCACGGATCAGGAGATATGCAAAGCCCTGGGCGTCGGCCAGGAAGAGTTCGAGAAGCTCCGCAAGGACTCGGGCCCGACCGGCGTCGTCTCGCTCAACCGCAAGTGGTACGAGACCGACTCGAACAAGGACGTCCGCGAGATCGACGTCGTCAAGGACGACCGCCAGGTCAATCCGCTGACCGTCGTGCAGAAGCGCGACCTCAAGGACCTCATCACCAAGGGCCTGACCCGCGCCGAGCGCCTCATCGTCGTGCTCTACTACTACGAAGAGATGACGATGAAGGAGATCGGCACGACGCTCGACCTCTCCGAATCCCGCGTCAGCCAGATGCACTCGAGCATCCTCGCCCGCCTCAAGGCCCAGATGTCCACACGCGACACCGAGTTCGAGGAAGAAGAGCCGTAACCCGCCATCATCCGCCGCCACCGGCGATCCACAATAATGTTCGGGCAACCGCGGCCGTTTTCGGCCGCGGTTTTTTTTCTTCAGGGCCAACGGCCCGTTTCATACCAGCGTGGGGCCACGCCCCACGACGTTGGGCCGTGTGACGGTGGAGGGCCAACGGCCCGATCTATTGCGGTTGTGGCGGTGCGTTGGCGAAACAATAATAGGGCGGGCCGTTGGCCCTTTGGATATTGTTGGTCCGTGGACGTGGGGCGTTGCCCCACGCTGGTATAAAGCGGGCCTTTGGCCCTGAAAGGAAGTGTCATGCCTCAATCATTGAGTTTTGTCGTGATTCACGTGGTCTTCAGCACGAAGGAACGCCAACCTTTTTTGGACACCGCGATCCGTCCCGAACTTCACGGTTATCTCGCGACAGTCGCGCGCAACGCGGGGTGTGAAGCGTATCGCGTGGGTGGCGTGACGGATCACGTTCATCTGGCCATCCGACTCTCACGCACATTGACCATCGCGGACCTCATCGAACAATTGAAAACGTCGTCGTCGAAGTGGCTCAAGACACAATCAACCGCGCTTGAATATTTTTCGTGGCAGCGCGGATACGGATGCTTCTCTGTCGGCCCGACGGATTTGGACGCCCTCGTTGCGTACATCGACAATCAGGAAGAGCACCATCGGAAGCGGACATTTCAGGAGGAGTTTCGGATGTTCCTCCAAAAATACGGCGTCGAGTTCGATGAGGCGTATGTGTGGGATTGAATACGTTCGGTAGTGTTGGTCGCATTGGGTTCAGGGCCAACGGCCCGTTTTATACCAGCGTGGGGCAACGCCCCACGATGTTGGGTCGCGTGATCGGTTGAGGGCCAACGGCCCGATCTATTACGTTTTGCGTTGGCGTTGAGAACCGAACAATAGGGCGGGCCGTTGGCCCTTGGGAAATATTGTGGGGTCGCGGACGTGGGGCGTTGCCCCACGCTGGTATGGGGTG
This sequence comes from Planctomycetota bacterium, assembly GCA_043788485.1. Lineage (GTDB taxonomy): Bacteria > Planctomycetota > Phycisphaerae > Phycisphaerales > Zrk34 > JAYVTU01. The sequence continues at coordinate 31,401 of JAYVTU010000033.1, forward strand.
GGCCCTTGGCCCTGGGAAACAAGGCGAAACAAAACCTCTATTCGCCCGACGGGTTGCGGCCTTTTGTCTCGGTCATGGCGCGTTCGATGCGGCGGTCGGGGACGAGCCAGATGAGGGCGACGAGGGCGTAGAGGGCGCCGGCGATCCACGCGTTGAGAAACGAGAGGCCGATCGCGGCGGCGTAGATGAAGGGCGAGAGTCTGCCCTTGAAATCCTTGCTCCCGACGGCGCGGCTGATGACGGATTTGTCGCTGTGCGCGCGGAGGATGACGGTCTGCAGGATGAGGTAGGCGATGGCGCAGAGGAGAAGGACGACGCCGTAGAGCGCGGTGGGGGCCGGGGCGAAATGGTTCTCGCCCATCCATCCGGTGACGAAGGGGACGAGGGAGAGCCAGAAGAGGAGATGGAGGTTGGCCCAGAGGATTCCCCCGGTGATGTGGTGGGTGGCCTGCATGAGGTGGTGGTGATTGTTCCAGTAGATGCCGACGTAGATGAAGCTCAGGAGATAGCTGAGGAAGACGGGGAAGAGGGGCGCGAGATCATCGAAATGGGAGGCTTCGTGCGGCACCTTCAGTTCGAGGACCATGATGGTGATGATGATGGCGAGGACGCCATCGCTGAAGGCTTCGAGCCGAGTTGTGGGGAAGGTGGCGGGCATGCGATCATCGTAACGCGCGGGGAGATTGTTGTGCACGACTCCCTCTCCCTCCCAGGGAGAGGGCTGGG
>JAYVTU010000034.1:0-7173 GCA_043788485.1 Planctomycetota bacterium
AACCGCCGACCAGTGGCACCCCGAATTTCCCCGTCATTTTTGCAACACCCCGGCCCCTTTCTCGCATCCGCGGCGCAAGCGATCTGGTAGGGTATATGCGGCAAACGGCTAGAATCAGCCAATCCATTAAAAGGGGTTCACGCCATGGGTCTCGCGATTGTCATCATGTTCGGCGTCGTCCTGCTCATCGTCCTGATGGTCGCCGGTTTCATCATCGGCATCTACAACGGTCTGGTCTCCAAGCGCGTCAACGTGGACAACGCCTGGTCGCAGATCGACGTCCAGCTCAAACGCCGCTACGACCTGATTCCGAATCTCGTCGAGACCGTCAAGGGCTACGCCGGTCACGAGAAGGGTACGCTCGAAGCGGTCATCAAGGCGCGGCAGACGGCGATCGACGCCAGCAGCGTCAAGGACCAGGCCGCCGCGGAGACGATGCTCACCGGCGCCCTGCGCCAGGTCTTCGCGCTCTCCGAGGCCTACCCGCAGCTCAAGGCCAACGAAAACTTCTCCGCGCTCCAGGAAGAACTCGCGGGCACCGAGAACAAGATCGGCTTCTCCCGCCAGTTCTACAACGATGTCGTCGGCACCTACAACACCGCCGTCCAGCAGTTCCCCGGCAACCTCATCGCCAACACCTTCGGCTTCCAGGTCCGCCAGTTCTTCGAACTCGAAACCCCGGCGACCGAACGCGTCGCGCCGAAGGTGCAGTTCTAACGCACGATGCCCCTCGCCCCCAACATCCACGTCTATCCGCCCGGCGTCACCTACCGCGATCTCATCGCGCAGAACAAGCGCAGCACCGCGCTGCTCGTGTTCATCATGGGCTGCGTGACGATCGCGACCGTCATGGGCGCGATCTTCCTGATGATCGCCTTCGCCGGCGTCAGGCCCAGCAACGGCGCGATCGCGCTTTCGCTCATCGTCTCGCTCGGCATCACCGCCGCCGTCACATGCTGGAGCTACTACGGCGGAGCGGCGACGCTCCTGTCCATGAGCGGCGCGCAGCCGATCGAGAAGCCGCAGGACCCGCAGCTCTTCAACGTCGTCGAGGAACTCTCCATCGCTGCGGGTGTGCCGATGCCCGCGGTTTATCTCATCGAATCCGAGGCTCTCAACGCCTTCGCCACAGGCCGCGATCCGCAGCACGCCGCCGTGGCCATCACGACCGGCCTGCGCCAGCGGCTGACACGCGATGAACTGCAGGGCGTTCTCGCGCATGAGATGGCGCACGTCCGCCACTACGACATCCGGCTCACGATGATGCTCGCCACCATGGCGGGCCTGATCGTGCTGGCCAGCGATATGGCGTGGCAGGTCGTGCGCTTCGGCGGCTCGGGGCGGCGCTCCAGCAGCAGCGACAGCGACAGCAAAGGCGGCGGCGTGCTGATCATCGTCGCGATCGTCGTGGCGCTGATCCTCGCCGTCGTCGCGCCGATCATCGCGCAGCTGCTGCAACTGGCGGTGAGCCGGCAGCGCGAGTACATGGCCGACGCCGGGGCCGTGGAGCTGACGCGAAATCCGCAGGGGCTGATCGATGCGCTGCTCAAGCTCCAGGCCGACGAGCACGAATTGGCCGGCGCCTCCAAGGCGACGTCGCATCTCTACATCGTCAACCCGATCCTCCACGCCGCGGGCGACACCGAAGTCGATTCCGCCTTCGCCACGCATCCGCCGATGTCCAAGCGCATCGAGCGGCTCTACGCGATGCTGCACTGAACCTCGTTAATGAGTTAACGGGTTAACGGGTTGGGCGGTCGACCAACGAGACCGCTGGAGTGATGTGGGGTTGGGCGTGTGAAGGCTTACAAGGCATCAGGGGCCCATCAGTGCCCCCGCCTCACTCGTTAACCCGTTAACCCGTCAACACCGCTTCTGCGATCATTTTCTCGATCACATCCAGCGGCAGGTCGGCATAGTGTCTGAAACGGATGCATCCCTTGCCCACATCGAGTTTCGCCAGCTGTTTGCGGTAGCGGTTCATCACCGGGCTGTAGCAGATGTAGATCGCCATGTAATGCTTCTGAGACGCCAGCGCGATGAGCGGCTCACCGTCCCGCGCGAAAGCGGGCATGCCATACGCCATCACTTCCTTGAGTGACGGGGCGAGGCGCTTGATCATCGCGCGGAGGTTGGTCAGCGCCGCACGCCGCTCGACGGGGAGTTGCTTGAGATACGCGGGGACGGTCTTGGCGTCGGATTGCATCGGCGTTGCCTCCGGTTGTTGCCGCAAGCGGTGGGAACCTCACCGCACCGTCGGCAGCGGCGGCGCGAGCGTCGGGTGCAGGAGCATCACGGCGATCGCCGCCAGGTAAAACGCCAGGCCGATGAGCAGGAAGCCCATCGCGATGCGGTAATAGCTCGTCTTGACGTCGCGGTAGGTCAGGCAGGTCAGCAGCCAGGGCCGGACGAGCTCGCCGACGTGCATGCTGAGCCAGCGGATGTGCAGGACGCCGAAGACGACGATGACCGCGGCGACCATGGCGAAGCAGACGCCGAGGATGACGAGCCACTGGCTGAGCGTGCTGGTGCCGGCGATGAGTCGGCCGGAGAAGCCGGTGGTCGTGACGATCACGCCGCACAGGCCCAGCAGCAGATTCGCGCGGTTGTGCAGCACGGCGAAGCTGCGCTCCAGCGCCTCCATGATGCGCGACGCCGCCGCCGGAGTGTCGCCGAACATGGCGATGAGCCGGTCGGCTTCCTGCTCACGCGTGATGACGGGGCTGGGCTTGGGCATGAGAAATCAACACATCAAGGCTGCGGCCAAACCAATCGCGCATTGAACCCCGCCGGCAGCTTCTCGCCGACGTTCTGGATCTCCAGCACGCAGCGGAATGTGTGGCTCGCGGTGTCGAACACGGGCTCGGCGACGGTCAGCTTGCCGACGAGCTCGCGGTCCACCGGGGCTTCGGCGGCGAGGCGGTATTCCTTGCCGATCTCCAGCTTGCCGTAGAGACTGTCGGGCAGGAAGAGCTCGGCGTTGAGCGTGTCGAGTTGGGCGACGGAGATGACCTGGTCGTTGCTGTTGACCGTGCTGCCCTCTTCGACGGGGATGCGCAGGATCACGCCGCTGAACGGTGCGACGAGCTTGTAGCGTTCGAGCTTCTTGCGCTCGAGCTCGAGGTTCACCTTGGCGAGCGTGATCTGGTAATTGGCGGCATCGACGGCCGCGATCAGCGCATCGCGCTGCACGCGCAGCTTGCGGACTTCCCATTCCTTGGCCGCGTTGAGCTTGAGCAGCTCCTCCATCTGATCGAGCTGGACCTGCGCCTCGTCGCGCTGGAGCTCGGCCTTGCGGAGGTCCGTGCGGTCCTCGCTCTTGAGCTTGGCCATCTCGACGGTCGTGACCTGCAGCTCATCGTCGAGGCGCACCAGCGGGTCGCCGAGCTTCACGCGCTGGCCCTGCTTGACGAGGATCTGCTTGACGATGCCCTCCAGCGGAGCGGTCAGCGTCACCTGCTTGACGGGTTTGACGAGCCCGCGGAGGCGCTGGTCGAGGGGCTTGAAGGTCGGCGAGGGGGTGGACGAAGCCGCCGATCCGCTGCTATCCTTAATGTCTACCGTGGGCTCGGCGAAAGCCGATAAGGTCAGCGATGCGCCCCCCACCGCGAATGCCAAAGCGGCGACGATGACCGACCGGCCGATGAACCCGGGCTGACGCATAAGCTTGTCTCCAAATCACTTGCTTCCATCCCCCGCCACCGCGGGCTGACCCAACCCCACAGCTTACATGAGCCAAGCCACCGATCAAGTCCAGCAGCGCGTCCAGCAGGCCCTGCGTGATTTCGAGCAGCTCTCGACCTCCGATGAGCAGCCCAGCGAAGTCCTCAAGCAGATGGTCGGCTCCCTCGCACGCACCACCACCGCACTCGGCGCCACCGCCTTCATGCCCACACCCGGCGGCGAGCCCGGCCAACGCAGCTTCACCTCCGTCGCACGCATCGGCCCGCTCAGCAACGCCGCCGCCGGCGCCGATGGAAAGCCGCTACCCGCCGTCGCCTCTGTCCTCAATCAAACCTTCCAGCAGTCCAAGCCCGCCATCGCCGCCCCCGATCAGATCGAGTTCAAGGGCACCGAGCTCCTGCACACCACCCAGTTCTACATCCCCATCGACGCGATGGGCAAAGTGCTCGGCGTCCTCCACCTCATCGAGCCCGCCGAACTCGATCCCAAGCTCTACCGCCAATATGTCGCCTTCGCGCAGCAGGGCGCCCGCGCCGCCGGAATGTACCTCGCGCGGCGACAGTCGCAGGTGCTCCAGGAAGACGCCGCCAGCTCCGCCGCACTGCTCCGCTCGACGCATCAACTCCTCGCCATCACCGACCCCGCCGATCTCATCCACGAGCTAGCCAACCAGGGCCGCGCATTGCTGCACGCCCAGCGCATCGCCGTCGTCGGCTACTGGGGCGCGGGCGATGCCACCGGCTCCGTCGGCTTCTCCGATGCCATCGAGATCAACCGCAAAGCCGTCCTCGTCCGCGCCGTCGAGATGATCGCCGACACCGTCCGCAGCCGGCAGGTCCCCATGTCCTTCGCCAAGGGCCAGAAGCTCGAGGACGATGAAGCCGCCCTCGATCCGCTCCTCGAACAGATCTTCAGCCTCGGCGGCGCCGGCGCGCTCTGCGTCACGCCCATCCGCGCCGGCCACGACGTCGTCGGCGTCATGCTCGCCGAATACGCCGATGCCGATCAGGCCTCCGCCAAAAGCTCCATCCAGCAGGACCTCTGCCACCACTCCGGCCCGATCCTCCAGGCCGCCATCGACTGGCGCCGCCGTCCGCTCCGCCGGACCAGCGCCCTCCTCGCCGCCGTCCGCGACAAGCCGATCAGCTACACCGCGAAAATCCTCGGCGCCATCGCGCTGACCGCCGCCATCATCTACGCCCTTTTCATCATGCCCGTCGCCATGGTCGTCCGCGGCGAAGCGAAGCTCGAACCGGCGCACACCGCCACATCCGCGGCGCCGTTCGCCGGGCGAATCGTCTCGGTGAAGGTCACCACCGGTCAGAGCGTCAAGAAAGGCGATCTGCTCCTTCAACTCGACGATGCCGACCTTCAGCTCGACCTAGCGCGCACGCTCACCGGCATCCGCGGTGAAGAAGTCGAAGCCGAGGCCGCGTTCATCAAGGGCGACCGCCCCGCCAACACCGCCGCCCAGCTCCGCGGCGAGCAGCTGCAGATCAAAGCCAAAGCCCTCCGCGCCCAGATCGACCGCGCCCAGATCCGCAGCCAGATCGATGGCGTCGTCCTCACCGAACGCCCGCAGCAATTCGAAGGCATGAACGTCAGCGAAGGCGATGTCATCATGCGCATCGCCGACCTGAGCCGCTTCGATCTCATCGTGGACCTCAGCGAATCCGATGTCTCGCTCGTCGAGGAATCCGTCCGCGGCGGCCGCCCCGTCCCCGTCACCTTCCTCTCCCGTCCCTGGCCCGACATCGAGCAGCGCACCGAGGTCCGCGACCTGCTCTCGCTCTCGCCCAGTTCCCAGCCCGACGAAGCCAAGAAGAACCACATCTTCCACGTCACCGCCCCGCTCACGCTCAACGGCCTGAGCCCCCAACTCGCCCTGGCCAACCCCACCGGCCGCGCCCGCCTCGACGTCGGCCAAGCCAGCATCGCCCAGCGCTATGGCCGCCACCTCTGGCGCTTCATCCAGATGACGCTGCTGTTTTAACCACGATGGCATTCTTTAACCGCGAAGGCGCGAAGGACGCGAAGAAGAAAGAATTTTTGACAGGATCAACAGGACAAACAGGATGATGAAGGGAAGCTCATTTTGATCTCTTCCTACACCTCCCAAATCCTGCCTATCATGTTCATCCTGTCAAAAAATTTCCCCTTCTTCTTCGCGTCCTTCGCGCCTTCGCGGTTAAACCTCCCCTGCTAGAATCCCGACCATGAGCCTCAGCCTCTCACACGGTCGAAGCCTGAACCCCGAGGACTTCGGCATCCTACAGGAACAACTCCCGCCGCTCGGCCAAACGCCCGAGACGACGCGCTATGACATCCGCGAGCTCTGGCCCGCTGATCGCCGCGATCTCCCCTTCGAACTCGAGATCGGCTCCGGCAAAGGCACATTCCTCGTCCAGCAGGCCGCGCACTTCCCCGATGTGAACTACCTCGGCATCGAGTGGGCCAAGCAGTTCTGGCGCTTCGCCGCGGACCGCGCGCGGCGTCACGAGCTGCATGGCGTCCGCCTGCTGCGCCACGACGCCGTCGTCTTCGTCACCTGGTACGTCCCCGATGCCTTCTTCCGCGAAGCGCACGTCTACTTCCCCGACCCCTGGCCCAAAGCCCGCCAGAACAAACGCCGCACGTTACAGGCCCCCTTCCTCCGCCAACTCCACCGCGTCCTCCAGTCCGGCGGAATCCTCCGCATGGTCACCGATCACGATGACTATTTCGCCTGGATCCAAAACCACGCCGCCCAAGTCACCGATGTGTTCCAGGAAATCCCCTTCGAACGCCCCCCCGCCGCCGGCGAAGGCGAAGTCGTCGGCACCAACTTCGAACGCAAATACCGCCGCGAAGGAAGGCCGTTCCATGCGATGGCGCTGAAGAAGATTTGATCTCACCTCTTTATTCGCTCAAAACACCATGATCCGTTACTACTTTTATGTGATGAAGCCACACGACGAGACTTCGTGGTTGCCATTCGATGAAGTAATTGCACGCATAACAAAAGCGTTTCCGGTTCATGGAATGAGTCCCGACGAACCTCGCAGAAACGCCGCTCTTAAACTTCAAAAACTAATCGACGTCGGCGCACCAGAACATATCTTGAAAGATTTTCGTGAAATCCCCACAACGAGATCGACGAGCTTTCTTGTTTACGGTCGCGATCCCGAGCGCCATCTGCATTTCGACGTATGGGAAAACCAAGCCATCGAGGTTCATCCCCACCCAAACAATACGGCGACATCATGCCTCGCAATGGTCAAACGGCTCGCAGATGCACTCGGTTACGGATACGTGCAAGAAATCTACGACTGAATGCGACATGCCTCGCGGCCCGAAGGGCCAGCACTTTGGGTAGCCGGGGCCGTGAGGCCCCGGTGAGACGCGCAAAATATTTTCTGGGTAGCTGCTTGACTCAAGTGATTACTACTGGTTGTGTTTTGGGGACACATACAGGTCTTTCACCGCGGGAGGGCGGGTGGTCACGGCTTG